>JAYZCA010000061.1:0-21579 GCA_036339235.1 Candidatus Latescibacterota bacterium | reverse complement strand
CACGCGATGTCTCCGGAGTCGCCGGTGCAAGACGAAGCGCCGGGGTGATCTGGCGACTGCACGGTGACCGGCAGCTAGATTTTGGCAGCCGGGTACAGATCATGGGAGTGCTCAACGTCACGCCTGACTCGTTCTATGACGGTGGGTGTCATGTCGACCCGCAGCGGGCGGTGGACCACGCAACGCGCTTGGTCGACGAGGGCGCCGACATCATCGATATCGGCGGGGAGTCGTCACGCCCCCCGGTTTACGGCGAGGTGACCCCGGTGTCCGCAGAGGAGGAATGCCGCCGCGTCGTCCCCGTCGTGGAGGCGATACGCCGGCAGAGCGACGCACCCATATCCGTTGACACTGTGAAGACCACCGTCGCGTCCCGGGTGCTGGCGGCGGGGGCGGATATCATCAACGACATCAGTGCCTTCGAACACGAGTCGGGGGCTATGGCTGACATTGCCGCACGGGCGGGGGCGCCTGTCATCCTGATGCACCGGCGTGGAACGTCTATCACCATGCAGCAAGACACGCAGTACGACGATCTGACCGGAGAGGTTCGCGAATATCTGACCGCCCGGCTCCAATTCGCGCAGCAGCGGGGCCTCAGCGCCGACCGTGTTGCCCTCGACCCCGGCATCGGTTTCGGTAAATCCGTCGACGGCAATCGCGAGCTGATTCGACGGGCCTCGGAATTCGGCGTGGGTGGCTGTCCCGTCGTCATCGGCGCTTCGCGCAAGTCCTTTATCTGGAAGCCAATGGGCATATCTCCCGAAGAGGCCCTCGAAGGCAGTCTGGCGGCCGCCGTCCTCGCCGTCGCCCATGGCGCCGGCGCCCTGCGGGTGCACGATGTGGCCGCAACAGTGCGCGCCGTGCGTATGGCCGAGTCCATCGAAGCCCCGGCTCGAGGCTGACAAGTCGATGGACGATCTCGTTCTCTTCCAGCTCTTCGGCTTTCTGCCGGTCAGCGTTATCTCCGTCCTCGATCTGCTCGTCGTGACGCTCGTCGTCTACCGCCTCCTCAACCTCATTCGTGGAATGCGCGCGGCGCAGATGCTGGCCGGCCTGTTCCTGCTGGCCACCGTCGCCCTGGCGGCCCGCTGGCTGGAGATGGCGGCGCTGGCCTATCTGCTCGAGCAGGTGCAATCGATCCTGCTCATCCTCCTCGTCATCCTTTTCCAGCCCGAATTGCGTCGCATGCTCGTCGTCCTCGGGCAGAGTCCGATCCTGAACTGGTTCTACAAGGGCGAGCCGTCGCGGGTTATCGACGAGGTCGTCAATGGCGCCGTGCAGCTCGCAGATCGCGGCTACGGCGCACTCATAGTAATTTCCCGCGAGGCAAGTCTGGCGGCAATCATCGAATCGGGTGTGCCCCTCAACGCGAGTGTCTCGGCGGACCTGCTCACGACAATCTTCACACCCCGCTCACCGCTGCACGACCAAGCTGTCGTCATCCAGGGAGAGTCCCTCGTGGCGGCAAGCTGTACCTTGCCGTTGGCTGAGGAGGTGGGAGACCCGCGCCTGGGCACCCGGCACCGAGCTGCGCTGGGCGTGTCCCAGGAAACGGACGCTGTGACCATCGTCGTTTCGGAGGAGACCCAGACCGTGTCCATCACGGTGGGTGGCGGCATGGTTCGGGGTCTGGATGCGAGAGAGCTGAAACAGAGGCTGTCTGAACTTCTGTCCCCCCATGAATCCGGCCATCCCGCCCTCGCCGACGATGATTGACAGGGTAAGCGTCGCGTTCTATATTGAATACTTATTTACAATTGTGGAATAAATATTCCAAATGCCGACAGCAAAACAGAGCCGCCATGCCATGATTCGTCAGGTCCTGCGAGACGAACGGATCGATACCCATGAGCGCATGGCCCAGGTCCTGGGCGGACACGGTATCGATGTCAGTCAGTCAACCTTGTCGAAGGATCTGCGTGAGTTGGGCGTCGTCCGCATCCCGCAGGCGGATGGCGGGTTTCGTTATTCCCTGTCCGACAACGGCGTGCAGCACGCTGACCGCAACGTCCTCGAGCGTGAATTGCGCGATTATGTCACCCATGCGGACAGGGCGGGCAACATCCTGGTGATCAGGACTCTGTCAGGGCACGCCCAGGCCGTGTGTGAGGCTGTGGACCGGATGGAGTGGCCGGAGGTGATGGGCACTTTGGCCGGAGAGAATACGATCTTCGTCGTCTCCCGTACCGCGGCTGAATCGAAAGGGGTCGGCGGGCGGCTGACGACCCTGACTGGCTTGGCGGTGGGAGACAGTTGAACCGATGCAACACAATCTGCAAGAGTATATCGACAAGGCCGCCATCCTCGTGGAGGCCTTGCCCTACATCCAGTCCTTTCGCGAAAAGACGGTCGTCGTCAAGTATGGCGGCAGCACGCTGACCACCGTCGCTGGAGCAGATACGGTTCTGAAGGATCTCGTGTTCATGGAGCTTGTCGGCATCAATCCAGTCATCGTCCACGGTGGTGGCCCCGCCATCGACCGACGACTGAAGGAACGGGAAATCGAGACGAAACGGGTCAATGGACTGCGGATAACGGACCACGATACGATGCAGGTCGTCGAGGATGTGCTCTTCGGTGAGGTTAACGCCGGCCTAGTAGAGGCAATAGACGCATTGGGTGGCAACGCCGTCGGTGTCTCGGCTCGGGATGCCGGTATCCTGTCGGTCCGACCGCATGTAGCCCAGACCCCGGACGGCCCCGTTGAGTTGGGCTTCGTAGGGGATGTGCAGGCCGTCGATGCCTCGCCACTGAACGAGCTGATCGCCCGCGAGACGATCCCAGTCATCGCACCCATCGGCCGTGGCGAGGATGGCGCGGCGTACAACGTCAACGCCGACACCGCGGCCGGCGAGATCGCCGCCGCGGTTCACGCGGAGAAGCTCGTCTTTCTCACCGACGTGACCGGCATCATGAAAGATCCAGCCGACGAGAGCACGCTGATGTCGACGGTGCGCCTTGGGCAGGTGGATGGCCTGATCACCGCCGGCGTCCTCCACGGAGGCATGATCCCGAAGGTGCTGGCCGGCGTTCATTCGGTGAAGGAGGGGGTGCGCAAGACGCACATCATCGATGGCCGGATCCCACACTCCATACTTCTCGAATTCTTCACCGACGAGGGCGTCGGTACGCAGATCGTACAATAGCGTGCGTCGGCACGAAGATCGTACAATAGCGTGCGTCGGCACGCAGATCGTACAATAGCGTCAGTCTCGCAAAGCAGCGCAGCGACAAGGAACGAACCAAATGAGAACCGACAAGGTGATTGAACAGGAGCACCAGTACATCCTGCAGACGTACGGCCGGCCGGATTTCGTCCTCGAGCGCGGCAATGGGGTCTATCTGTTCGACCTCGACGGCAATCGCTATCTCGACTTCGTCAGCGGCCTGGCAGTCAACGCTTTCGGTCACGGCGACTACGACATCCTCAAGGCAATCGAGGAGCAAGCGGGGCAGCTGATGCACGTGTCCAACCTCTATCACACGGTCCCGTCGACACGACTGTCGCAACTGCTGGTGGAGAACTCCTTCGCCGACCGCGTGTTCTTCTGCAATTCAGGCACCGAGGCCTGGGAGGCGGCGCTGAAGTTTACGCGCAAGTGGGGGAACACCGTCGCGGGAGGCAAGTTCCGTTACCTCGCCTTCAACGATTCGTTCCATGGGCGCACCATCGGCTCCATCTCGACGACGGGGCAACCCAAGTATCACCAGGGATTCGAGCCGCTGCTGCCGGGTGTCGATTTTGCCGACTTCAACGACCTGGCGTCGGTGGAGAAGGCGCTCACGGATGAGACCTGCGCCATTCTCGTCGAACCGATCCAGGCAGAGGGCGGCATCCACGTGGCCACCGACGAATTCCTGCAGGGCCTGCGGACCTTGTGCGACGAGCGTAATATGTTGCTCGTATTCGACGAGATCCAGGTGGGCATGGGACGCACCGGGTCCCTGTGGTCCTACGAACAGTATGGCGTCGAACCGGATGTGATGACCCTGGCCAAGGCGCTTGGGGGTGGGCTCCCCATCGGCGCCACTCTGATGAAACAGAAGGTGGCTGACGCGGTGAAGCCGGGGGATCACGCCGCCACTTTCGGTGCCAATCCCGTGGTCGCCAACGTGGCTCTGGCGGTGTTGACCAAGCTGATGGCTGACGGTTTCCTGGAAGGGATCCAGGAGAAGGGTGAGCATCTGCGGGTGGGACTCGAGAAGCTGCAGCGGCGCTACCCTGAAAAGATCAGCGAGATCCGCGGTCGCGGGCTCATCCAGGGGGCCGTTATGAAGGACAAGGCGCCGGCGGACTACCTCGCCGCCTTCCGCGAGCGCGAGATCCTCGTCGCTCCCTGCGCGACCGACCTGGTTCGTTTCCTGCCTCCCCTCGTGGTCGAGAAGGAACAGATCGGCGAGGTCGTGGACGTCTTCGACGAGATCCTTCGTCAGGGATGACGGCGAGCAAGAAACGCTCGCCGAATACGGGCGAACAGTCTGACAAGCCCTGGGGCGGGCGTTTCGCCGGCGCTACTGCGGAGCTGATGGAGCGGTTCAACGCCTCCATCGGTTTCGATCACAAGTTGCTCGAAGTCGACGTGGCCGGCAGCAAGGTCTACGCACGGGCGCTGGTACGCGCCGGCGTGCTCACTGAGGAGGAGGGGGCGCAGATCGTTGCCGGCCTCGACAGGGTGCGCGACGAACTGTCCAGTCCCGACCATGTGTTCGAGTCGCGCCTCGAGGACATCCACATGGCCGTCGAGACCCGGCTCACGGAGCTGATCGGATCCGTAGGCGGCAAGCTGCACACGGGACGCAGCCGCAACGACCAGGTCAACGTCGACATGCGGCTCTATCTGCGTGCCGCCATCGCGGCGTCCCTCGGACGCATCCGCCACCTTCAGCAGGTCCTCGTACACAGTGCCGGGCAGCACATCGACACGGTCATGCCGGGGTATACGCACCTGCAGCAGGCGCAGCCCATCCTGTTCGCCCACTACACCCTGTCCCTGTTCTGGGCGCTGGAGCGTGATGCCGGAAGACTCTGTGACGCGGCTCGGCGGACCGACCGCATGCCCCTTGGCTCTGGGGCGCTGGCCGGGTCCGCCTTCGAGCTCGACCGCGAGTTCATGGCTCACGAGCTGGGTTTCTCGGGCGTGACGCCGAACAGCATCGACGCGGTCAGCGACCGAGACTTTCTCCTCGAGGCCCTGGCGGCGCTGTCGATCCTGATGACACATCTGAGCCGCTACTGCGAGGATCTCATCCTCTGGTCGTCGGCGGAGTTCGCCTTCGTCGAGCTCGATGATGCCTACGCGACCGGGTCGAGCATGATGCCGCAGAAGAAGAACCCCGACTCTCTCGAACTGGTTCGCGGCAAGACGGGGCGTGTTTACGGTGATCTGGTGACTCTGCTCACGACGATGAAGGGCCTGGGCCTTTCCTACGGGAAGGACCTGCAGGAGGACAAGGAACCGGTCTTCGACGCTTTCTCCACGGTCGACGACTGCCTCGACGTGTTCGCCTCCGCCTGGGATACGATGACGGTGAAGACGAAGCGCATGGAGGCCGCCGTCGATGACGGCACGCTGGCAACGGAACTGGCCGACTTTCTTGTCGAGCGGGGCGTGCCTTTCCGCCAGGGCCACCAAGTCGTGGGCGCTATCGTTCGTGCCGCTCAGCAGACCGGGCAGCGGCTCACGGATCTGTCGCTGGCCGATTTTCGCCAGCATCACGAGGCTTTCGATGAGGAGTCCCTGGCGCGGCTGACCCCGCGCGCCAGCCTGGCGCGGCGCAACCTGTCCGGGGGGACGGGGCCAGAGGCAGTGGCAACACAGATCGAGCAGGCCCGCGCGATTCTCGCCGCGGCCGGATCGGTATGACGTGCGCAGGGCGCGCCCCCCTGTTGACGATCCGAGGAGCGCGATTCGGTATTCGGCACGTCCCCATGCGCATGCCCTTCCGCTTCGGCATGATCACCCTGACCTCATCGGCGCAGATCCACCTCTTTCTCGAGGTGGAGACCGCCGACGGTCGCCGGGCAATCGGGCTTGCTGCCGATATGCTGGCACCGAAGTGGTACGATAAGGATCGGGATAAGAGTTACGCCGACAACCTCAACGATCTGGTGGCGGGCGCCCGCGCCGCCGTCAACGCGGCGATGTCGGAGCCTCATCTACAGACCGTCTATCGGATTTGGCGCCAAACCTACGAAGCCTGCCAGCAGGTCGGTCCGGCAACGGGACGGAACCCGCTGCTGGCCAGCAACGGCCCGTCCCTCGTGGAGCGGGCCCTGTTCGACGGGCTCGGCGTCGCTCTTGGAGTGCCCTACCACACGCTGCTGCGCGACAACCTGATCGGCATCGACCTCGGGGACATACACGCCGAACTGGCCGGCGTGGCTCCCATCGACGTGATCCCGTCGCGCCCCCTGGATGAGGTCTACCTCCGCCACACCGTGGGGCTCACCGATCCGATCCGTACGGCGGATATCGTGGCCGAGAGCCGGTTGCACGACGGCCTCCCCCAGTCGCTGGAAGAGTACATCGATCGCCATAGGCTCCGTTACTTCAAGATCAAGGTGGGCGGCGACGTCGATGCAGACGCAGAGCGTCTGGACAGGATCGCCGATGTCTTGCCGAAAGACGACATCACGATCAGCCTGGACGGCAACGAGCAGTATGATGATCCGGCCGACCTTGAGGAATTGCTGAACCGTCTGCAGAGTGGTTGTGCATCGACCCGTCGGCTCTACGACGCCATCCTATATCTCGAGCAGCCGCTGGATCGCCGAGTCGCCCTCGCGGCAAGGTCCACCGACGCCGTCAGTGCCCTGTCGGAAAGAAAGCCGATGGTGATCGACGAGTCCGACGAGACGCTGACGACCTTCAAGGAGGCTGTCGCCCATGGATACCGCGGCGTGTCGTCGAAAGCCTGCAAGGGGTTGACGAAGGCGCTTGCCAACCTGGCATTGTGCCGCAGGCTAAACGATGAGTCCGGAGAGCCCGGTCGCTACACACTCACCGGCGAGGACCTGACGAACGTGCCCGTAGTGGCGTTGCATCAGGATCTGGCGCACCTGGCGGCGCTGGGAATTACCCACGCCGAGCGCAACGGCCACCATTACGTACGTGGCCTCGACTACCTGCCTGCAGCCGAACGGGACGGTTGTCTCGAATGTCATGCCGGTCTCTACGAGCGACCCGAGGAGGATCTGGTCGTTCTCAGGGTGCGCGAAGGACGCATCCGCGTCGCCTCGCTACACATCCCTGGGCTCGGCGTCGGCGTCGACGTCGACCCGGAGACGACAATCCCCCTGGACGGCTGGCGGCCGGAAGATCTGGAAGAGCCTTGTGGCTGAGCGCCTGAGTATCCGCGACGTGCGCTTCTACATGCGCAACGTGCGCACGCGCATGCCCTTTCGCTACGGGGTGGCCACTCTGACCTCGGTGCCGATTCTCCATGTGCTTGTGCAGGCCGAACTGGCGGGTGGTACGCGGGCAGCCGGGGTCGCCGCAGACATTCTGCCGCCAAAGTGGTTCGACAAGGATCCTGCCAAGAGTTATGCGGACAACATTGACGACCTCGTGTTCGTGGCGCGTGCCGCCGCCCGGGTGTACGCGGAGGCTTCCAAGACGCCAAGCAGCGCTTTCAACATCTGGCGTGAGGGCTACGCGGAGACGCTGGCTGCCGGCGACGGACGTTCCCTCAATCACCTGACCTCGAGCCACGGCAGCACGCTCATGGAGCGCGCCCTCATCGACGCCACGGGACGCGCCCTGGACAGGACCTACCACGAGATGCTGGTGGGCGCTGACAATCCGCTGGGGATCGACTTGGACGCGGTCCTGCCTGCGCTGACAGGAATGTGTCCGGCTGAGGCGGTCGCTCCAGCACCACGGGCAAAGATCGCCATTCGCCATACCGTCGGACTCGCCGATCCGATTCGGGACAAAGATGTATGGGTGGCGGATCGACTCGATGACGGATTGCCGCAGTCGCTGGAGTCGTACCTGCGCACGCAGGGGCTGCGCTGGCTGAAGGTGAAGGTCAACGGCGATCTCCTCGCCGACGTGGACCGTCTGCGGGACATCGCCACCGTCGTCGACGAAGTTGCCGGAAGCGGTGCTGTGTCGATCTCTCTCGACGGCAACGAGCAGTACACGGAGCTGGACAGCTTCGCCGAGTTGCTCACGCGCGTGGAATCGCAGCTACCCGCCTTCTACGGGGCGATCCGCTACATCGAGCAACCACTGGAGCGCGGCGTCGCCCTCGACCCGGCACAGGCGACCGGCATCGCCGCCGTGACACGCCGCAAGCCGATGGTCATCGACGAGAGCGACGGAGACCTCGACGCCTTCGAGCGCGCCGTCGATCTGGGGTACCGCGGGGTTTCGACAAAAAACTGCAAGGGGCTCTTCAAGGCGCTCGCAAACGCTGCACTCGCCCGCCGCCTCACCGCCGGCGAGAGCGCCAGCGGTGGCTTCTTCCTCACCGGCGAAGATCTGATGAACCTGCCCGTGGTGCCCGTGCATCAGGATCTGACACACGTAGCGGCCCTCGGGATTGACCACGTCGAGCGCAACGGCCACCACTACGTGCGCGGCATCGACCACCTGTCACCGGGTGAGAGGCGGAGGCTGCTGGATGAGCACCCGGACATGTACCGCGGGGCAGGAGACTCTGGTCACTTGAACGTCGTGGACGGAATTCTCGACATCCGCTCCCTGCAGCGTCCGGGACTCGGCACCGGCGACAACGTCGACACAGGGGCGATGACCACTCTGGATGACTGGACCTTCGACAGCCTGTCCTGAATTGGCGATGGAGAGAGAATGACCGACCACGAGGAAGCCGCCTGTCGTCTGCAGGAGATGTTGCGCTTCGACACGACGAATCCCCCGGGCAACGAGCTGGCCCTGGTCACGCATCTGGCAGCAAGCTTGCAGGCTGAGGGGCTGCAGGCGGAGGTGCTCGAGTCAGCGCCGGACCGGGCCAGCCTGGCGGTGCGCCTGCGCGGCGACGGTTCCGAGCGGCCTCTGCTCATGATGTCGCATCTCGATGTGGTGCCCGCCGAGCCCTCGCGCTGGAGCCATCCGCCCTTCGCCGGGCAGATCTCTGACGGCATCCTATACGGGCGCGGCGCCATCGACTCGAAGTTGACCGCCGCCGTTCACCTGCAAGTGCTGCTGATGGCACATCGCAATCGGTTGCCGCTGCAGCGCGACCTGGTTCTGATTGCTGCTGCCGACGAGGAGGTGGGGGGTACTCACGGAATGGCCTGGCTGCCGAAGGAACACCCGGAATGGTTGGACGCCGAATTTGGCATCAATGAAGCAGGCGGTTTCGCCGTCCTCGTCGATGGTCAACCGATCTACACCTGTCAGGTAGCGGAGAAGGGTGGCGCCGACGTCGACCTCGTAGCTGAGGGTCGCCCGGGACACAGCTCGGTGCCCCACGACGACAACGCCATCGTGCACCTGGGAAAAGCGCTGACGGCGTTGGGTGGCAAGTTGCCTCATCGCCCGACGCCGGCGGTGAGCGCCTTCTTCGAGGCAGCGGCGAAGGCGGCGCGTCCCGAGGTGGCACAGCTGCTCCGTGATCTGCTCGACCCCCGGCGTTGTGACAGGGCCCTGGCAACGTTGCCGGCAGAGCCGCCCGTGAAGGGCATGTTCGATGCCATGCTGCGCAACACCTGCGCGCCGACGATGCTGGAGGCCGGCATCAAGCGCAACGTCATCCCCTCCGGGGCAACCGTCCGCCTCAGCGGCCGGCCGCTGCCTGGGGTGACGGAGGTGGACTTCCTGGCGGAGTTGACCCAACTGCTTGGTGCGGCGGCGAAGCATGTCGACGTGCGGATGGGTCGCTTCCGGTCGGGGGTGGCATTCGATCACCAGACCCCGCTGCTTGGGGCGATGTCGAACGCCTTGCAGCGCCACGAGCCGGGAGCCGTGCTGGCGCCCTACATGCAGACGGGGGGGACTGACGCCCGTTTCCTCACCGATCTCGACATCAGTGTGTACGGGTTCGTGCCGATGCGTTTCGAAGCGGGCGGTGACTTCTTCGATCTCTGCCATGGCCACGACGAGCGTGTGTCTCTCGACAACGTCTCCTTCGCCGTGGATGTCACCTACGACGTCGTGCGCCTGCTCAACGAGTAGACGAGGACATCAGCTGTCCCCAGTCTGGGGAAGCTCCCGCAGAAACTCTTTTTCGCTCAGGATCCGCACGCCCAGTTTCTCCGCCTTGGTGAGCTTCGATCCGGCCTTTTCTCCGGCGATGAGCAGGTCCGTCTTGCCGCTCACGCCGGAGGATATCCGGCCGCCCAGCTTCTCGACGAGGGCGCCCGCCTCGTCCCGCGAGTAGCGGGCCATGGAACCGGTGAGCACGACGGTCTTGCCGCTGAAGAAGGTCTCCTCCATCGGGGCGTCCGGCGGACTCTCTCCCGCCAGCTGCAGGCCCGCGGCGTGCAGCTTGTCGATCAGGGATTGTGTGGCCGGTGCTGCGAAGAAATCGCGTACCGACTTCGAGATCGTCGGGCCGATCTCGTCGACCTCCGCAAGGTCCTCCTCCTGGGCCGCAGCCAGGGCCTCGATCGAAGGAAAGTGTCGAGCCAGGTTGCGGGCTACCGTGGCACCCACATGCAGGATGCCGATGCCGAAGAGCACACGCTCGAAGGGACGCTGGCGACTGGCGGCAAGAGCCGCGACGAGATTGTCTGCTGACTTTTCTCCGAGCCGCTCGAGACTGGTGAAGGTATCAGCGTCGAGGGAGTACAGGTCGCCGACGTCGCGCACGAGTTCCTTGTCGACGATCTGCTCGACCACTGCCGTCCCCAGCCCCTCGATGTCCATGGCGTTGCGTCCGCAGAAATGCTCGACGCGGCGCTTCAACTGGCCCTGGCAGGCGGGGTTCACGCAGCGTCGAGCCACCTCATCTTCGTAGGTCACCAGGTCGGCATCACACGCCGGGCAGGTTCTCGGAAAGCGATAAGGCGTGGCGCCCGCCGGCCTCTCTTCGGGCACGACGCCGACGATCTTGGGGATAACGTCGCCGCCCTTCTCCAGCACCACGAGGTCACCGATGCGGATGTCCTTGCGCGCGATCTCGTCGGCGTTGTGCAGCGTGGCCCGCTGCACGGTGGTTCCGGCCACGCGTACCGGCTCGAGTACGGCCACGGGGGAGATCGTGCCCGTGCGGCCTATCTGCAGACGGATATCGAGCAGGCGCGAATGCACCTGCTCGGCGGGAAACTTGTAGGCCATGGCGCTACGTGGACTCTTCGAGGTGAAGCCAAGCAGCTTCTGCTGCTCGAGAGAATTCACCTTGATGACAATACCGTCCACCTCGTATGCCAGGTCGTCACGCGCCGCCCCGCAGCGATCGTAGAAGGCGAAGACATCCTCCAGCGAAGGACAGCTCGCCCACTCGGGATTCACCGGAAAGCCGAGGTTCTTCAGAGCTCCCAGGCGCTCGGCATGGGTGGCATAGGTATGGGGGAGAGGGCGATCGATCCAGTAGGCGAAATACCGCAGCCGGCGTTCGGCGACGGCTTTCGGATTCTGCAGCTTGAGAGTACCTGCCGTCGAATTGCGTGGGTTGGCGAAGACCGGCTGGCCGGCTTCCTCCTGGCCCTGATTGAGGGCAGCAAAATCACCGCGCGTCATATAGACCTCGCCGCGCACCTGGCAGGTGACGCCGGGCTCGCGCAGTCGCAGCGGTATGGCACCGATGGTACGAGCGTTGTTCGTCACCTCGTCGCCCTGCAGGCCGTCGCCGCGTGTGACGGCGCGGACGAGGCGACTGTCCTCGTAGATCAGACTGAGGGCGACGCCATCGATTTTTAACTCGGCAACATACTCCACGGTTTCGTGCTCGACCTCGGCCTGGCCTAGACCGTTGTGCACGCGCGTGTCGAAGGCGACGACGTCCTCGCGGGAATAGCTGTTGTCGAGGCTGAGCATCGGCGTGGCATGCACCACGGTTGGAAAGTCGGACGTGGGTGCCCCGCCGACGCGCTGGGCAGGGGAGTCGTGGTGGGCGAGATCCGGCCACTGTGCCTCGAGTTCGCCCAACTGGGACAGGAGGCGATCATACTCCAGGTCGGAGATGGTGGGAGCCGCAAGCACGTGATAGCTGTGGCTGTGCTCTTCCAGTTGCGCGGTGAGCCCGTCGATACGCTTTCGCGCCTGGTTTCGATTCATGTCATGACACTAGGGAGAGGTTCCTACAGCGTCAACGATTCCGTTGCCCCTGGCGACAGCAGGCTGTACTTTTTACGCTGAGATGGATGCAAGCGCACTCGACCCCTATTTCGAACTGACGAAACCGCGCATTGTCACCATGGTACTGGTGACGACGGCCCTTGGCTTTTTCGTCGGTGGTCATGGGATCGACAGCCCCCTGATCCTGGTGATGACGTTGCTGGGTACGGCGCTGTCCGCCGGGGGGGCCGGCGTGCTCAACCACTATCTGGAACGCGATGTCGACGCCGTCATGCGTCGCACTCGTGACCGACCACTGCCGGCGGGAAAAGTATCGCCAGCGGCAGCACTGTCCCTCGGTTTCGCAATGATCCTGGCTGGTCAGGTCGTCCTCGTCCTCACCGTCAACCTGCTGACCGCCTGGCTGGCCTTGATAACGGCCTTCCTCTACGTCGTCATCTACACGCCCATGAAGCGCACGACGTGGCTCAACACGTCCCTGGGCAGCATCCCCGGAGCGCTGCCTCCGGTGGGCGGCTGGGCAGCGGCGACGGGACATCTCGATACCGGCGCCTGGGTGCTGTTCGCCATCCTCTTCGCCTGGCAGCACCCGCACTTCTACGCCATCGCCTGGATCTTCCGGGAGGACTATCGTCGAGGCGGCTTCAAGATGCTCCCCGTCCTGGAGGAGGACGGAGGACGCACCTGTCGCCACATTCTGGCTTTCTCCGTGCTGTTGATCGCGGTCTCCATCCTGCCCACACTGCTGGGCACATCCGGCATCCTCTACCTGGTGGGGGCCCTGATCCTCGGAGCCGGCATGCTCGCTGCCGGCGTCTCGTTGACGCTCACCCGGTCCACCCTCGATGCCCGCCGCCTGCTGCGGGCGTCGGTCATCTATCTGCCGTTGTTGCTCATCCTCACGGTAATCGACACGATATAGGGCTCACCCGAGGCCGATCCTCTCACCACTTACGAACCATCGCTTGCGCCGCTTCGTAGTCGGCTGGCTCGTTGAGGTTCGTCAGCAGGCGCTCGTCCGGGTCGAAGCCCGACCACGAGTCCGGTGACAGTTGCCGGGCCCCGATGGTCCGCACGAAATCCTGTAGCCGCAGACGCCGCGTATCGAGGGACAGTCCCAGTTCTGCCCGACAGGACTCGTCATACACGGCGCACAACGGGTGCAGACGTTTCTTTCTATCGATGGGGACGACGCTGCTCTCCCGCCGGCCCTGCTCGAGAAGCCAGGCGAGGAAGACGGGTGTCAGGAAGGGCAGGTCGCAGGCCAGCAGCAGAATGTGCCGCGCCTCTGTGGCTGCAAAGGCGGCGTCGAGCCCCGCCAGAGGACCTGAGTCCTCGTGGCGGTCACGGGTCAGGGGCAGCCCCGTGGCGGTCAGCTGGGCGTCCAGTTCGGGATCTTCGACAACACGCTCGTGAGCGCGCACAAGAATGCGGGGCAAGTCCAGGCCGGCGGTACTGGTCAGGACACGGTCGAGGACCGTCGTATCTGCAAATGCCAGGGTCGCCTTTGCGCGTCCGCCCATTCGCCGGCTGTGGCCACCGCAGAGCACGGCGACGACGGTGTCGGCGACGGGGCCGCCGTTGCCCATGCTTCAGACCTCTTCTGTGGGGTCGGTGCTTCGGTTGTTGATCAGCGCTGCCGCGTATCCGGCGCCGTAGCCGTTGTCGATGTTGACGACGAGGACGCCCGAGGCGCAGGAGTTGAGCATCGTCAACAGCGCCGATACGCCGCCGAAGCTGGCGCCGTAGCCGACCGAGGTAGGCACAGCGATGACGGGGGTCTCCACGAGGCCGCCGACGACGCTGGCCAGCGCTCCCTCCATGCCAGCGGCAACGACGATGACGCGGGCTTCCCGCAGGCGCTCTCGGTAGGCGAGGAGTCGGTGGATGCCGGCGATCCCGACATCGAAGATTCCCTCCGTGTGCGCGCCCATGGTGCGCGCCGTGACGATCGCCTCCTGGGCGACGGGCAGGTCCGCCGTGCCGGCAGACAGCACCAGCACGAGTCCCTTCTCCGACGGCGTGGAATTGGCCATGCGCAGGACGACGGTCCGAGCCACCGCGTCGTGCTCGGCTTCCGGGAAGCGGGCCGTCAAAGCCGCCGCCGTCGGCTCGTCGACGCGTGTCGCCAACACCAGGGAGCCGGCCTCGACAAGGCGTTCGGCGATGGCCACCGTCTGCTGCGATGTCTTCCCCTGGCTGAAGATCGTCTCCGGATACCCACGACGCACCGCCCGGTGGTGGTCGACGTGGGCGAAACCGAGATCCTCGAAGGGGAGGTCCCGCAGTCGTCCGAAGGCTTCATCCGCCGTCGTCGATCCGCGGGCGACCTGTTCGAGCAGGGATTTCAGCGATGCGGCATCCATCCTCAGGTGACTCCGGAAGAAGTGGTCGGCGGTGACGACTGAAGTGGCAGTCCTTTCCGGTGCCACGTGCACCGGAAAGGATCTCCCTGGGAAAAGTCTAATGACTACAGGAGGTTAGGTCTACAGTCAGGACCCGGCACACCCCTTGCTGGAGAGGTCGTGTGCACAGTCAAGGGCCTCACGATGAAAGGTGTATAATCGCATGAGCGCCGGGTTCGTACTTCTCGCCGCGCTGTTTCTGGCCGTACCGATCACGGTCAAATACGTCACCAGCTTCCAGATACGCGCACTGATGGACGGTCTCAAACGCCGCGAGCGCGAGATCGACCTGATGTACGCTCAATTGGACGGACTCGATCAGGAGCGTGAGGTCATCGAACGCGCCGTGATGCAGGTCTACGAGCAGCGTCGCTGGTCGACGACGAGGCGCGACCTGATGGCCGAAGAACTGCAGCGAGCCGAACGCCGCCGTCCTCGTCCCAGGAGGACGCCGGTAAGTGAGGATCGCTTCGAACCGGAGATGCCGCCGGTCTGGCAGCCGGAGTCGGAGCTGTCAACGGCAGCAGCGGAAGCCGTAGCGTAATCCTGATGCGTCGCTGAAGTAGTCCGAGTAGGCAGGCGAGGTTCGAGCCGAGTCGACGAAGGCCGGATCGACGGACTCCGACAGGACGCTGTCGATGAACGCCTGCGGTGTCGGCTGCGGGAGATCTCCCTGCAACTGCATGACACCCAGAGTCGAAGTCTGACCACACAGGAATCCGGAGAATATCGTGCTGCTGAACGAGAAAGCGGCTGCACGCCCTACTCCTTCCAGTGTGGCCGCTTCGGGTGCCGGTGGCACCCAGACCTGCATCCATTCGAAGGCATTACCCGTCAGGTCGTAGGCCCCGGTGCCAGAAGTGCAGTTTGGAAAGCTTCCGGACGGAGCCACATCCTCCAGATTCTGATCGTCACCTCCCCAAAGGCCTGATCCGATCTCGTTGCAGAATCGGAGGCCAAACTCCTCCGGCAACACATCGCGGTCGTCGACGGATGACACACTCCGGTTGTCGGGCCCCTGGCAAGCGTTCACCCACTCCCCTCGACTGCACAGCCGCATGCCGCGCTGCAGACACAGCGTCTGCGCTTCGAACCAGCTGTCTACCAACAGGGGCGCGACACCCTTCTGATTGGGATATTCATAGACGTCGATCTCGTAGTTGTGAGTCGACCCGTCCGTCGCCGGAAGACTCAAGGACACCGTGCCTCCTTCGGGCAGATCCGGCGCAGTCACCTCCACAGTGAATTCCGAGCGTACCGTGTCGGAGCCGTCCGTCGTGAACACCGACATGGCCACCTCTCCAGGCACCAGTGGCAGCATGCGCAAGGTCGTCGCTCCATCGCGCGACTGCGTCTGCAGCGACAACTGGTCGGCGGACAACCCTCCCTCCTCCAGCACCTCCCACTCGAAGGTCAGGGCGTCGTTCTCCTGGTCGGTTGCTGAGGCCTCGAGCACGATTTCAGGATCGCGGAAGGAGACCAATGTGTCTCCAGGCGCGGTGAGCACCGGCGGCCGCTGCACGACCTCGATGAGGAATGTCTCCACCGGGTCCTTGGTCTCCGGCTGACTGTCGGTGATGGTCACCGAGATCAGGAAGAATTCGGATCTGCCGAAGATCTGTGTCGGCGCGATCCACTGTGTCGCACTCGCCAGAGAGTCCGTGAAGCTGCCGGCGCCGCCAGCGGACCACTCGTAACGCAGGGGGTCGTCATCCTCGTCGGAGGCGGTGACGGTGAGTTCCACGCGACCGCCACGGGCGACGACGGTAGTATCCGCCACGCGCACCTGGACCACGGGGGACTCGTTTGGCAGCTCCTGATTGACCAGAGAGCACGAGGTCCACAGGGCCGCGGCCAGAGTCAGGGCGGCTACCAGACTCAGACCGTCAACCTGCCGACAGGCGCCGGTTACTTGAGAGGATCCAGGCACAGGACTACCGACGCCCAAAGCGGGCCGAGGATCCGGAGAGCAGCAAGAAAGAGATCGTGTGGCCGGTCGGGGGGAGGGATGCTCCAAGTCAATCCAGCAAAAGCTCGAGGATGCGCTCGAGATCGTCGTCATTGTAGTACTCGATCTCTATGCGCCCCTTCCTGCCGCCGTGGTGGATGGCGACTGCCGTGGAAAACCGGTGGCGAAGTTTGTCTTCGAGGGCGGCCAGCGCCGGATCCCTGCCGGCAGCGGCACCGTTTCCCTTGCCATCCCTGTCACCAGCCTTACCTCGCTTGCGTCCCTTGCCGTGGACACGCACGGCCTTCTCGAGGTCGCGAACCGTCATTCTCTCCTTGATGCAGCGCCGTCCCAGAGCCAGGGCATCCCCCTCGTCGAGGCTTACAAGGGCGCGGGCGTGGCCCATCTGCAGCTCTCCGGCACGCAGGCTGACCTGCAGTTCCCTGGGCAGCTTCAACAGACGCACGGCATTGGCGACGGTGGAGCGTTCCTTGCCGACGCGGCGGGCGATCTCCTCCTGCGTCAGCAGACAGCGGCTCATCAAGGCCTGATAGCCCTCGGCCTCCTCGATGGGGTTGAGATCCTCGCGCTGGATGTTCTCGATCAGCGCCAGCTCCATCAACTCCTGGGGAGAGTCGATCTCGTGAACGACGGCAGGCACCGCCTCGAGTCCGGCCCGCTGAGCCGCACGCCAGCGCCGCTCGCCGGCGATGAGGTGGTAGGCGTTGGGCGCCGTGCGGTTGACGATTAGCGGTTGCAGGATGCCCTTCTCGCGGATCGACGCTTCCAGGTCCGCCAATGACTCCTCGTCGAATTCACGCCGGGGCTGGTAGGGGTTGGGCTCGATGTCGAGGACGGGGATCTCGAGCAGTTGCGTGCCCGACAGCTCCACTCTCTGGGGATACTCGGCGATAAGGGCGTGGATGCCCTTGCCGAGGACCTCGCGGCCACGCTTAGCCATGCACGTCACCCATGCTTGATGATCTCGCCGGCAAGGCTCATGTAATTCTGCGCCCCGGGGGAGACGATGTCGTAGAGAATGATAGGTTGGCCGTGCCCCGGCGCCTCGGCGAGGCGCACATTCCGGGTGATGGCGGTCTTGTAGACCTTATTGCCGAAGTAGGACCGTACCTCGTCGGCGACCTGGCGCGACAGATTCAGGCGGCCGTCGTACATGGTCAGCAGTACACCGGCGATCTGCAGCTCTTTGTTCAGATGCCGCTGGATGAGCCGGATCGTGTTGAGCAGCTTGCCCAGACCCTCCAGGGCGTAGTATTCGCATTGAATGGGGATGAGGACGGAGTCGGCCGCCGTCAGGGCATTGAGTGTCAACAGGCCCAGAGACGGCGGGCAGTCGAGGATGACATACTCGTAGTCTTCGCCCATGTCCCCAAGGATGTTATGCAGCTTCTGTTCGCGGGCGATCATGTTCACCATCTCCACCTCGGCCCCCGTCAGGTTGATATGTGAAGGTACGAGGGACAAATTGGGGATCTTGGTGAGTTGGAGAATGTCCTGGATGGGCAGATGGCCGAGGAGGGTGTGGTAGATGTTGCCCTCTTCCACGTCTGCCGCCTGCACTCCACAACCGCTGGTTGCATTGGCCTGAGGATCCATGTCGACCAGCAGCGTACGCTTCTCGGCCACGGCCAGGCAGGCAGCCAGATTAACAGCCGTCGTCGTCTTGCCGACACCGCCCTTCTGGTTGGCGATGGCGATGATCGCCGGCCGTCGGGTCGAGCGTTTCTCCGCAGGTTCTTTCGTCGCGGCGGCGGGGGCCGCTTCGGTCGTCGGAGTCATAAAAAGCCAGTCCTGTTACCCCAATGCCGCCTGGGCCGCTGCCAGCCGCGCGATGGGAACCCGGTATGGTGAACAGGAAACGTAGTCGAGGCCGACGCTGTGGCAAAACGTCACAGATGCCGGATCGCCGCCGTGCTCGCCGCAGATGCCGACCTTCAGCGTCTTGCGGGTCTGGCGACCGAGCTTTGTGCCGATCTCGAGAAGCTGTCCGGTGCCCTCGATGTCCAGGGTCTGGAAGGGATCTGCGGGCAGAATACCCCTGTCGACATAGATCGGAAGGAAGGTACCCGCGTCGTCGCGACTGTAGCCGTAGGTCAACTGCGTCAAGTCGTTGGTACCGAAGCTGAAGAACTCGGCTTCCTCGGCGATCTTGTCAGCCACGAGGGCGGCGCGCGGGATCTCGATCATCGTTCCCACCATGTAACGGACCTTCGCGCCCTTCTTCTTCATCACTCGCGCAGCGACGCGATCCGTCATCGCCTTGAGCTCGGACAACTCTTTCACCGTCCCCACCAGCGGGATCATGATCTCGGGCAGGGCCTTCATCTTGCGCTTCTTGACGTTGAGGGCGGCCTCGATGATCGCCTCGACCTGCATCTCGTAGATCTCGGGATAGGTGATGCCGAGGCGACAGCCCCGGTGGCCAAGCATGGGATTGAACTCGTGCAGAGAGTCGACCTTCGCCTTCACCTGCGCCAGCGGCACGCCCAGCTGTTTGGCCATCTCCCGTTGCTGAACGGTCTCGTGAGGCAGGAACTCGTGCAGCGGCGGGTCGAGGAGGCGGATCGTGACAGGTAGGCCGTCCATCGCCTTGAAGATGCCTTCGAAATCCTTGCGCTGAATCGGCTTCAGCTTGGCCAGCGCCTTGCGACGCCCGGCTTCGTCATCTGCGAGGATCATCCGCCGTATCGCGTCGATCCGATCACCCTCGAAGAACATGTGCTCCGTACGGCACAGGCCGATGCCTTCGGCACCGAACTTGCGTGCCACGGCGGCGTCATTCGGTGTGTCGGCGTTGGTGCGCACCTTCAATCGCCGGGCCCGGTCCGCCCACTTCATGAGGTCGCCGAATTCCTTCGACAGGCCCGTGTCCTTCGTCGCAACCTGTCCGAGCATGACCTCGCCCGACGAGCCGTCGATGGAGATCCAATCGCCCTTCTTCACCGTCTTGCCGCCGGCGGTGAACAGATCCTTGTCGTAGTCGATACCCAGCGCTCCGCAGCCGGCGACGCAGCACTTGCCTATGCCGCGAGCCACGACGGCGGCGTGCGACGTCATGCCGCCACGGGCGGTCAGGATACCCTGGGCAGCGTGCATACCGCCGATGTCTTCGGGCGATGTCTCCAGACGCACGAGGATGACCCTCTCACCTTTGGCGGCCTGTGCCTCGGCCTCCTCGGCGTGGAACACAACCTGACCGGTGGCGGCGCCGGGGGACGCGGGCAGGCCCTGGCCGATGACATCGCGCTGAGCCGAGGGGTCGAAGGACGGATGCAGCAGTTGGTCGAGGTCGCCAGGCTTGACGCGCAGCAGAGCTTCCTTCTGCCCGATCAGCCTCTCCTTCGCCATTTCCACGGCGATCCTGACGGCTGCCGCGGCGGTGCGTTTGCCGCTGCGCGTCTGCAGCATCCACAGGTGGCCGTCCTGGATCGTGAACTCGAGATCCTGCATGTCCTTGTAATGCTTCTCTAGCCGCGTGCAGACAGCTTCGAACTCCTTGAATGCTCGAGGCATCACCTTCTTGAGCTTGCTCATCGGTTCCGGCGTGCGGATGCCGGCAACGACGTCTTCGCCCTGAGCGTTGATCAGGTATTCGCCGTAGAGCTTGTTCTCGCCGGTGGAGGGGTCACGGGTGAAGGCGACGCCGGTGGCGCAGTTGTGTCCCATGTTTCCGTAGACCATGGCCTGGACGTTGACCGCCGTCCCCCAGCCGTGAGGGATCCCCTCGAGCTCACGGTAGCGGATGGCGCGCGCTCCCTGCCATGAGTTGAACACGGCGCCCACGGAACTCCACAACTGTTCCTCCGGATCCTCGGGAAATTCGCGTTTCAGGCGTTTCTTGATGACCGCCTTGAATTCGGCTACCAGCTGCCGCAGATCGTCGGCCGTGAGCTGGCTGTCGATGTCGACGCCGCGCCTTTTCTTTTTCTTCTCGAGAAGGACTTCGAAGGGATCGTGCTCCTTTCCCTCCGGACGAAGACCCATCACAACGTCACCATACATCTGCACGAAGCGGCGATAGACATCGTAGACGAAGCGGGCATCCCCCGTCTTGTCGATCAGACCTGCGGCGATCTCGTCATTCAGGCCGAGGTTGAGGACCGTCTCCATCATACCCGGCATGGATACGCGGGCACCGGAGCGTACCGAAAGAAGCAGCGGGTTCTTCGGGTCACCGAAGGTGGCACCCATCCTCTTCTCCACCGCCGTGAGCGCCTGACGCACCTGCTTGCCCAGCGCCTCCGGGTACTTGCGCTCGTGGTCGTAGTAGTAAGTGCAGACCTCGGTGCTCAATGTGAAGCCCGCGGGCACGGGCAGCTTGAGACGAGACATCTCGGCCAGGTTGGCTCCCTTGCCGCCGAGGAGCTCGCGATAACTGGCATCACCTTCCGTGCGTGCCGTGCCAAACTGGTAGACGTACTTTCTGGTTGAAGCCTTGGTAGCCATTTGTCGATTCATTCAACATGAGGTTGGGGTCCGAAAGTCGAAGCTCCCGGACCGAGGTGGCAGGATGTCTGCAGGGTCGGTGGGTCTGAAAGAACAGAGAAGACAAGGGGCGTCGACGCGTGGTCGGCAGGCCCTGGCAAAGGGGTAAAGATACCCGCTGCCAGAGGAGGCGGCAAGACTAGAGCCGCACCTTCAGTCCTCCCAGATTCTCTCCCAGCGGGCAAGGACGTTGCGCAGGTCGCCGAGGGTGTGCCGTGCGATGGCGCCGCAGTTCATGAAAGCGAGCTTGAGCCTCTGCGTCATGGTGAAGCCTCGGACTCTGTCTGTTGTGCGTCTGCAAGGACTCGACGCAAGCCCGGTCGAGCCCTTTATTGACCCAACTGGTATCGACCAAAGGCACTTCCTACATGGGGGAGATGACGATGATCCGGATCGCACGAAGTATTGTTGTGAGCACCTGGCTCGCTGCGGCGGCTGTCGCCGGCGCCGCCGACTTAGAGGGCAGCATCACCGACGCAGACGGGCTGGCACTTCCCGGGGCGAACATCAC
>JAYZCA010000060.1:0-4172 GCA_036339235.1 Candidatus Latescibacterota bacterium | reverse complement strand
TCAGGACAACGACCACCCAGCGGAAATAGGCTTGGCGGCAGCACAGGCGGGTAAACGGCCTTGAGAGTAACCCTGCTCGGTACCGGAACGTCCGTCGGTGTGCCCCGCATCGCCTGCGACTGCAGCGTCTGTGCCTCCAGTAATCCCCGCAACAAGCGACTGCGCTGCTCGATCCTCATGGAGTACGCCGACCGCGTTATCCTCGTGGACACGACGCCGGACCTGCGGGCTCAGGCGCTCCGCTGTGACATCCGCAACGTGGACGCGATTCTCTTCACCCACGGACACGCCGACCATCTTCACGGGCTCGACGACATCCGCTGTTACTGCTTCGGGCGCGACGAGCCCATTCCCTGCTACGGCGACGCCGTCACCTTGGAACGGGTGTACCGGGTCTTCGACTACGCCTTCGACTCGGCCTATGCTCACGCCCTGCCCAACCTCGAGCTGTTCGACATCGAGGGCACGCTGAACCTCTTCGGCCTGGAGATCGACCCCATCGTCGTCCTCCACGGCAGGATGCCGGTGCTGGCCTTCCGCGCCGGGCGCTTCGCCTACGTCACTGACTGCAACGCCATTCCCCCCGAGTCCATGGCCAAGCTCTACGGCCTGGACACGCTCATCCTGGCAGCCCTGCGTTACAGAGAGCACCCCACCCACTTCAATGTCGACCAGGCGCTGGCGGTCGTGGAAGAACTCAAACCAACACGGACCTACCTGACCCACATCGCCCACGACCTGGACCACGAATTCACCAACGCCGCCCTCCCGGACGGTGTTGAGCTGGCCTACGACGGACTAGTCTTGGAACTCCACTGACGGCAGCCCCGCTGCACTAGCACTTGGACCAGCCGCAGTGCTTACAGGTCAGACAGTTGCTCTCGTGCACGACGGACGATCCACACTCGGGGCAGGTGACCCTGGCCTGAACGCCTTCGCTCCCGGCGGGCGGCTTGTCATCGGCAGCTTCAACGGTCGGCGTCGATGATGCCGGTCGCTGGACAAGCCCGCGGTCACCGCGGCGCTGCATATAGCGCTCCAGCGCCCTGCCGATAGCGTCGGGGGCGGATAGAATGAGCTCGCCGTCTTCCCACACCGGCGCGGGACCGGAGATTCCCTTGAGCTCGTCGACGACTTCCTGGGGGTCGATGCCCGATCTGAGGGCCAGCGAGATGAGCCGGCTGATGGCCTCGGACTGGGCGGCTGCATTGCCCCCCGCCTTGCCGATCGTGCTGAACACCTCACACAGGCCGAATTCATCTTCGTTGATGGTGACGTAGATGTTGCCCTCGCCCGTGCGCACGCGTTCGGTCACACCCTGGGTGACGGCCGGCCGGCGTCTCGGATGATAGCCGTGATCGGTCCGCCTGGCCTGAGGCGCGCCCGAGCTGTTGGCCTCTTTCGGCATCTCCGCTTGTTTCGCAGTCTGCAGGATGCCCTCGCGACTGCCCTCGCGGTAAACGGTGACCCCTTTCAGCCGCTCCTGGTACGCGGTGACGTAGATGTCGGCCACCGTCTCCTTGGTGGTTTCCTCGGGCAGGTTGATAGTGGAGGAAATACTGCTGTCGGTGTACTTCTGTATCACGCCCTGCAACTTGATGCGGAAGAAGGCGTCGATAGCGTGAGCGGTTACTACGTAATCGGGCAGGTCGTGGTCGCCTCCGAAGAGCTGCTGAACCAGCGGATGGTAGACCTTGTAATCCCGAAAGGATTCGCCGTCCGGCTGCTTGACCCGCCGATTGTAGCTGGTGCAGAAGATGGGCTCGATGCCGGAAGCGGTCTGCGCCACGATCGAGCCGGTGCCCACCGGCGGTACCGTGATCAGCGTCGAATTGCGCAACCCCTGCTTGCCGATGCGGTCCAGAATCGTCTTGGGAAGGCCCTGGATAAACTTGCTCTTCCGCATTCCCTCCCAGTTGTAGGCGGGAAAGGGGCCCTTCTCCTGTGCCAGGTCGATGGAGGTCTCATAGGCGTAGTAGCAGATGGTCTGCATGATCTTCTCGACCGCGTCCAGGGCCTCGTCCGAGTCGTACCTGAGCCTCATCTTCACCAGCGCGTCCGCCAGCCCTGTGATCCCGAGGCCGACGCGGCGATCGGAGGACACCGCATCCTTGATCTTGGGCATGGCGTGGTTGGCGACGTTGTAATCGACGACGTTGTCGAGGAACCGCGTCGCCACCTTCGCGCACTCCGCCAGATCCTCGTAGTCGAAGGTACCCTCGTCGCGCACAAAAGACAGGAGATTGAGGTTGCCCAGATTGCACGCCGTGTACGCCGCCAGCGGCTGCTCGCCGCAGGGGTTGGTGCTGGACAGGGGATTGACGTACTCCGCATTATGGTAGTCGCGCATGGTGTCCCAGAAGATGATCCCGGGCTCGGCGCTGGCGTGGGCGCTGGAGGTGATCTTGTCCCACAGATCGCGGGCGCGCACTGTGCGGTAGACCCTTCCGCCCCACCGCAGATCAAAGTCGGTGTCGGCCTGTACAGCCTCCATGAACTCGTCGGTGATGAGGACGCTGATGTTGGCGTATTGCACCTTGGCGCGTCTGGCGTCGCTCTTGATGGCGATGAAGTCCTCCACGTCCGGGTGGTCGACGCGTAGGGTCAGCATGAGCGCCCCCCTGCGCCCCGCCTGGGACACGGCGTTGGTGCTCTCACTCAGGAGATTCATGAACGCCGTGCAGCCGGGAGACTGGTCCACGGTGGCATTCACGGGAGCCCCCTTTGGACGCAGCACCGACAGGTCGGTGCCGACGCCGCCACCCGTTCGGTAGACCATCGCCGACTCGCTGAGGCAGCGATAGATCGCCTCCAGGCTGTCTTCCTCGATGGGGATGACATAGCAGTTCGACAGGGTGGGTTTCCTGCGGGCCTCCTCCCGGCCGGCGCCGTGCATCACCCTGCCTCCGGGAATAAACTTGAAGTCCAGCAGGATGGAGAAGAAGCGGTCGTACCACAGTTCCTTCTCCTTCTCCACGGATGCCATCGCCCGGGCGATGCGGTCCCACATCTGCAGGGGGCCGGTCTCGCCTGGAGCCAGGTACTTGTTGCGCAGGACGTCGATGGCCAGATCGTTGTCGCCGTAGTACGTCTCGGCGTCGGCGGCCCTCCTCAGCAGATCGTCGTGTCCGTTGCGCTTGTACCCATGGCCCTCTAGCTGGGCGAGCAGATCCTCCATGCGATGTCCTGCGATCGATGGTTCGGCAGTCGACGGATCGGCAGTCGACGGATCGGTGCAATCTGGCCTAGACTTATCGGACGACATGTGACGCTCCTCATTGGCCGGCAAAAGATTTGGCGGGCAAAGGCACCCTTCCGACGGGGACGAAAGACGGCAATTCCCCGACGTGCCCAGGAAAGGAAATCGTATTTACAATAGGGTAGGGAAGACAAGAGTGGTCAACAGAGACCACATTATCTCAGGCTTTTTCTCATTGAATATACAATATCTTGTGGTAAAGCAAACCCAATATACGCTGCCCTCTTCGAGATTGTCAAGGCTTTTCTGTAGGGTTGGGACCGTTGCTGGGAGGGCGAGAACCAGCGGTCAGAACTGACTGACGCCGGACGCGTCTCAGTGCACGCGCCCGACGTCTGCGCCGGGGCCGGGGCCGGGAATCAGCCCCCGCTGACAGATGGGGGCCTGCTCCAGGCTATCATGGGAGTCTGACGGTAAAATCCTGTAGTTCAGTGGGCGAGTTGTTCGAGTTCTCTGACGAAGTCGCTCTTATCTCTGAACTGACGGTACACCGACGCGAAGCGCACGTAGGATACATCGTTTAGCTCGCGTAGCTCATCCATTACCAGTTCGCCGACCTTCCTGCTGGCTACTTCCTTTTCGGCCAGGTTGCCGAGTTTGACCTCGACCCGCTCGACCAGCTCCTCCATGTGGTCGGCGGACACGGTCGTCTTGTAACAGGCGAGCCGGATCTTCTCCAGCAGCTTACTCCGGTCAAAGGGCTCCCTGCTGCCGTCTCGCTTGACGATCGTCAACGGCGTGTGCTCGATGTACTCGTAGGTGGTGAACCGCTGGCAACAGTTGACGCATTCCCTGCGCCGGCGGATGGCCTGGCCATCCCGGCAGGATCGGGAGTCCACCACTCGATCGTCCTGGTGATCACAATAGGGACAACGCATCTACTAGACCTCCTGATAAGCCCCACACAAGGCAA
>JAYZCA010000059.1:0-11995 GCA_036339235.1 Candidatus Latescibacterota bacterium | reverse complement strand
CGTCACCCCCTCATCTATATGTACGAGCCACCTATCCAACGGGTGGAGTACGAACAGGGCGTGGATGAGTTGTTAGGTACGCCTGTGGACGCCCTCATGTTCTGCCTGGGAGACGGTCGCACGGTACTGCACGACACCAAGGTGGGTGAGCTCTGGGGACACAATATGAACCGCTGGCCCCATCTGATCTTCCGGCGCGCCCATCAGAATGCTCGCGCCATGATCGATCGCGGCGAGGATCCGCTCATGGTGATCTGCGAGCGGGCGCGTGCGAAAGGGCTGCCAATCTACCCGACTTTGCTGGTGCAGCAGGCCAGCGGCGTACGTGGCGAGGACACGCGAGGCTCGGACTTCCGTTTCGACAACAAGGCATTGGAGATCGGGGCCAAGTCCGGCGTCGACGAAAACTGGCGCGGTTATGCCTGTCTCGATTTCGCCCACCAGGAGGTTCGCGACGAGCGCTTTGACCTCATCGAGGAGACCCTTGAGCGCTACCCAGTGGACGGTTTCGAGCTGCAGCTCAATTACCAGCCCTTCTACTTTCACCCCGACGAGGTGGGCGACGGCCGCGAGGTGATGACCGCCTGGGTGAAGAGGGTGTGTGAGGCAGTGCGCCGCAGCGGACAGGACAGACGCCTGGCGGTGCGCGTGCCCATCGGTGTACAGGGTTGCTACGACATCGGGTTGGATGTGGAGAGCTGGATGCGAAACGGCCTGGTGGACATCGTCATCGGGCAGACGTTCTCGGGACCGGAGCTGGTGGACTGCAACGCCGACTACCGCGAACTCGTGGCCACAGCGAAGGGGACGGGCGTGCACGTGATGGCCACGCTGCAGAGCCTCATCGACTCAGACCGCCTCGGGCAGGGGACGGTGGAAGTGGTCCGCGCCTGCGCCTGCAACTACTGGGAACAGGGGGTGGACGGGCTGTACCTCGGACACTGGTTCGGCAACTGGCCGTACGGCGCTTCTTTTTACGAGAAGCTGAGAGAACTGCCGTATCCGGAGGTTATGGCTGCGAAGGACAAGTACTACTACACGCCTACCGGTACCGGCCGCTATCCGCACCCGACGATTGAGCCGGGAGCGCGCTGTCCCCTGCCACTCGAGATCGCTGAGGGGGAAACGGTGACTGCACCACTGGTGATTTCCGATGATCTCGAGCGCTGGGGGACGCACGGCCGGATTCACGAACTCATCCTGCGCCTGCGCCTGGAGAGCGTCACCGAAACCGACGAACTGCGCTTCCGGCTCAATGGTGCGGACTTGCCTGAGTCCGGTCTGCGCCGGATCAACGAGCTGTACCGCATGAACGCGCCCCGCTTCCGCACCGGTTCCTGTTACTGGTTCGTGTTCCGCCTGGAGAAGCAGCACTGGCCGGTGAAGGGAGAAAATCAGATCGACGTGGAGCTGGTGCGACGCGAGCCTGAGGCCGTGCCACCCGTGAGGCTGCGGGACGTGGAGCTGGAGGTTCGATATCTCATGGGCATGGCCTACCACCGAAGTCTCGTCGACCCGGATCTGGGCCCTACCAACGTCGGCGTGACTTGAGTTACCCCTCTTCCCAGATAGGCCAGTCCTGTTGCTGCAGCCGCTCCCAGAGCCGGTCGAACCCGTCGCTGCCGTCATCCTCCCACTCGTCCAGCCGCACTCCCGGGGCGAAGGCTTCGTCGACGCCGAGTTTCATCAGCCTTTCGGCCTGCTGCAGGTTCCGGTAGTAATGCTCTAGCCCACCCGGCAGCGTCACCACCGACAGGTGTCGTGGCCATTCGTGCAGTGATGACGACGAGTACCGAGCCACCGCATCCTCGTCCAGCTCGACGCCCAGCCCCGGACTTTCCGGCACCTTCATGAAGCCACGCTGCATCACCAGCTCTCGAGTGATGAGATCGTCCACCTTGGCGTGGCTGCAAGTCACCGCCGGGATCGTCGCCGTGGGCATCACCGCCCCCATCTGGCAGGTGAAGGCCGAGGTGATGCCCGTTCCCACGTACTGAAGCAGGATGGCCGTGTTTGCCGCCGTGAACGTCCAGGCTGCTGCCAGGGCGTTGCCGATGTTCTCATGGCTGCACAAGGCTCCCTCGAAGTCGCCTGCACGCAGCATCATCCACTGGCCCGAAGGCTCACGGCTGGGTCCCTGGCGAATCACATTCACGCCGTGCAGATAGAAAGGGATGCGGATCTCCCGATGCAGCCGTCGCCAACCTTCGATATCGTGGGCGAACATGGGCTCCTCCACCCCCTTCACGACGGGAAACTTCTCCAGCTCGCGCAGAATGGGCAGCGCCTTTTCGACGTTCATCAGGGAGCCGTTGAAGTCGTACTCCACGCGGAAGTCCGGCGGCGCCACCTCCTGGATCGCCGCCGTCTGCTCGACAACATCGTAGAAAGCCCGCGCTTTGCACTTCAGTCCACGGTACCCGCGCCGGGCCGCTTCCAGCACTTCGGCCGCCGAATCCTGCGGCGACATACACGGCATCCACCAGCCCATGGCCACCCACTGGCGCACCTGTTGACCCATCAGCTTCCACGCGGGGATCCCCAGATGTTTGCCCATCAGATCGTAGCAGGCCATGTCCAGGTTGAACCGCCCCTGCCCCATCACGTGGTCGAAGGGATCGGTGCCGATGTAGAGATCGAGCAGTTCCTGGTCCATGGGAGGGCCGGGGTTCTCGCCCAACCCGACGAGGCCGTTGTCGGTGTGGAATCGGTACACCGTCACCTCTTCGGTGACGCCGAAGTGGTGGAACTTCGTGCGGATGCGCTCTTCGTGTGGCACCACGAGGGACAGCACTTCGATCTGCTGGATCTTCACATCAGACCTCCTCGGCTAGAGCGTTGCCCGCCCGCACTTCATCCGACCAATCGCGCCAGACATCGACGTTCGTCTCGTCTGTGACGAGAGGATCGGGGAGAGACTGGGGCGTTTTCTGGAAACCGTAGATTGTCGCCTGGCGGATGACATCGTCGGAGCAGTTCTGTCCGGCCATATGCAGAATCTTTGTGTGCCACAACACCACAGTACCGACAGATCCACAGCAGTCCATCGGTTCCGTATCGGCCTTGATCTGCCCGATGACGGGATCGGTATACCCTCCCGCCTTGCGCACTTCCAGATGTTTATCGGTATGCTTCTCCCCTGCCAGAAAGGCCTCCCATTGCTCCTTCCAGATCCTCGTGTGGCTGCCAGGCCACACGGTGAAGCCACCACAGTTGGGCGGCAGATCGTCGATGTAGGCCGACATCTGTAGCCGCCATCGACCGTAACACGCACCGTCGGAATGGGCGCTACGGTACTCGGCGCCAGGGGACGGGCTGTTGGGAAGCGTGCAGTACAGTCCGCGAGTTCCCTGCCCGGTTAACCATACGGGTCCGGTTCTGGGTAACTGCAACGCCTCTTGTGTCGTGAAGGACCCCTTCTCTAGCTGGTCAGGGGCCTCTTTGCCCATATGACTGACCAGCCCCGCCATCGCGTCGTCGCTCATGAAGCATGGGCCTGTTGTGGTGCCGGACTCATCCAGCCCTGCCGGCCAGACGACCGTGTCCTTGCCAAGAAGCTGCTCGGCCATCTGCCACAGGGCTCGAGGGGCCAAATCGAGCATGAGCTGCCCGGCGCCGTTGCGGATGTAGAACCGGTGACCTTTGCCGCCGAGATAAGGTTCGCCTCCACTCTCGGGTTTGTCCGCAGCCAGTCTGGCGTTCTCCTCCTCCGTGATGGGGCCCCACGTAGAGGAATCATCCCTCTTCATCCGGGGAAGACCAGCGGCGATCGCTTCCCACATCTCGTCGCGCGCCCGGCGACAGAGCTCCGCGTCGAGCACCCCGGGGAGAAGCAGATATCCGTCGCGCTTGAACTGTTCAACCTGGCTCGTCGATAGCAGGCCGACTCGGTTCATGCTACTCTCCTGCTCCACCGCTCAGGCCCGCACGCACAAGAGCTTCGAGACATTGAATGGGTGACTCCTCGAGGATTTCTGAGATATTCGCTTGCAAATCGCTGATGAGCGCTACAGGCTCCTCCTGCTCTGGACGCAGGTTGGCAAGGCGATTCAACGCATCCATGGCAAACCCCACACATATGATGTTCTGATCGTTTCGGACGATCTCTCGTAGTGCGAGTATCGTTGGCTCCAACGCTGCACCTGTGACGGCTGCGCCATGGGAACAGAGGATGACGATGGACCAGAGCGCGTTTTCCCGAACCGCCGAACGAACGGGCTCAAATCGCTCGGTACCGAAGTCGACGCCGTTACCCTCGCACACGTCGCACTCGTCTGTGGGCCGTACAAATTTGATACTCCGCTGCTGGGCCCGGTCCATGGCCAGGCGATTGTCCTCTACAGCCAGACTCTGTGAGAGTGCCTCCAGGCAAGCAGGGATCAGGTCCTTGCCGACACCCGACCCTGCGGCACGGCGACCCAGACAGCCCAGCGTTCCCGCGGCGACGGAACGGACATAGACGGACGGATCGTCCTGGAGGCGCGTGACGACGGCCAACAGAACTTCATCCGTAAGGGGGCTGGCATCGCCCAGGCCAAACACCGCCGCCTTCCGCACCCACTTGATGGGTGAATCTACCGCCACGAGGAGGGTGTCCGTCGCCTCCGGTCCAACTGCTGTCAGACCATAGATGGCAGCCCTCCTCACACTCTCCCGTTCGTTGGACAGCCCTTGAACGAGGTGGCGTACTGCCAGCGCCGTATCGCCGATGGAGGCCAATTTGTACGCCGCTCCGATTCGTGCAGGCTCGGCCGCATCGTGTTTCAGACACAACTTCGCGAACAGACGGTCAGCCTCTTCCTCTCGGCCCTCGCACGACAGGGCTGCTGCTTCCGGCCGCGGCGTCGGTGGCTGTCCCTTCTGCATCCAGTGGTGGTGATATCGCCAGACCACCGTCACGTCATCATCAGCCTCCGCCAGATCAACGCCCGTCATCGGGTCCACGCCACTCCAGCTGACTTCGGGCGCGCCATCAACACCGCTCGATGCCGTGGGCTCGGCGGTGCGGTACAGCCAGAAACGCCACATGAATCGCGGGTTGTCAGTCCATGTGCGCCAATCGTCACGGCGATGGTTTCCTCTGTGGAACGTGTTGTGGGAGTAGAGGACGATACTGCCGGCCCGCAGCGGGGTCGCTTCAATTTTTCGGACCAGAGGCCACTTCAGGTCAGTGACGGCATCTCTCATCCGAATGTCATGTGCCGTGCGGCGCTGGACGATGTCGTCGACATCGTATTTGGAATCGGGACCGCTTACCGGCTCGCGCTCCATGCCGTTGAGCTGGTAGCCGAAATCGAGATGATCTGCCCCGGCGAAGTTGTCGTGGTTCTCTTCGTGATTGAAGGTCCAGTAGTGAGAGTAGGGTACGGTCGCCGTCGGGCCCATGTCGTCACTGACGGCCTGCGGGTAGTACAACATCTCGATCTGTACGGCCTGATGGTGGCGCTGTTTTCTGCCGTTGTACGGGCCGTTGTCATCCTTGTGCCAGTGCTGGTCCCTGGCGCCGCTGGTGAAGGATGCATTGTGCGTGAAGGGCACGATGGCCCAGTTTTCACCCACGAGCTGATTGCAGGCTGCTACGACGCCGGGGGCGTTGATCACGGCCAGGACATCCGGAATCAGTGAGCACGTAACTGGCTTGTGCGCGCTCGACGCCTGCTTCTCCTGCTGGTAGATCCGGTCATGAATATCGAGGGATATCCCCAGACCTTCAGGAGCCAGCACGACGATTCCCCGGCTGGCAAAGTCCTGCACCAGCCGCTCCGGGGTGGTGTATTCCAGATCTCTCTCGCTCATGCTACTCCGTTCTCTTAACCAGGTCAGAGGTGTCGAGGCCAGTGGCGGCGAGACGCTCGATGAGCGCCGTCCAGCCCCGACGAGTGAACGGAATGCCACGCGTCAGGCGCTCTTCGCGGGTCTGGCGGGCTCGGTCTCCCGGGGCCCGCACCGCCTCGACGCCCTCGGCGGGAGTGATGTTTCTCGCCGACTCTCGCAGGCCGGTGATACCCGCGGCCAACGCTTCACCGCCGCCGAATCGCCGCGGGTCGATGACGAGGGCGAAAAAGCTGCAGCCGTAAGGGCCATTCAGGGCTGACACCAGCGGCACTTCCCGCCCCATGGGTGCCGCCGCCAGCCCGCCCGTAAGCACGTCCACCAGAAGACCGAGGCCGTAGCCGAAGGCGCCACCCACGGGCAGCAGTGTACCGCTGGCCGCCGCCGCGGGATCCGTCGTCGGCTGTCCCGTGGCGTCCAGTGCCATACCCTCCGGGATCGAGCGACTCTCCTCGGCGGCCTGCCCAATACGCGCCGCCGCGTGGGCGGTGGCAGCATCGAACACCAGGGGCTCTCCCGTCGCCGCAGGAGCGGCCCAGGCGATGGGGTTGGTGCCGTGTAATCCCTCACTCCCGCCGTGGGGCGCCACCCGGGGCGTGGCATTGGCCATGGCCAGCGCGATGAAGCCGTCCCGCGCCGGGCCTTCCACGTAGGTCGCCAGTGCCCCCACGTAATTGCCGTCCCGCAGCGACACCGCACCCAAGCCGGTGCGCCCCGCCTTGTGCGCCGCCAGTTCAATGGCAGCCGTCGCCAGGCGTGGACCCATGCCATGCTGGCCGTCCATCAACGCCGTGCACGGCCCCTCTCGACGCACGAAAGGCACACGACCTGGATGGATCTGCCCCGAACGGATGCGCTCGGCGAACACGGCCAGCAGAGTTACGCCGTGACTGTCCACTCCCCGCAGATTCGCTTCAACCAGCGTCTCTGCCGTCAGCGTCGCCTCGTCCTCGGGTACGTCGAGCTGGTGCAGCAGATCAAGGCAAAGAACACGAGCCACCGCTACCGGCAGAAGCAAGTCGTCGTCGGTCGACCTCAACGGCCCCGCCCGCCGCCGCGGCGGCTCCACTTTTTGGACGGCATCCACTTCTCCCCGCAATTGAGGCAAGGTTTGCGCGCCCGCCGTCGCTGCACGCCTCGATAGAGGGCGCCCACCGCAGCCGTGACTCCAGGTAGCCGATGGGCCCAGCTCAGGCGCCGCACACCCGGCAGCACCTCTGTCAGACGACGCAGGGCCGCCTCGCCGCGATGGGCGGTTCCGTCGGCGTCGATTACGGTCAGCTCCGCCTGGGCGGCGACGAGCTCCTCGTCGGTGAGGCTCTCCAGCAGAGACGGATCGTCGAGGGGGACACAGGCTATGGCGTCGTCCGTGTCCCAGCGAGCCACCGTCTCCTGGAACCGGCGGCACAGGTCACACTCGGAGTCGTAGAGCAGTGTCAGCTGGACGGGCATGATGGTCGTCGTTTGGCGTGGGCGGGAGTTTGCGTCACTTTTCACCGAATGAAGGCGATCGTAGTAGATACGGAAACCCCCGAGCGGGATCTTCTGTGGCGGGATGTGGCCGATCCCGTCGCCGGCGACGGCCAGGTCCTCGTCGACATCCACGCCTCGGCGGTAAACCGCGCCGACCTGCTGCAGCGTGGTGGTCACTACCCGCCACCGCCGGGAGAGTCCGATATCCTCGGACTGGAGATGGCGGGCGTCGTGGCGGCCACGGGTCTGGGCGTGTCGGGCTGGCAGGTGGGCGACCGCGTCTGCGCGCTCCTCGGCGGGGGTGGCTACGCCGAACAAGTCGCCGTCGACGCGCGGCAGCTGCTGCCGGTGCCGGATGGTTGGAGTTTCGAACGCGCCGCCGCCGTGCCCGAGGTTTTCCTCACGGCCTGGCTCAATCTATTCCGCGAGGCGGGGCTGCGCGCCAGCGAGACAGTGCTGATCCACGCTGGCGCCAGCGGTGTCGGCACCGCCGCCATCCAGCTGGCCCGCGAGGCGGGGTGCCGGGTGGTCGTCACTGCCGGCACCGAGGCCAAACGTGAGCGCTGCCGTCAGTTGGGCGCGGCTTTCGCCTGCGATTACAAGGACACCGACTTCGCCGCCGAGATCCGGGCGTACCTGAATGACGATCTGGCCCAGCACCGAGGAGATGGCGCAGCGATCTCCCCAAACGCCGACGGAGGCGGTGTCAATGTCGTTCTCGATGTCGGCGGCGCCAGCCACCTGGCGCGCAACCTCGACGTGCTGGCGCCGCAAGGGCGGCTCGTTCTGCTGGCCTTGCTCGGCGGCAGCGACTCCGGCATCGACCTGGGCCTCGTACTGCGCAAACGTCTGCACCTCATCGGCTCCACCCTGCGCAGCCGGCCTATCCCCGAGAAGGGCGACATCATCGCCGGTTTCCGCGCCCAGTTCTGGGACGCCCTGGTGGCGGGGCGCATCGAACCCGTCATCGATCGGGTCATACCCGTGCAGGAGGCCGGTGCGGCCCACGCTGTCATCGCCGGCAACACCACCATCGGCAAAGTCATTCTCGCAGTGAGGCGAACATGAGCGAAACCGATAGCAAGGTTCCCGCACGGGAACCGATCTCCGGTGGCTGCTTGTGTGGCGCCATCCGCTGGCAGGCCACGGCTCAGCCTCGGGCCTCAGTGCTCTGTCACTGCGACACCTGTCGCCTGGCCACGGGATCCGGCGCCGTTGGCTGGCTGATCTTCCCGCGCGAGGCGTTCCGCTTCGTCTCGAGCAAACCGGGAACGTACCACACCGACACCGATGCCGACCGCACGTTCTGCACCGTCTGCGGCACGCCCCTGACCTATCACCAACACGGTGATCGACCGGATGACATGGACGTGACCATCAGATCCGCCAACGACGGCGATGCGTGGCCGCCCACGAAGGACGTCTTCCTCGAGGAGAAGCTCGCCTGGGTCGCTCCCGTGGGCGAGACCAGGCCGACGGGTGACCACTCATGACGCTCCCCAGCAGATATCCCGAGGTCACCGTCAGCGGTTCGCCGCGGCAGATGGGGGAACAGATCGGCGAGGCGCTGCGCGAACAGATCCGCGGCTTCGACGCCGTCGCCCTGGAGCGCGTGCGTAAGACTGTGCACATCTCCCGTGAGCGGGCGCTGGGCGTGGCGCGCCGCTGTATCAACGACGTGCGCGGATATGCCCCGCACATGCTGCAGGAACTCGAAGGCATGGCACATTCGTCTGCTGTTGATATCGAGCGCCTCATGCTCCTGCAGATCCGCAATCAGCTGCGCCCCGACGATCCGGGTGCGGGCGGGGGGTGCACCTCCTTCGCGCTTCACGAGAGCGCTGGTGGCTCGATTGTCGGCCAGAACTGGGACAACGATCCGGCGCTGGATCCCTTCTCGGTGGTCCTTACCCGGCGACCTGACGACTCTCCCGCTTTCCTGTCCATCACCCAGGCGGGGCTGATCGCCTACCTGGGCGTCAACGACGCCGGCATCGGTTTGTGCATGAACACCCTGCCGGCGCCTGCCCGCCCCTTCGGCGTACCCCATTACTTCACCGTGCGCGCCATCTACGAGACCCGCTCTCTGGACGAGGCGGTCGACGCGGTTGGCCGCGCCCACCGGGCGATCCCGGCCAACATCATACTGGCCACGCCGCAGGGTCCCGCCGATCTAGAGGTCACCCTCGACGACATCCACGTGCTGCGCGAGAGCGATGCCGGCCCTTGCGTGGTGACGCACACCAACCACTGTGTGCACGCGGACCTAGAGCCCATCAACGACGACTTCCCGGAGTTGATCCAGTCAGGTCCCCGCAAGCGCCGCATCGACGAATTGCTAGCCGCGACACCGCGGCCGATCGCGCGGACGGCGCTGGAGAACATCCTGCGTGACCACCAAGATCATCCGCACTCGATCTGCCGCCACGCCAACGACGCTCCCGATACCGGATTTTGGACCAGTGTCTGGTCGCTCCTCATCGACGCCGGGGACCGCCGCCTGCACCTGTCGCGCGGCAACCCCTGCGAACGACCCTACGAGACGTACGCCCTGAATTGAAGAGTTGAATTGAAGATTGGAAGGAGGCTTTAGCCATGGCCACCCTGCACGGCACCATCGTCGATTCGGCGACGAACGAACCGATCGACGCCAAGGTCCACGTCCTCGACTCGACGGGCAAATTCAAGAGCCCTGCAAGCGCCATTCAGAAAATCGGCCCGGGCACTCCCTTCTTCTTCTCCGACGGTGAGTTCAGCGTCGATGTCGGCCGCGGTCGAACCGATGTCCTGGTGGAACGGGGCACTGAGTATCGCCCGCGACGCGTCGTCGTGGAGACACCGGCGGCGGGCATCGTCGACCTGGAAATCCCCATCGAGCGCTGGTATCACCCGCAGCAGCAGCACTGGTACCCGGGCAACACCCACATTCATTATGACGAGAAAGAAACGCGCCCCGACGCGCGCCTCGGCGTCGATTGTTCTGTAGAGGGGTACAACGTTACCTGCGTCTCCGTCCTCGACCGGCGTCAGCTGCCCTACGCCAGCAACAAGTACCCCATCGGCGTGATGAACGAGTTCACCACAGCCCATCACGTCCTCGACATCGGCGAGGAGAACCGTCACTACGGCGACAAGTCCCCCTGGGGCTTCGGCTACGGCCACGTGATGTTTCTCAACATCCGCAACCTCGTGCAGCCCGTGAGCCGCGGCCACACCCTGACGGCTCAGTTCGACCCCGACTACCCGCCGCTGTGCTTCTGCTGCGACGAGGCCCGCGACCAGGGCGGCCTCGTCATCTGGTGCCACAACGGCCGCGGCATGGAGGCCCCCGTCGCTGCCGCCCTGGGCAAGCTCGATGCCTTCAACCTCTTCGATCCCTTCTGGATGGACCCCGAGTACGACCTGTGGTACAAGCTGCTGAACTGCGGCATGCGCCTGCCGGTCTCGACAGGGACCGACTGGTTTGTCTGCTCCAACAACCGCGTCTACGTGCAGACGGAGAAGGAGTTCTCCTACGCCTCATGGATCGATGGCATGAAGAGAGGCCGCACCTACATCACCAACGGCCCCGCCCTCGACATGAAGGTCAACGATGCCCCCATCGGCTCGACGCTCCCTATCGACGGCGGCGGCAAGCTCGAGGTGGAGCTCACCTTCCGGTCCCACTACCCCGTGGTAGCGGCGGAAATCGTCGCCGATGGTGCCGTCGTACATCGTCAGGGCTTCAGCCAGGAGGGCGCTCACGACGGTGTCGTGCGTTGCGAGTTGTTCGCCGAGCGTGACGGCTGGGTCGCTGCGCGGCTCTGGGGCGACGCCCGCGACAGTTTTGATCAACCCGTCTACGCCCACACCAGCCCCACCTGGTTCCATTGCGGCGCTATGCCCGAGGCCCGCGCCGACGCCGCCCGCTTCTTCCTCGACTCCATCGACGAGTCACTGAAGTGGATCGGCACTGTGGGCCGCTATAACAACGACGAGCAGCGCGAAGACGTACGGGAGTTGTTCCGACGGGGGCGCGAGGTCTACTCCGGGTTGGCTGGTTAGCGCTCTGCGCCAACCACATCAGCTCGGCGTGGCTCGCCGAATCAGCGGCCTACTGGGATGGCAGGTACATCTGAAGGACAGCGAAGTTCGCGCCGATGCCCATACAGGTAAGGGCGATCATCGCCGTAAGCAGCAACTCGAAGCGCGAATCGATGCGCTTCGTCAGGTTTTCGTTTACCGTCTCGATGCGGGCCGTCGACGCCTCTGCCAGCCGTTCCATACGCTCTGCCAGTCGATCCATGCGGTCGTGCAGAGCCCGTACTCCGAATCGCAGATCCTGGATGTCTTCGCGCAGGTAGGAAATGCCCCAATGCATGTCGCTCTCAGCAGGTGGGTTGGGCTTGGGTGTGTCGGCCATGACGCGACTCTTGGAGTATGCGGTGCCGTGGACGTACGGAGGAAATACGCCGACCTCAGTCAGTAGACCGCTACTGCGAACCCACACTCCTTTGCCGAATCACCCATAGAGAAGCCCCGCAGTTTGGGGCTTCTCGCAAATCAGCGCGCAGCGCCAATCAGTTGCGCGCCCTGTTCGCTCAAATACCGCTCCGCTTCGATCGCCGCCATGCAACCCGTGCCCGCCGCCGTCACCGCCTGACGGTAGACGTGATCCTGGGCGTCGCCGCAGGCGAACACACCCTCGATG
>JAYZCA010000058.1:0-10385 GCA_036339235.1 Candidatus Latescibacterota bacterium | reverse complement strand
GCCCAGGGCGATGAGAGTCTGGTGAACGACCTCGTCGTCGCCGTCCGTCAGGCCCGCCTCCAGCAGGGGATCGAGAAATTCCACGCGCCGGTGCAGACCGGCGGCACGGGCGATGCGGGCGCGCACCGTCGGGTCGGGGTCGTTTCCCAGACGCTGGCTCAGGTCGTGGGCGATGCGCCGGTCTCCGGTGCGCACGAGGAGACCGACGAGGACTTCGGCCAGCTCCGGACGGGCCGGCCCGTAGTCGATGTCGGCCAGCGCCTTCAGCAGCGGAACGACGGCGCGGTCCTTAGCCAGCAGCAGCAGCTGACGAGCCGATTCCCGACGGCCGGGGTGGCCCAGGTCCTCGACGAGATCCTCCGGGGCCGTGGCGCAGGACGTGATCACCACACACCAGAAGGCAACACCCCACGCACCGATGGCACGGTTCAACTCTCCACCTCTCCCATCTCGGTTCGCTGCTCCGATCGGTGTCGATGAGCGTACCAACCCCCGACCCCCCTCAGGCGACATCTATCCTGACGCACCATGTCCCCCTCCGTGTTGGCCATCAGCAGAATGGTCGCACCCATCGTGCCCGGTCCGGCGATCAGCGGCGTCGCCAGCGGGAAGACGGAGATGTCCTCCCGGCCAGCCGCCTCGGCCTGCTCCGACTGCCGTCGTTGTCACCCCGCCAGACTGGCGCGCGAATACCATGTCTATGGCGATCAGAAGCAGCAGGATGCCGCCGGAAACACGCAAAGCTGCAAGCGAGATTCCCAGCACCTGGAGGAGGGATTCGCCGGCAACCGCGAACAGCAGCAACACGCACGTGGCCACGAGGATGCCGCGTGTCGCGATCGTGCGGCGCACCTGGGCGCTAGCGTCCGGGGTCAGGGCCGCGAACATGGCAGCCACGTCCACAGATCCAATCGTGGCGAAGAACGTGGTGAAAGCGATGACGAAGGTCTCTGTCATCGCGCTCCGTACACGAGTCCCATGCTGAGCCCTCCCCACAACAGCAGATTCACCTGCAGCGCGCGATCCCGCCAGAGCAGCGCCGTGGGGTCATCCCCCTCGCCTCGATGCACGAGGTACATATAGCGGAGCACGCCGTAGAGGACGAAGGGAATCGTCCACTGCATCTGCCGGTTGGCTGTGATCCCTCCCTCCCCCACTCCCATCGCGTAGAGCGCGTAACACACGACGGTGGCTGACGCCAGGACCGACATGACCTGGTCGAGATAGGCCACGTCGTAATCGCCCAAGCTCTCGCGATGCCGTGGGGCGTCACCTTCGAGCCGCACAAGCTCTCCCCGGCGCTTGGCGGTGGCCAGGAACAAGGTCAGGGTAAACGTGCAGAGAATGAACCACGTGGAGATGTCCACGTCGACGACGACGGCGCCGCCCACGGCCCGCAACAGGAACCCAGCCGCCACGATCAGGATATCCACGAGAACGGCGCGCTTCAGACCGAGCGAGTAGGCCAGGTTCAACACCGCGTAGATCAGGGCGACGATGGCGAATTCGTGGTGCAGGAGAACGGCACCCACCAGCCCGCCGGCGAGCAGCAGGACGGCGGCGCTGGCGGCCACCGGCGTTGGCAGCTCGCCGCTGGCGATGGGGCGCCTGGCCTTGTCAGGATGCAGGCGGTCGGCCTCGGCATCGGCCAGGTCGTTGACCAGGTAGATCGCCGAGCTCAGCAGGACAAAAACGCCTGCCGCAGACAGTGCGGTGACGACGTAGGCGGCGTTGAGCAGATGTTCGGAGAACACGACCGCCGCCAGGACGACGACGTTCTTCACCCATTGCCGCGGGCGAATGGAGCAGAAGAGCTGGAGGATCACCGGGGAGGCAAACCGGGACGATTGCAGGTGCGTCCTGATCGGATCAGAATTCCGTCTCCGGATCCTGAAATGTACTGTCGCCACCCATCTCTTTCGCCTTGTCGAGGGCGGCCTCGAGTCGACGCAGAAACTCCTCGACCAGATCCTTGACGACCACCTTCGCGTCTGCCGCCGGCATGCGGGTCACGGCGCCGAAGCTCAGGGTCAGGGAGATCTGGTCGCCGCCACATTCGAATTGGCGATTCATGGCACGGGCCCGCAGGGTCAGGCATCGCCGCTTGGAGCGCGTGACGTCGCCATTGGGCACCAGAAGAATGAAGTTGGCCCCGTCATGGTGGACGAGTTTCTCGTCCGTCTCGACGTTCTCCGAGAGGAAGTCGGCCACGCCCTTCACGATCTGGTCGCCACCCGTACGCCCGTACTTGGCGTTGTGCTCACCCAAACGATCGGGGGCCACCATCACGCACCCAAGCGGCTGGCCGTCGGCATTGGCGGTGCTGATCGCCTGCGGCAGCATGGCAGTCGTGAAGAATACCTTGTTCGGCAGACCCGTGTGTGAATCGGTGCCGGCGATCCGCATCCATCGCCGATTGCTGGCGCGGAGCTTGTCACCCTCCTCCTCCAGGCGGGCGATCTCCGCCTGCAGCTTGGGCACAAGGTTGTTGTCAGTCGATTCCGTCATCTCGAGTCTATGTTTGCAGGTTTGGGTACAGACAGCCTAAATTACACTCACACAACACGATCCTGCAAGAAGGCTACTCTCTGACACTGTGGATTCTGCCCGTTGCCCTGGCGCTCGTCGGCCTCATCGCCGTCCTCGCCGCGCTGCGCACCCGTCAACAACGCAGCAATCGGCTACAGCTGCGCCTGCTCGCCGGGCGGCGGCGTCTCTTCGGCGAGGAGGTCGAGACGCGCGTCGAACGACTCGCGGAACTGGACCCCGAGGAACTGGCCACAAACCGCGGCCTCGCCGACGCTTCCCTCGACGGCATCCTTATGGCCCTGCTCGAGCGGGAGGCTCACCTACAGAACCTGCAGGACCTGGCGCATCTGCAGCAGCACAAGCTGGCAGTCCTGAGACGGCGACACGAGGAGTTGTCGATGTTGCCCGCCGGAGGTGACGCCACGCAGAAGCCGGCTGCGCCCAAGACCGACGGCGGCATCATCGAGCGCCGAGAGCATCTCGAGGATCGGTTCCTCGAGACGATTCAGCAGCGCGACGACGCGCCGAAGCCCCGCTCCCGCCGGCGCCGGGGCTGAAGTTTCCAAAAACAGCGAGGCGACTAGGGGTAACCCCGAGCCGCCTGCGTGTCCGCATCTGCAAAGGACGTTTGTGTCTAAAGGACACTCGTGCCCTCAGACTACCATGATCTCAGCTTCCTTGTTCTTGATGATTTCGTCGATCCGTTTCACGAAATCGTCGGTGAGCGTCTGAATGCGCTCGTGAGCGCTGCGCGACTCGTCCTCTGAGACCTCGCCTTCCTTCTGTGCCTCGTCGGTGAGGTCGAGGCCCTCTCGACGTGCGTGGCGCACAGCCACGCGTCCCTCCTCCGCCCGATGCCGGGCGACCTTCGTCAGATCGATACGCCGCTCCTCGGTGAGCTCCGGGATCGGCAGGCGAATGACCTCGCCGTCGTTGCTCGGATTGAGTCCGAGAGTGGCGTCCGCTCGAATCGCCTTCTCGATGTCGCCGATGATCGTGTTCTCATACGGCTTGATCATCAACAGACGCGGTTCCGGGGCGCTGACTGTCGACAACTGGTTCAGCGGTGTGGGCGTCCCGTAGTATTTGACGCGAATACCGTCGAGGAGGGTCGTGGTCGCCCGCCCGGTGCGGATCCCGGCCAGATCGCGCTGCAGCGCCTGCAGGGCCGTCGTCATATGCTGCTCGGTCTCCTTGAGGATTTCATCGATCATGAGTCAATCCACCATCCCTGACCCCCGAGGGGCCGTTACCCGACTCAGCCTTCGCCGAGGCGGAAACAGGAGAAGCGCCGGATCGTGATCTTTTCGCCGATCTTGGCCGTCAATTCCGTGAACAGGTCCTGAATCGTCTTGTCCGGATCTTTGACGAAAGCCTGCTCCATGAGACAGACTTCCTGAAAGTATTTATCCAATCGACCGGTGACGATCTTCTCGGCGATGTGCGCCGGCTTGCCCTCATTCCGGGCCTGCTCGAGATAGATCTCCTTTTCCTTTTCGATCACCGCCGGTTCGAGATCCTCGCGGCTTACGGCAACCGGTCCCTCGGCGGCGATGTGCATGGCCACGTCGCGGGCAAAAGTCTGGAAATCGTCCGTTCGAGCCACGAAGTCGGTCTCGCAGTTGATCTCCACAAGGACGCCGAGGCGGCTGCCCGGGTGGATGTATGACATGACGACGCCTTCGTTGGCTTCGCGTCCGGCGCGCTTTTCGACGGCTGCCATACCTCTCTTGCGCAGATATTCGACGGCTTTGTCCATATCCCCGTCGGTCTCGACGAGGGCCTTCTTGCACTCCATCATCCCGATGCCGGTACGTCCACGCAGTTCGCGAACGGCAGCGGCGGTAATCTCGGCCATTAAATCTCTCTCTCCCTCAGGCCGTCGCCGCGGCGGTCGCTGTGACGTCGGTGGTCTCTTCATCCTCTTCGGTGCGGGCGCCCTTGCCCTTTTCACCGGCGGCACGACCTTCGATCACCGCGTCTGCCATGGCGTGGGTGATCACCTCGATAGAGCGGATGGCATCGTCGTTGCCCGGGATCGGGTACTCGACCAGATCCGGATCGCAGTTCGTATCGATGATGGCCACTGCGGGAATGTCGAGCTTTCGCGCCTCCAGGATGGCGCCATGCTCTTTCATGATGTCGACGATGTAGATCAGACCTGGCAAGCCGTTCATCTTACGAATACCCTCCAGGGTCTTGATCATGCGGGCCCGCTCTTTCTCCAGCAGCAGGACTTCCTTCTTCTTCAGCTTCTCGTAAGTGCCGTCCTGGGCGATTCGGTCCAGGTTGTCGAGGTGGCGGATGTTCTGACGGATCGTCTTCCAGTTCGTCAACATGCCGCCGAGCCAGCGCTCGGTGACGAAGAACATGTTGCAGCGCTCGGCCTCGGCGCGGATCACGTCGACGGCCTGCTTCTTCGTGCCTACGAAGAGCACCGCCTTGCCCGCCTGCGCCGTACGGCGCACGACATCTTCGGCTTTTTCGAGGCGACGCACAGTCTTGTTGAGATCGATGATGTGGATGCCGTTCCGCTCGGTGAAGATGAAGGGTTGCATCTTCGGGTTCCAGCGGCGCGTCTGATGGCCGAAATGAGTGCCGGCCTCGAGCAGATCCTGAATCGGTACAGTCATGCGATGAGTACTCCTGAAGGGTTGGGTTATGGCCTCCGCCCTCCCTCGTCTACGAACGGAACCGGACGAGCCTGCTTACTCGTCCAGCACCCCCGCGCGCATCGGGAGGAGCGTGCGTTATGAGTCGCTGAGCGACTCATTTACGAATTCGGCCCCATACCGGGGCCGAACTCACGTGGTACAGCTGACGTCTCGTTTCACGAGAACGGTCGCTGTCTGACCGTTCTCGCAAAAACGATAGCGGCTTTATGCTATCGTTTCGAGAACTGGAAGCGCTTGCGAGCACCGGCCAAGCCGTACTTCTTGCGCTCCTTCTCCCGCGGATCACGGGTAAGGAAGCCGGCACGCTTGAGCGTCGCACGCAGGGTCGGGTCGAAGTCCATCAGGGCGCGGGCGATACCCAGCGACATGGCACCCGCCTGGCCGCGCAACCCACCGCCTTTGCTGCTGATGCTTATGTCGAACTTGTCGCGTGTCTCGGTCACCTGCAGGGGCTGGACCATGATCATCTCGAGGGCATCACGGCGCAGGTAATCCTCGACCGTGCGACCATTGATGATGATCTGCCCGGATCCGGCGCGCATACGCACACGCGCGACGGAGGTCTTGCGGCGGCCGGTGGCCTCGAATCGCTGCTCTTCAGCCATGTTCTCTCGCTGTTAATCTCACGTAGGAAGGTCTAAAAGCTCAGCGCCTGGGGCTGCTGAGCGGCATGCTCGTGTTCCGGGCCGGCGTAAACGCGCAACTTCTTGAACATCTGCCGGCCGAGGATATTGTTCGGCAACATACCCTTCACGGCGATACGCAGAATACGCTCGGGATGTTTGCCGAGCATGTCCTCGTAGGTCGTGGTTCGCAGACCACCGGGGTAACCGGTGTGGCGGTAGTAGACTTTTTGCTCTGCTTTGCGCCCCGTGACCCGGATCTTTTCGGCATTGATGACGACGATGTGGTCACCAAGATCCATATGCGGCGAATACGTCGGCTTGTGCTTGCCCCGCAGGATGTGGGCGATCTGTGAAGCGAGGCGGCCGAGGGTCTTGCCCTCTGCATCTACTACAAACCACTGCCGTTCGATGTCGCCGGCTCGTGGCGTGAAGGTCTTGGTCGTCACCGTAAGTCTCAACCTGTGCTGGGCTTAGAGCCTGAAAGTGGGTTGCCCGCCCACGGGCGGTAAGAGTAACGGAAACTACGCCTCCTCTGAGAGACTGTCAACAGATGATCCCCCAGCGCCGCGGCGGCGCCACCAGCGCAGTCCGACTGCAATCGCGGCGACTGCCAGCAAACCGCCGATGGTCCGGTTGTAGCGCCCGAGCCACTCGGTTACCTGTTCCCAGTTCTCCCCAACCTGCAGCCCGGCGTAGAGGAGAGCCCCGTTCCACAGGAGCATACTCAGAGAACCCAGCAGCACCACCGGTCGCCAGCTCATCCCACCCAGGCCGGCCGCCAGGGCGATGACGGAGCGGATGCCGCTGAGGAAACGGTTGGCCAGCACCAGCCAGAGCCCGTATCGCGCCAACCAGCCTTCGGCCTTCTGCAGGCGTCGAGAGGAGAACACGATTCCCCCGCGGGCCTGCAGAAAGGAACGACCCCTTGTGCGGCCGAAGTAATACATGACGAGAAAACCCGCGGTACCCCCCAGGCAGGTGGACAGGTACACCGGCAGCCACTCGAGGACGCCGCGTCCAGCCAGATAGGCGGAGAGGACGACCACGAGGTCTCCGGGTACCGGGGGCAGGATGTTTTCCAGGAAAGCGCTCGCGGCGAGCACCCCGTAGACGAGAACCGGCGGCCAGTCACCGATCCGGGCGACAATCGGTTCGATCCAGTCGTTCATCTCACGTGTCGTCAGAGGGCGCCGGTACCCGCAACAGGACGGTAGCCTGCGCCGCCAACCCCTCCCGTCGTCCGACGAAACCCAGGCGCTCCGTCGTCGTCGCCTTCACCGACACGCGCCCGGCGGGCACCTCGAGAACGCCAGCCATGGCCGCGCACATCCCGTCGATATAGGATGCCAGCTTCGGCGCCTGCGCCATGACCACGGCATCTATGTTGACGACCGTGACGCCGGCATCCCGCAGTCGATCGCGTACCCTGCCCAGCAGGAGCAGACTGTCGATCCCTTCGTAGGCGGGATCGTCGTCGGGGAACATGCGACCTATATCCCCCATGCGGGCGGCACCGAGAAGCGCGTCGATTACCGCGTGGGTGAGCACGTCGGCGTCGGAGTGTCCCGCAAGCCCGTGCTCGGCATCGATGTGCACACCGCCAAGAATCAGCGACCGCCCGGCGCTGAAGGCGTGCACGTCGTAGCCCATGCCGACCCGCAGTTCGCCGGTGGCGGTCGATGGCAGGTCGGCGGCGGTTGTGATCTTCACGTTGTCGACCTCTCCGGGGATGACGTGGACGGCAACGCCGCTGCGCTCGACGAGGGAGGCTTCATCCGTCGCCGGCGTTGCGACCGATGCCGCGGATGCGACCGCCTGTTCGAGGATATTACGATGGAAACCCTGTGGCGTCTGCGCGTTGTAGAGCCGGCTGCGGGTGGGCGACTCGAGAATGACACCTTCCTCCACGACCTTTACCGTTTCCATCACGGGCAGCGCCGGAATCGCGGCACCGTGCCTCTGGGCTGCGGCGATGACGGCGGCCACGAGATCCGCCGATACCCACGGGCGAACGGCATCGTGGACGAGGACGAGCTCGTCGGCGATTGCCGGTGGCAGGCTGGCCAGACCGGCGGTTACGGAGTCGACCCGCTCGGCCCCGCCAAACACGGCGGGACGCAACTTGCTGAACCCTGTGGCGATGGGTTCGAATGCCTCGATGTCATCCGCATGGATGGCGACGACGATGGCCTGCACCAACGGGCTGTCCTCGAAACACCGCAATGTGTGCCACAACACCGGGCGGCCAGACAGCATCTGGTACTGCTTCGGGGTCGAGCTGCCACCGAAGCGGTGGCCGCGGCCTGCGGCGGGAATGATTACGGTAGTCAGCATAGCTCAGTAAATGAACATGGCGTCGCCATAACTGTAAAAGCGGTAGCCCTGGGCGACGGCGAGGCGGTAGGCAGCCAGCAATCGCTGCTGATCGGCCAGGGCGCTGACCAGCAGCAACAGACTCGACCGTGGCAGGTGGAAGTTCGTCACCATCGCATCGACAGCGCGGAACTGGTGGGGCGGACAGATCAACAGATCCGTCCAGCCTTCGCCGGCGCGCAGACTGCCGCCGGCGGCGCAGGTCTCCAGCGTCCGCACCGTCGTCGTGCCGACGGCGATGCAGCGTCCACCGGCGCGCCGTCGTGCTTCGATGTGACGCACCGTATCCTCGCTGACACGGAAGTACTCGGCCTCGAGTTGGTGCTGCCTTGGATCCTCGGTGCGTACCGGCTCAAAGGTCCCTGGTCCTACGTGCAGCACGAGCTTTTCCACCGCGACGCCGCGGGCACGCACCCTGTCGAGGAGCTCGTCGGTGAAATGTAGTCCTGCCGTCGGTGCTGCGATGGACCCGGGATCACGGGCAAACACCGTCTGATACCGTTCGATGTCGATCGATTCAGGCGACCGCCGGATGTAGGGCGGCAGCGGGATGTCCCCCGCCTCTCCAACCATCGGCAGCAGACCAGCGAGGCCGGTGGGGTCATCGTCTGAGGTGGTTACCACGTCGGCGGGCAGCCGCAGGCGCACTCGATCGCCGACCCGGCCAACCACATCGATCTGCCACCCTCCACGATCCAGCCGGATACCGTCGCCGGCCTGCAGCCCGCGCAGGGGCCGTCCAAGGGCCAGCCAGGTACCATCCTTCGACTCGCGGCGCAGAAGCAGCAGTTCGATGCGCCCCCCCGTGCGCTCTTTGCGGCCATGCAGACGTGCTGGGACGACGCGCGTCTCGTTGAGAACGAGGATATCCTCGGGCCGCAGACACTCGGTGATGTCGGCGAAGGTGAGATGCTCGACACCGCCGTTCTGGCGATCGAGCATCATCAACCGTGACGCATCGCGGCGCTCGGCAGGGTACTGGGCGACGAGGTCGTCGGGAAGATCGAAGTCGAACTCTTCGATATGCATCGTGGCGGCGTGGCAAGCTACAGGCCACCCGGAGAAGGGTCAAGGAGAGGGACTGCGCCCGAGGGCCAGGATAAATGAGAAGGGGCCACCTCGTCCGTGAGGCAGCCCCTTCCCCGCCGAGGGTTTGCGATTAAATCGCTGCTGTGGCCGGATACCTCAGAGCAGAGACAGCACCCCGATGGATGTCACGTTCACCTGCACCAGCATGGCGTTGCTCGCCTCCACCAGCACCTGGTTGCGAGCGAACTCAGTCACCTCGCGCGCGATGTCCGCATCGCGGATCGAGGCGTCGGAGGCGGTGATGCTCTCGATCTCCGATTCGGTGAAACCGATGCTGGAGCTGAGTCGGTTCTGCACCACGCCGAGATCTCCGCGGGCGTTGGCTACGGTTCTGATCGCCTGGTCGATGCCATCGATGGCTGCCCGCGCAGTGTCGATGGAGGACACCGACAGCTGGCCGAGGTTGAGGGCGTTGCCTGAAGCGCGCAGGTCAGGGATACCGACCTCGAGACGATTGAAAAAAGTGTCGGTGGGGCCCACCTGAAAGATGCCGTCTGTGGCCTCGACGACGATGGTCCTGCCATCCAGGTCGCCGTCGGTGTAGTCGCCGGTTGCTCCCGCGGTGTTGGCGCCGGCCAGAGTCACCTGCACGCCGAGGCGATCAAAGTTGGCGATGAGTTTCGTGCCGGAGGCGACGACGGACCCGTCGAGGGCGGTGCCCGTGTTCAGCGTCTGTGTCACCAGGCCGTTGCCCAGGGTCAGGCTGCCGTCACCGGCGCTGTCGGAAAAGGTGAAGGTCCCTGGAGAAACCGCCGATACACCGACTCGGGTGACTCCGGTCGTGGCGCTGTCGGTGAGCGCCGTCGAGGCTGTGGTGCTGACCACATTGCCGAAACCAGCCAGCAGGTTGCGGTTGTTGTAGGCCGTCGCCGAGACGATCCGGTCGATTTCAGACACGAGTTGACCGAACTCGGCCGCGATGGACTCGCGGTTTGCGTCGTTGATCGTGCTCGTCGACGACTGGATGGCCAGTTCGCGCATGCGAACCATGATATTGTTGACCGTCTGCAGGGATCCCTCGGCTACCTGCAGCATGTCCGAGCCCTGCTGCGCGTTGCGCACATTCTGATTGAGCTTGGCAGCCTCGCTTCGC
>JAYZCA010000057.1:0-24702 GCA_036339235.1 Candidatus Latescibacterota bacterium | reverse complement strand
AGCTCGCCAGGACCACCGGCGCCGTCGACGAGTTTTAAGTCGCTGACAACAACTTCGGTGACGTAATGGCGGTGCCCCCGGTCGTCCTCCCAGCTGCGCGTCTGCAGCCGGCCTTCGACGTAGACCTTGCTGCCTTTTTTCAGATATTGACTGGCGATTTCGGCGAACCGCCGCCAGAGCACGAGACGGTGCCACTCGGTGCGCCGCTGTGGCTCGCCCTTGCGGTCCGTCCATGTATCGTCGGTGGCCAGATTGGCCGTCGTGACCTGTGTACCGCTGGGGGTGAACCGGGTTTCGGGGTCGGCGCCGAGGTTACCCGAGAGCACCACCTTGTTGACGCATTTTGTCTGCATCGGTCGAGGCTCCTGCGATGACTCAGATGGGGATGAGAACGTCAAGAACTGGGGAGATACGAGGTACGCTCCGCTACGCGGCCAGAGCCGGTGGACGGTGGCCGGCCTTGCGCTTGCGCCGAACCTGCGGTGTTTCGATGCCGAACCGGCGACAGAGCCGGCCGAAGCTGCCCGGGGCAATACCCAGGGCCAGACCAGCGTCACGATTGCTGGCGTAGATGCGGGCGGCGCGCTCGACGCGCTCGCGGTCGAACTGATCCATGATTCGACTCCTCCTTCGGGGTGGCTGTTGACGGACAGTGTCTCGACACCGCAATACCTGCACATCAGTATACTACTCGCATGTGCACTAAGTCAACACCTTTCTTGTAGTCGGCTTGGAGAAAATTGAAGTCTCACAGGCTGTCGAGCACCTCGAAAAAGCGGTCCACGTCGTCGCCGGTGTTGAAGAGATGCCCGGAGACCCGCACCCGTCCGTACTCCCCCCAGACCAGGACGTCCTGCCCGGCGAGGCGTCGGGTCAGCCCGGCCGCGTCGTCGTCGAGGAAACAGGTATTGCCGGAACGCGCCGCCGCCGTGGAGGGGGATATGACGTTCCGACCCCGCGCCCGCAGCCCCGTCTCGATCCGCCTGGAGAGTTCCCGGGCATGGTCCTGGATCGTATCCATACCGATGGCGAGAAGACGCTGCAGGGCGTGTTCGAGGAACAGGATGACGACCATGGCGGGATTGCCTGGCTCCAGGCGTTGCGGCATTGGCTTCACCTCCACCGTCGGTGCACGTTCCGCACCCTGAGGAGGCCACACGGCCAGATTGTGCCAGCCGAAAGAGCTGTCAGCCACCATCCCGGAAGCTCGCTCGCTCACGTAACAGGGCGCCGTACCGTGCGTCGCCAGCAGCCACTTGTAGCAGCTGCTCACACACAGGTCCGTCACCGCCGCCGACACCTCGACCACACCGGAGGCGTGGGTGCTGTCGATTGCCAACAGACAGGCGTCGGACCGTGACCTCAAGCCGTCGGCAAGGCGCACGATGTCGAGGTTCTGCCCTGTGTAGAAGCTGACCTGGCTGACGGCAAGTACCCGTGTGCGCGCATCGACCGCGTCGAGCAGATCCGCCTCGCGCACACGCCAATCGTGGTGCCTGACCATGCGCACCTCGACCCCCAGATCTTCCAGTTGCCTCCAGGCGTAGGCCACCGACGGGAATTCGAGGTTGTCGGTTACCACGTTGTCACCGGAGCGCCAGTCGAGACCACGCGCCAGCCAGTTCATCCCTTCCGCCGCACACGGCAGGAACCCGATGCGTTCTGCTGATACCCCCCACAGCCGCGCCATCGACGCGCGGCACGCCTCGCCGCGGCGGTAGACCTCGGCGCGCCCCGCCAGACCGCCGCTCTTGAGCCGGCCAAAATCGGCATGAACCGCCTCGAACTGGTGCAGCCAGGGCGCTTCGCCACCCGTGCACAGATGGGTGACACCCTGCAGACCGACGAAGTCCGACGGTGGGATCAACGGATCGATTGTCGCCAAGGTCTCCCCTTTCAATCCCCGGTCGCCACCGGGCCATCGTGGAGGCTACGCCAGGCAAGGAGGCCGGCCACCGCGTAGACGACGGCGCCCAGCAGAAAGACGCCCCCCTCCGTACCCCCCAGCTGCAGCAGCAGCCAGCCGAGGTTGGGGCCCGCGGCAGAGCCGAAATCGGAGGCCGTTACGTACGAAGCTACCCGGCGCGAACCGCCACTGCCGGCCTCTGCATGCAGGACGACGGCCACGCCGGTGGCCGTGACATAGAACGCGAGGACGGCGGCAATCAGCAGCACCGGTGAAATCTGCGGCACCGCCGCCAGACCGAGGACGAGGGCGCCGGCGACGAAGTATACGGCTCCCGACTGTCGCCGGCCGACTCGGTCGGCGATGTGCCCGAGAATCGGCGCCAGTAGGTCGGCGACCCATCGGGAGGCCAGCAACATGCCGGTGAGACTCGCCACACCGAGTCCGAATCCGAGGTCCACATCCCCCAAGCGAGCGCTCAGAACGGCGCCGAGGGTCGCAGCGATCAACCCCTGGCCGACGCAGCCACTGGCAAAGCCGCACACCAGCAGTCCACGGGAGTTCGGCTCCGACGCCGAGATGTCGGGTGGCCGCGTCCGCGGCAATCCGCGACGGGACCAGGGCCCCAGAGGCACGCACAGCAGCGAGGCGGCGGCGAAAATCACCAGGGTCGCCGAGAACCCGATCAGATCGTGTCCCAGCGCACCCAGCAGGTTTCCGGAGATCGATCCCAGGCGGGAAATGCCACTGTAAAAGCCCATGGCCCGTGCGAGACGGGACGCCCCGACGGGGCTCTCGGCGGCGGCGTCGACGACAGTCATCAGGCCGATGTGACGGATGAAGGACCAGCAGACTCCCCACAGGACCCGGGCTGCCAGCAGTCCCGGAAACCAGGTCACCGTGCCGTAGGCAAGGTTGAGGAGGGCACCCGTGGTCAACGCCACCGCGAGCAGCCACGCCAGGCTCCAGCGCCGTGAGCCGCGTTCCGCCAGGTGGTTAGTGATGAGGCGGACGACGCGATTCGCGGACAGCAGAATGCCGACATGGTAGGGCTGCAGGCCCAGGTCGGCGTAGATCGTCGGCAGGACGGCGTAGAGCATCTGATCGCCGAGCAACGACGAAGCCGTCGCCAGCGATACAAACCAGACGCCGCGGTTCCGTCTCAAGCCGGACTCCCATCGCTCTCTCGGAGAGCCTCCGAGCGAGCCGGTTGCATCAGGTCCTCATCCTTTACTATGTGGGCGATGCGCAGTTCCGGGATGCCCGCTTGCCTCATACCCAGAACCTCCCCCGGTCCACGAAGCTCTAAATCCTTGCGCGCCAGTGTAAATCCATCGTTTGTCTCACAAAGCGCAATAAGTCTCTCCCGCCATTCGTCGCCCTCCCCCTCCGTTGGGTAAGCGACGAGGATGCAGTAGGCCTCGTCGGTGCCGCGGCCGACGCGACCCCGCAGTTGGTGCAACTGTGCCAGACCGAAACGCTCGGCGTGCTCGATGACGATAACAGTGGCATTGGCCACATCGACACCGACCTCGATAACCGTGGTCGACACGAGCACGTCCACTTCTCCCGCTGCGAATCGCGCCATGACGTCGACCTTCTCCTCCGTGGGCAGTCGCCCGTGGAGCAACTCGACACGGCAGTCGGCGAGCCACCCCGTGCGCAGATCCTCGAAACCGGACTGCGCCGACGTCAGATCGATCTTCTCCGAATCTTCGATCAATGGATAAACGACGTATGCCTGACGTCCTGCCCGCACCTGATTAGCGACAAAACCGAAGATGCCCTGACGGCGTTCCGGATCCCGCAAGGCGGTCCGTATCGGTTGCCGTCCAGGGGGTAGCTCATCGATGACGGAGACGGACAGGTCGCCGTAGAGGGTCAGCGCCAGTGAGCGCGGGATCGGCGTCGCCGTCATGATCAACAGGTCGATGGCGGCGCCTTTGGCCGACAATCGGGCCCGCTGGGCGACACCGAAGCGATGCTGCTCGTCGACGATGGCCAGGCCGAGACGGGCAAACTCGACGTCCGCCTCGATGAGGGCGTGGGTGCCGACGACGAGACGGGTGGCGCCGCTGGCCAGGCCGTTGCGCAACTCCCGTTTCAGCGCCGTGCGGGCTCCTCCCTTGAAGAGCACGACGTCCTCCATCCCGATACCCGACGCCAGTCGCCGCACGGTGTGGAAATGCTGCTCGGCGAGGATCTCGGTGGGGACCATGATCGCCGCCTGGAAGCCGTGCTCGACAACGCGCAACGCGGCACACAATGCGACGAGCGTCTTGCCGGAACCGACGTCTCCGTGCAACAGGCGTCGCATGGGGAGCCTCGCCGCCAGGTCGGCACCGATCTCGTCGGTACAGCGGCTCTGCGCGGCGGTCAGCTCGAAGGGCAAGCTCCCCAGCAGTCGGGGCACGAGGTCATTACTCTCGGAAAAGGCGAAGCCCTCACATTGGCGCAGGGCCCGGCGCCGCGTCTCCAGTTCGCGCTGCAGCAGGAACAGCTCCTCGAAGGCGAGCCGCCGTCGCGCCCATTCCGCCGTCGCCAGATCCGCAGGAAAGTGCACGCCCCAGAGCGCCTCGGCCAGCGACATCAGGCTGTGTCTTGACTCGGCGCCGGCGGGCAATTGCGTCGTCAGGTGGGCGGCACAGGCCTCCAACGCCGCCATCATGAGCCGGCGGAAACCGCGGCTTCGCAGCCCGCGCTCCTTCATGTCGGCAGTGGATCCGTAGAGCGGGATCACCCCCCCGGTGTGCAGCAGTTTCCCCTCACCGTCATCGCTGACGAACTCGTACTCGGGATGGGACACCTGTCGCTGACCACGAAAAACCTCGACGCGGCCGCTCAGAGCGATGATATCTCCCGGCTCGAATGTGTGGTAGCGGCCCCCCTGAAACCACACGCAGCGCAGTGTGCCAGTGTCGTCGGCGACGTCCACCGAGTGCGGCGGGCCCCGGCGGCCTCGACGGAAGGGTGGTGGAGCCTTCACCGTGCGCACCTCAGCGATCAGCGTCACCTCCTGGCCAACGGGAGCCTCGGCGATAGGGAGGATGCGACTGCGGTCCAGATGCCGGCGCGGGATGCGGGTCAACAGGTCGCCCACCGTGTTGACTCCGGCCTCCCGCAGAACGGCTCCGCGCCTGGCGCCGACACCGGGCAACCACTCGATGGGCTGGCTGGCCACCTCTCCTGCCAGCAGTGTCAGAGAGGTCGATTCGACGTCGGCCTCGGCTGAACTCACGGCAGAACTCCGGCCGGAGCCTTGGCGACCTCAGTAGAGGTGGTAGGAATCATGGGTGAGTATCAATAGACATTGCAACTTGGTATTAATTGCTACTAAAGATTTTGTGCAGGACGCCGATCAACATACCGGGGCACCAGATCAGATCGCCCCCAGAGGATTTTGATCGACACAGATCGAGATAGATCGATATTTGCAGGAGATGTGATCATGACAGCGAAAAACAGACTCCGGGCGCATCTGCCCGATGGCATCGAGATCGGTCAGCGATTTCTGCTCCGCTTTGACGATCCCAGGGTGGAAATGGGCTCCTATCAGGGCCGCCTCCAGGACCTGAGTAAGAGCGGACTGCTGTGCTTCGACGCGCCGGACGACGTTCGCCCTCCGAGAGGGACGCCGGTTACGGTACGCAGTCTCCACCGGGGTTCCGGAGGCAGTTCGTGCAGTTTCTCCAGCGAAATTCGCGGCCGCGGCCGCCTGCGAGGCCGGTTGCCGGTTCTCCTCGTCGAGCGACCGGACCACCTGGAGGGCGATCAGGCTCGCCGGGGCGCCCACCGCGTCAGTGTCTGCCTGCGTGGCGATATCAACTGGCGCGAGGCGCCGCGATGCCCTCTGCAGCGGGCCAACGCCGTCATTACCAATCTCAGCGGTGGCGGCGCCCTCGTCTACACCCGGCAGCAACCCGACGCCGGATTTCTCGACGTCACCCTCGAGGTACCCACCCAATTCATCGAGGAAACAGCGCGCCGCTCACTGCCGCGCATGGGGCAAACGGCACGGCGTGTGTCGCTGGTGTCCAATCCCTTTATCGATGCGTGTGAGCGCACCCGTGAGCGCTTCCACGGCATCCGCTCCAGCATCGTCTCCTGCAGGATACACAGCAGCGACGATCGTGGGCACGTCTATGCCCTGTCGCTTGCCTTCTGCGAGGCCCAGGAGGGTTGCTTTCAGCTGGTCCGTTTTCTGGAGCGACAGTCAGCGCGCAAGGGCATCGCCGACGAAGCTGGACCCGATCGCGCCGGGCCTGACCGCGGCGGTCGCCGACGTCCTCTGGCGACGGCGGCCTGATCGGAAGGCCGCCGGCACCGTCCTTCTTGATACCGGTCTGACGGCCCGGGTATACTTGTAGAGCTTGCCCGTCTCCCGGAGTCTCTCTCGCCCGGCCCGTCGGTGTCATCTTGCCCAAACGCCAGTCCTTCTCGCAATTCCTGATCGGTACGGCATCACTCGAACGACCGTCGTTCTTCTATGCCTATGCGGGGATGTGGCTGCACTTCATCGTCAGCGTGCCGCTTCTCGTATTCTTCGCGCATGTACCCATCGTCGAGGCACTTTCCTCGATGGCCATCGGCTCGCTCAGCCTGGGCATCCTGGTGTACAGCGTCCTCTCACGCGAGTTCGGCCTGCTCGTCAACATCGTCTCCTATGTGCTGAGCCTCGGCCGTGCCCTCGAGCCGGTCGACCTGTATTGCCATCATCATCTCCATGGCGTCCGGTTACCTGCTGCTGTCGAGCGAGTATCGGCGAAACACCCGTGAGATTCACAACGGGGACGAGAGCGGCGTGCCTTTGTGGATTACCGTCTCCGTCGGCACGACGACGGTGATCCTCTTCATCTACGGACTTCGCCTGCTGTAGCTCGGACCGATCAGCGAATCTTCAGCGTTTGCCAGGCGTACCGCCAGGATGCTGCGACATCTAAGTGCTCTCCCGTCGGCACTGATGCCAATCATCAGCGGATCTTCAATGTCGCCAGGCCTACCAGCGCCAGGATGCCGCGGCATCTCGTTACCCTCGCCTTCGCCGCTTTTTCAACCGATCAACGGATCTTCAGCGTTGCCAGGCCTACCAGCGCCAGGATGCCGGCGACGATCCAGAAGCGGATGACGATCTTGGTATCGGCCAGCCCCTGCGCCTGGAAGTGATGGTGGATGGGAGCGGAGCGGAAGAATCGGCGACCCAGCCAACGGATACCGATCTTCTCCTGAATGACAACGGAGAGGGCTTCGCCTACGAAAACTCCCCCGACAACGAGGAACAGGAATTCCTGCTTGACCAATACGACGACGGTGCCCAGCAGTCCGCCCAGGGCCATTGAGCCGGTGTCCCCCATGATGACGTTTGCCGGGTAGGAGTTGAACCAGAGAAAGCCGAGACAGGCGCCAAAGACGATACAGCAGATGATGGCCACCTCGCCGGCGCCGGGCATGAATGGGAAGATGAGGAACTCGGAGATGCGCGCGTGACTGGCGACGTAGGCGAAGGCCCCGTAGACTGCCACAGCGAAGGCGGCGGGCACCACGGCGAGCCCGTCGATGCCGTCGGCGATGTTCACCGAGTTGGCGATGGCGACGACGGTGAACATGATGAAGGGGACATACCCCCACCCCAGGTCGATGACAGGCGTTTTGACGAAGGGCACGTAGAGCTGCGTTGCCAGGCCCGCAGGAAGTGGCGACAGCGGCTCGAGGACGTAGATGACACCGAAAACGAAGGCAAAGAGGAACTGCAGAACGAGCTTCGCCGATTCCGACAGGCCCCGGTCACTGGTGCCGTGGTGGACCTTCAGGTAATCGTCGATGTACCCGAGACCGGCGAACCATACGACCGCCGACAGACTCATCAGCACGAATGTTTCGTGCAGTTGACACCAGAGCAAGGCACTCGAGAGCACGGCAGCCACCAACAGCGGACCGCCGTACGTCTTCGGTGCCCACGTGCCCGTCACGGCGAAATCGAAGCTGCGTTTCGTGTCTCGACTGCCCCGGCGGTAGAGGGCAAGGATGATACGGTCGCCGAAAAGGATCGTGAACAGCAGCGCGGTGATCGCTCCACCGATGGCGCGGAAACTGATCGAATCGAGAAGCCTCAGGAAGGACAGTCCACCCTCACCGGTGTGCTGCAGATAGGTTCCCAAATAGTAGAGCACGCCAGGACCTCGGGTCAGTTGACCGCGTGGGCCGCTTCACGGCCTTCGCGTGCACCGTCGTGGATCTGGTTGTCGCGGATGCGCCGGGCCAGCGACTCGATGCTGTCAGCAAGGGGGAAGGTCGGATTGAAGTTCGGTGACGTGGACAGGATCTGCTCCACGTCCCCCGCCACGTCATCGGCCCGCAGCACGCCTCGCTCAAGAAGTCGATCAAGGGCATGGACCGTCTCATGGCGGCAGCGCCAGTCGCGGTGCACGTAGAAGAAACGCAAGCGCTCCAGCAGGTCCGGGCGACTGCCGATGCTGGCCAGGGCTGCCAGAACCTCCACCAGGACGGCGTCGGCGTGGTCGTCGAGAGCGGCACACAACGCCGCTTCGACCTCGGCATCTCCGGGCTCGACCTGGTTCCCGAGAAGCCTGGCCGCCGCCGCACGAACTTCGAAGTAGGGATCCGTCGCCAGCGCCTCGAGTACTGCGGCACGGACGGGCCGACCGCCTCGGCGCAGGCCGATCATGGCCAGCGGGAAGTCGATGGCATTGCGCCGCAGGATACCGGAATGCCGGTAGTCTCCCCCTGCCCAGCGCTGCATGGCCGACATCGGTCGGCGATCACCGAGCAGGGCCAGGATCAGGTCGAGACGCTGTTCGTAGTGCAACACGCCGACGAGTTTGACACCCACGTTGCGACGGCCAAGGGGGATCTCGTAGAACGCCTCTGAGGCCAGATGCCGATCGGCCTGGTAACGCAGGTAGGCCAGCTCCTCCGCACACAGCCCGTCGACACTCCCGGCCTCCTGGACGCGTTTTCGTACATGGCGCAGCAGGCGGTTGGGATCGGCGGGCAACTTCCCCTCAGCGACGGGAAACTCGAGAGACAACGTTCGGGGCCGACGCCCCTGCACAAGGTTGTCGATCTCCTGCATGATGAGCTCGAGGCTGTCGCGGCGCTGCAGATTGCGCGCCGCCGTCGCCATGGTGGCGCGATCGGAACCCGCCAGCAGCAGCTCGACGACGACCGCGGCAAGGCGCTCTCCCGGAAGGCCCAGGGCGACGGCAGAGTCCTTCTCAGCACACCATTCGGCCTCCTCGAACAGCACGCGGGCAGCTCCGGCGCGCTCGAGGGTGCGGGCGTTGACGGCCTGATGATCTTCCGCCGCTGTCGACAGGGGTACGATGATGGCTGGCAGACCGGCGACGCCGATCTCTGTGAGTGTGCTGATGCCGCCACGACAGATGACGACGTCGGCGGCGGCATAGGCCACCGCGATCTGGTCGAAATACTCGCATCGGCGATACCACGAATCGAGTTCGGCAAGGTCGAGAGCCTGCACTTGGCTGGCCGTGTCGGCGACGGCGTCGTAGCCGTCGCTGCGAATGCGGCCCGTCGTGTGCAGGACGAACAGCTCATCGCGCCTCGACTGCAGATGCGACAGGGCATCGACGACGGCTTGGTTGATGACGCGCGATCCCTGGGATCCACCGAAGGCGAAAATAACGAAGCGGTCAGCAGGGATATCGAGAGCGGTGCGGGCGGCGGAGCGGTCGAGATCGAGCAGTTCGCGGCGCACGGGAAAGCCCACGATGGCAACGCGCTTCATGTCGAACCAGCGCGCCGTCTGCTCAAAGACGACGCCAACGCGATCTGCCAGGCGTCCGGCGATCTGATTCAGCAGTCCGGGTTGGGCGTCCGGGGAGTACACAAAGAGCCGAGACCGGGACAGGCCGATCTTGCGCAGTGCGCCACAGGCGAACATGACGGGAGCACTGACGAAACCACCGGTGCCGAAGATGACATGAGGGCGGAAGCGCAGCAGCAGGATGGTGGCGGCGAGGATGCCCAGGCCCAGGTGGAGGACAAACCATGCCAGTGCCAGCGGTGACTTCGAGCGCGGGTAGGGCCGCGCCCGCACGAAGCGAAGCCGATACCCGCGTGCTGGCACGACGCTTTCCTCGAGGCGGCCACGGACGCCGACATAGAGAAACTGGGCTTCGGGGTCGCGGCGGCGTAACTCGTCGGCCACGGCAAGGGCGGGATAGACGTGCCCACCCGTTGCGCCTCCGGTAAGCAGGTATCTCAAACGTGCACCCGTACAGATTCATCGATCATCATTAATGATACGGACGCCACTATATGATTGCCACGTCCTTGGCTGGCAGCCAGCCGCCCAACCCGTTGGCCAGGCGCACGAGCAGCCACCCATCCTCCCGACGCTCAACGACAACCTTTGTGCCCTCGTGCACAACGAAGACCGGCGTCTGGGCGGACTCGGGACCACTGCGTGCCGTCCCTTCCTCGACAAGCACGACCGCCTCGGTGAGCGTCAGTTGCCGTTGCAGGCGGGTCCCGGTAAAGACACCAGCCCCCACCACCCAGACACTCAGGCTGACGACGACGACCCTGGCCGCCAGGCCTGGACGTCGCCACAAGCGCCAGCAGGCGGTGATGAACAGCCCGATGAGTCCGAGACTGGTCGCCACAAACAGCTCGTTCAGCGTCGGCCACAGGTAGAGGCCGTAAATACCTTCTCCGTCATCTTCCGGATCCTGATCGCGCTTGACGCGGCGCGCGAAGCGTAGATTGGCGAGGACGTCTTCGTCGCGCGGGTCGAGTCGCAGAGACCTCTCATACCAGAGTACGGCCTCTCCGAGGTGTTCGGACTTGAAGCAGGCGTTGCCCAGATTGTAAAACAGATTCACGTCTTGCACACCGGTTTTTACCGCTGCCAGGTAACGTTGGCGAGCAGCAGCGAATTCGCCACCTCGGTAGAAGGCGTTTCCCTCGGCGTACAGCCCTACCGCCGCCGTCTGTCCGCGGACGCCTACCAGCGTCGTCGCCATCGTCAGCAGGATCAGAATCAGCAGGCGTCTCATGACAGGGCCTCCCGCAGACTCTCAACCAGCTCTTCCCCCTCCACGAGCAGCGCCTGGCGCTCGACGACGCCGCTGTCGGCAGGGGCGAATCGACCGAATTCGCAGCGTTCGAGAAGTCCGTCGATGCCGTCCACCAGCGGCGCCGGCAGGCCTCTGTCGCTGAGCAGACGCCGGCAGGTGTCGCGGGTCAGCCCGGGAGCCGGACGATTCAGTTGATCGGCGATGTAGACGACGACGGCATCCTGCAGAGCGGCGTGGAATCCGTCGCCGTCGTCGAGGTGATCGCGTGCCGCCGACAGCCGCTTGGAGGCTTCGCCCCGAGCCCGCCGCCGTCGAGCGTAGGCCTCGTCTCCCTCCAGACGTCGGCGATGACGCTGGTAGGCGAGTAGGCCGACGTAGGCGAGGGGCAGAAGACCGTGCAGCACCCAATAGAGGCCGTTGCGATAGAGCGGTTGTCTCACCCCCAGTGCGGGGGCGTCCGGTTTGATATGGCGGATGTCGCGTCCCAGTTGCTCGATCTCTCTGCGGGTCAGGTCGTAGACCGGTGCTGTGTCCGTTTGCTGGTCGCCAGCCTCGGTCAGGATGTCAATTCGTGCTGTGGACGACGTCCGGTACTGGTCCGCCTCCGGGTCGAAGTACGAGACCGTCACCGCCGGGATCTGCCAACCTCCCCGTTGTTCGGGAATGAGGATATATTCCAGCTTCGTGCGCGCCGCATACCCTCCGGACGGTGACTGGCCCTCCTCCAACTCCACCGTCGGCGAGTAGACCTCGAACCCGCTCGGAGCCATGTCCGGCAAGGGGATAGATTGCACGTTGCCGTCGCCCTCGATCTCGATCCGCAACGTCACCGGGTCGCCTACACGCACGCGCAACGGCTGCGCTTTGGCACTGACCCTGAAGCGTCCGACGGCGCCGGCAAAGCCGGCGGGGCGACCCCGGTCGGGCAGCGGTAGAACTTCGACGACCAGTGGCTCGCTACGCACCATCAAGCTCTGACTGCGCCCGAAGATCGGCTCGTCGAACATGCTGAAGGCATCGAGCAGGCTGCCCCGGCTGCGGCCTTGCGGGACCGAGCATTTTACCGCCAGCGGCTCGACGGTATGAGCGCCGGCGCTTGTCGGGAACAACGCCACCCGGCGCAGGGGGGCAACGTTGAAGGCGACGCCGTCGATGATCTCCCTCTCCGGCGCCAGGCGCTGGGCGACGAACAGCTCCTTCACCCAGAAACCGGTAAAGGTGGGGATTTCCGCAAAGCCGACATCCCGCAGGTTGAAGCGGTAGCACAGATCGAATCGGACCACCACCTGCTGCCCCACGTAGGCGGTCTCGCGGTCGGCCACCGCCCGCACGAAGATCACCTCCTCCATCGTCTGCTGCCCGCCTTCAGCCGCGGTTCCCCGGGCCCGACGGCTGCGGCCTACGATCTCGACATCGATGGCTGCCGTCGTCAGTGTCTTGCCCGCCAGCTCGATGCTGGCCGAGCCGATGCGGAAACGTCCCACCTTGCGACCGTACAGCGTGTAAACAAGCTCGCGCTCGAAGGAGATGCGGCCGTTGATCAGATTCGTAACCGTTGACACTGAGGGACCAAAGACATCGAAGTCGGACAGATCCAGATTCGGCGACGGCACATGGGGGAGACTCACCGTCGAGGTCAGGGTCAGAGTCAGCCGGATCGCTTCCGACTGGAACGCTCGCACCCGATCCACGGCAGCGTGGAACTCATTTTGGGCCGCCACCTCGGCGCTGAGAGCAACCAGCGTTAGAGCTACGACGATCGGGATCCAACGGGACTCTGACCTCCTCATACTCCTACCAGTCCTGATCGTCGTCACCGCGGCGCTTGGCTCGGTAGCGACGCTGCTGCGACTGGGCGTCGCGGTCGCGCAGCGCGTCGAGCAACTGCTCGGCTTCGGCTTCGTCCATGCTCTCCGATTCATCCTTGGCCGCTTGGTGGCCATCCTCGTCCGGCTCTTCGACTTCTCCATCCGCGGCCGATTCGTCCGTCTCCGGGGTCGGCTCGTCCTGGGACTCGTCCTCCCCCGACTCGGGATCGGACGGTTCCTGCTCTCCCTCATCCGAATCCTGTGACTCGTCGGAGTCCTCCCCTCCCTGCTGGGACTGCGGGGGGGGTGGCAGGAGCAACCTCAGGGCCAGCTCGAGATTCGCCTTGGTATCCATATCGCTGGGACTGCGCTCCAGGGCCTCCCTGTAGGACTCGACGGCGGCGCCGTAATCCTGCAGCTGAAAATGGGTGTTCCCCTTGTTGTAGAAGCCGCGCGCCGCCACCCCGGCATCCGCAGCCACGGAAGTCCGCTCGAATTCCTCCAGGGCCTGTTCGTACTCCCCGAGCTGGTAGAGAGCATCGCCGACGTTCAGATGCAACGCCGCCGACGAAGGCCGACCGACGAGAGCGTCGCGATAGACTCGCAGGGCCTCGTCATAGAGGCCCTCATCGTAGAGAGCCCGTGCCTCGGCACTGCGCGAAGCCACGGCATCGCCGACGGTGGCGGCGCCCACGGGCAACACGCCGAGCAGACAGAGCAGCACAAGGAGTTTCACGCGAACCGCCCCTGCCATTCCCGACGGGCTCGTGCCCGTTCCGACAGCAGCGCCTCAAGGAAAAAGCAGAGCAACCCCGCCAGCAGTGGCAACTGGAAGCGCTCCTCGTAGCGCGTGTAGCCCTCGGCACCCAGTTCTTTCTCCTCAAGCCCGGCGATACGATCGACGAGATCCTGCAGCTCGGTTCCGCCAAGGGTGATGCGCCAGTAGGCGCCTTCGCCGGCGGCGGCGACGCTGCGCAGAGCGGCCTCGTCGAGGCGGGACTTCACATAGTTGCCATCGCGATCCTTGTGGTACTCCAGACGGGTACCGTCGTCGGCGCGCAGAGGAATCAGTTCTCCATCGGGCGTCCCCATCCCTACACAGTAGACGCGGGCGCCCAGGGCGGCCAGCGCTGCCGCCGCACCGCTGGCGTCCCCCTTGTGCGCTTCGCCGTCGCTGAAGACGACGACGGCCTTGTACTGGCGATCGCCGGTGGCGAAGGATTTACCCGCCGTCTCCAGCGCTCGCTCGAGGGACGTTCCCTGGGACGGGATGTCACCTGCGTCGAGGGTGGACAGCAGCATGCGCATCGCCCCGTGGTCGAGTGTGAGCGGGCACTGGACGAAAGCGTTGGCGGCGAATACGACGAGGCCGACGCGGTCGCCCTCGAGACCGTCAAGCAGCCCGCCGACGGCGTGACGGGCGCGTTTCAGGCGGCTCGGCCGCACGTCCTCGGCGAGCATGCTGCGCGACAGGTCGAGGACGACGATGACGTCGACGCCGCGCCGTTCTGCCATCTCCAGACGCACGCCAAACTGCGGCCCCGTAAGGGCGATGACGAGGAACAGGATGCCGGCGATGGCGATGATTGACTTCAACCGCTGGCGACTGCGGCGCACGGTCCGTGTCAGTCGTCCGGAGACCTGGGGCCCGGCGAAGCGTTGCAGGTCGCGCCGTGCTTGCCGCACCGCCCACATCACGAACAGTACGAGCAGTGGCACAAGCAGCAGCAGCCAGGCGTTGTCGGGAGTGGTGAAGCGCATTGGCTAGGGAAGCGAGCGCATGCGCGTCTGCCGCAGGATGAACTCGGCGAGGAGGAGCAGCAGTCCCGGCCACAGAAAACCGGCATAACGTTCCGAATACTGCAGATGGATGCGACTCGTCACCTCCGTCGTCTCGAGGCGGCCGATCTCGTCGTAAATCTCGGCGAGTTTCTCGCTGCTGTTGGCATGATAGTACTTGCCCCCTGTAGCCTCGGCGATCTGCCTCAGAGCCTCTTCGTCAAAGTCGACGCCGCCCCGGCGGCGCTGGCCGCGTTGTTCGGCGCCGATGCCGATGGTGTAGAAACGCACACGCACTGCGGCAGCGACGTCGGCGGCGGTTTGAGGATCAATCTCGCCAGCGTTATTGACCCCATCCGTGAGCAGGATGGCGACGCGGCTGCCTCCCGCACCGCGACTCGTGGCACCGCGGCCCGTTTCACGCAGACGGTTGGTGGCGTTGATCATCGCCATGCCGATGGCGGTACCGTCCCAGCTCTGTTCGGCGATCCGAATGTCACCGAGGAATTGCAGGAGCACGTCGTAATCGAGGGTGAGCGGACACTGGGTAAAACTCTCGCCGGCGAACACGACCATACCGATGCGGTCGCTGCGCCGGCCCTCGATGAAGCGCGCCACCACCTCGCGCGCCACCTCGAGGCGATTTGCCGAACCCAGGTCGCGCGCCTGCATACTGCTCGACACATCGAGGAGGAGCATGATGTCGACCCCATCCGCTGAGACATCGACGATCTCTCTGCCACTTTGCGGACGAGCCAGGGCGACGACGAGACAGCCGAGGCCGATGATGCGTGCCGCAAACAGCAGCGGACGCAACCGGGACCAGGGACTGACGGGCAGTTCGAGACCACCCAGATAGGAGAATCGTATGCTGCCTCGTCGTCGACGCCCATGGACGAGATGGCGCCAGACCAGCCACGGAAGGAAAAGTAGGCCGAGCAACCACAGAGGTTCTGCGAAACCGGCGGCGTTCACGCCCCACCCTCGTCGGCCAAGGAGGCTACGGCCATCCTGGCGATCTCGATGTCACCGACGATTCCCGCGCCGTCGTCGGGGACTCTTCGCGCCACCTCGGCAGGAGGCTCAGCGCGCGCGAACTTCACCAGGTCCGCCGCTTCGAGGAACTCAACGATCCGCAGCGTCGTCTCCATGTCAACAGAATCGGCTAGGCGCAGATCCTCGGCGATCTCGCCCGTCGTACGATCGAGGGCGTCGATGCCGATACGATCCTCGAGGAAGCGCCACATGACGTCGGCCAGACGCGTGTAGTGAAGCTTGGTAGCCCCCCTCTCCAGCAGGCGCATGTCGGCGATGCGGGCAAACTCACGGACGTAGTCCACGGGGCCACGGGACGCTGGGGGGACGGGCACCCTCTCGAGCGGGGCGCGACGCAGGAACCGGCGCGCCAACAGGGCGAGACCGACAGCCAGCACGGCGGCCAGGATACCGACCAGCCATAGGGGCAGGCCTCCGGGGATATACAGGGGAGGTATGATGTCGCGCAGTTCATCACCCTCTTCCGGATCCCGCACACTCTGTAGATCGACGTCGAGACTCTCTGAGAGCAGGTGCAGGGAATCGCCCGCCGCGGTGACGACGATTACTTCGACTGCGGGGACAGGACCGACGTCCAGCGTGTAGGCCCGCAGTTCATAGATGCGCTCGTCCCGCTGCCGGGCGCCGCCAAGATCCGTGGTCGTGATTGCCGTGGAAGAGAGTACGGAGAACGGGGCCAGCTGCTCATCGAGGTCCGGAAACACCGTTCTCTGCTCGATGTCGCGGTCGACGACGAGACGCAGCTGGAGGGGATCTCCGAGGGTGATGCGGGTCGTGTCGAGCCATGCCGTCAGCGTCGGCTCGGCGGCCCCCGCTGACGTCGATACGGCCCAGAGGGCGGCTGCCAGGAACTGGGCGCAGGCGTTGACCCGTCTATTGTGCCGCGGCAGGATCGGCGTCGCTGCCATCCGCTTCCGGCGCCTGGTCACCCGCCTGCTGCGCAAGTTCGGTGGACACGTCATCAAGGTTGAGATACAGGCTTTCCACGGCGTCGTCGACGACGACGCCGATGCTGGCTACGTCGTCACCCAACACGAAGGCCTCACCGTCGCGACGGTTGCCGACCTGCAGCCGCCAGGCGGTGCCATTCGTACGCGTCACGACGATCGACCATTGCGGTGTGTCGAGTCCAAAAGGAGCCAGCGTCAGTTGGGCGTGGGACTCTGCATCGGCGGCGAAACGTGTCGCTTCCAGACCATTGAGGTCGGACAGCAGGCTGTTGAGACGCCATGTCTTGGCCTCGCGCCCCGGTGCGGCGTCCAGGATCCACGCGCCGGATGTGTCCCGCTGCGCCGAGAACAGGACGGCACCACCTTCGTGCAGGGCGACGGCAGCCACACTATCCGCATCGAGCCGGATGATCCGCTTGTCGCGCAAATCGGCTACAGGCGTTCTCAATTTTGTCACCAAGGTGGAATCGACGAGGAACACGTGCGGACGGCTCGTGTCGAGGGCCTTCAGGGAGCCGTCCTCCCCTTCGGCACCTGGGCCTGCGCCAACGCGCAACCGCTTTTCGAGGCGGTCGTCGCCGATCCACAGGGTCAACTCGACCGCCCCGTCGCCAGGGGCCAGTCCGGCGGCGTCCAGTTCCTCAAGTGTTGGGACCTCGTGCAGGACTCGGTCCGTCGTGGCGCTCTGCAAGCTTGTCAGGATGCTGTTGAGACCACTGTTGTCAGCGCGCCGTGACACCGGTGCATCGAGATACCAAGTGCCACCCTCGCGCGAAGCCTCGACAACAGGCTCACCGGGCCTTTGAAGGCGGAGCCGTCGCACCTCGTCGGCCTCGAAGGCGAGCAACCGCCGATCGCGCAGATCGAAAGTCTTCTTGTCGAGATTATCGAACCGCCAGGCCCGCACCCGCAGAACCTCGGGATTGGCCGTCGTACCGCGGCGCTGCACGTAGGTGAAGCGGTCGGTGGGCGTGTCGTCACCAAAGCAGAGGCTATCGAGGCCTGAGCCCTCCACCGCAAGACCGATATGGACACACAGACGCGGCTCGTCCAGGCCGTAGTCGGCCAGGACAGTCGGATCGGCGGCGACGGCGACGCTGTCGCGCAGAGGGTCACCCTCGACTTCAGTCTCGCGCAGAGTGCGCAGATAGCGTTCGACGGCGGCGACGTCGGCATCGGTGTCTACGGGAGAGGTCAGCAGCCAGACATCGTCCTGGTGTTCGAGGACCAGGAGCGTGTCACCTCGATCGATGGTCAACCTGTGGACCTCGTGATCGCTGAAATCGAGCAGTTGCCGGTCGCGCTCGGCTTCGACGCGACGTTCCTCTCCCCCCTTGATCTCGTAAAAGTAGACGAACCCGAGCAGGGCGATAAAAAACACGCTGATGACGAGGTTCGTCTTCAGTCGCATGTCGTGATACTCCCCTTTTCTATGCTGTCAGACGGTCGCCGGCGGCGACGACTCATACACGGCGGGCTGGAAGTCCTGCCGAATCCACACCAGGATGCAGGCGTTGGCAACGCTCAACCCGGCGAACACCAGTTGCAACGTGTCCTCGGGGACGACGACGAAGGACAGCCCGGCGTTGGCCACGGCCGCACCGATGGCCAGAGGCCACGCTGCCGGCAAGCGCCGGAACAGGCCATAGGAAACGCCGGCGCACAACAGGGCCAGCAGCAGGAACCCCTCACCACGAGCGATGCTTCCCTCGCTGGCGCCGATGACGCCAACGATGTAGTAGTAGACGGCAACGGCAGCAAAATTGTAGACGAGCCATGAGACAAACCCGCTCGAGTATGTCTGGTATCCGCGCCGCAGCATGATCACGAAACCGGACAGGGCCACGGCGAAGGGCAGGACGAACACCGACAGCCAGAGGATGGTTGAGCCGGCGGTGCCCACCAGGTTGATGGGGTTGAAGCGCGGCTCCTTTGGCGGGATGTCGAAACTGCCCTCGCCCTCGGCCAGCCAGCGTACCGAGGCGACGAGCAGCTCGCCGTTGGCCTGCTCGCCGAAGTACTGATTGCTGGCGAAATCGGTATCGCCGAAGACGACGATACGAGTGCTCTCGTCCTCGTGGGCAGCCGAGTCTGCGTCAACCGTGACCACCACGGCCAGCGACAGCGGGCCGGGTTGATCGTTGTCCGCGTCGTAGTCGACCTCGCCGCCGCTACCGGTGACGACGCCGAGATCGGACTCACCCCAAGCATTGCGGTCGGTGTGTAGCAGTTCAGTGGCTCCGCCGATCCGCGTTGTAGCCGACACCGAGCGGGCCCAAGGAAAGAAGCTCATCGTGCCGCGGGTCAGCCTCTCCGTGATCGGATGATCGGCGTATTGCAGCACGACCGGAACCGAGACGTCAGCCCCGAACAGCTTGCCGAGACCGCTGAGGTCGACGATGAAATTGTCGCCGATGTCGATGTCATACTCGTCACGCAGAAGTTCCTCGAGACCGCTGTGTGTTGCCGGGTCGAGCATGAGCAGCAGATCGCCTCCCCTGACCAGGTACTCCCGGACGGCCTCGACAGCATCCGTGGAGAGCGCCGTCTCCGGTCCGAGCAAGGCCAGCAGGGAGACGTCGTCTATGGCATCGTCGCCGGGCCGGACACCGGTCCGGATCTCAAGGTTCATCTCCTTCAGCCGCCCGTTCATGATGCTGAAGCCATCGCCATCGACGGTGGTAAGTTCTCCCTCGCCGTGACCGCCGGTGAAGGCGATGATGCGCTCGTCGGCCACCAGGGCTCGACGAATGGCGTTGGTCAGAGCCTCCTCCGACTGCATGGTGATACGTTCGGACATCACCTTGCCGTCCCCGGTGACCTCGATGATGGAGGTGCCCCGTTCACGCACGTCGTACTGACGCACCTGCAGAGCCTCTTTCTGCGGGTCGACGATCTCAAATTCGAAGTTCGGCGTAAGGTAGCCGTACTCCTTCATGAGGTCCTGGTAGCGGCCACCCTCCAGGCCGGACATGAAGGTCTTCACGAGTACGAGCTTGCCCTCGTCCTCCACCTGCTCGAGCACCGCCTTGGTGTCGGGTGCAAGGGTGTACAGTTGGTCCTGGGTAAGATCGACGCGGATGTGGTAGCGATCCCCCATGAAGTTGAGCAGCGCCAGCACGCCCACCGAGAGGACGACACCGAGACCGGCGGCCAGCAGGTCCCTGAGGCTCCAGCGTCCGATTCGCAAAACGACGACGAAGCCGAGGACAGCCACCGCCCCCGGGTAGAGGATGACGGTGAGCCAAAAAACCCAGTCCGACTGCCCTGCCGTCAGGGCGATGGGATTGTAGCCGGCCTCGCGGGGACGTATAGAGATGAGGCTCTCGTCCTCGACGAGCCAGCTGATGGCGTTGAGCACCAGGTCGCCGTTGCCCTGCATGTCGAAGTACCGGGCGGTGGCCACGTCGGAGTCACCGAAGACGACGAGTCGCCCTCCCTCGCCGGCCGTATCGTGCACGGCCACGGCCAGGCCTACCGGTCCCGGCAGGTCGTTGTCATCCAGGCTGACGGTGCGCTCGCCGCCGGCGTCGCGCAGTACCGACAAGTCCACCTCACCCCAGCTGGCCTGGCTCGTGAACGCCAGAATTGCCGCTGCAGCCTGGATCGTCTCCACCGCGACCGAATCGAGGCGCACCGAACGGGCCAGCTCGAAGAACGTCATCACGCCGCCTCGATGCCGACGTACGATAGGGTGATCGCCGTCGTAGGCTGTAACCACGGGTATGGTAAAATCGAGCCCGAAGAGGGAGCCGATACCACTGGTGTCGATGACGAAATCGTCTCCCACCTCGACGCCCCATTCGCCGAGCAGCCCCTCGAGACCGGTCTCGTACAACGGGTCGGTCAACACGAAGACGGCGCCGCCGCCAGCCAGATAACGACGCACGGCGTCGACCTCGGTACGTAGCAATGGCGTGCGTGGCCCGGCGATGACGAGGATGCTGCAGTCTTCGGGTACGTCGCCTTCGCGAGCGAGGAACAGCGAGTCACGAATGACGTATTCGATCTCGCGCAGGCGATCGCGCAGGGGCTTCATGTCCTGCTCGTGGTCGGTGAAGCCCCGCTCCCCGTGGCCCACTGAGAAGTAGACGACCTCGCGGCGGTTTCGCAGCACCTTCAACAGGGCGTTGGTGAGGTCCTTCTCGGTCAGTTCCGTTAGACGCTGACGGGAATCTTCACCCGTTCCGATGACGAGAGTGTTGTAGCTGCGCACGCCGTAGTCTCGAGTTCGTACCGGCTCGAGATCGGGGTCGACGAATTCGTAGGCGAAGCGCCCGCCGCCGTACTCGGAGAACTGCTCCAGCAGGCCCCGCAGTGCCTCGTCCTTGCCGCCTTCCATGAAAGCGATGGCCTCGACGTCGGCATCGAGAGACTCCAGCGTCTGCACGGTCAGTTGCGACAGACTGTGCAGCTGGCCTTCGGTCACATCGAGACGCTGAGGGTAGCGATCGGCGAGGAAGTTGACCATCACCAGGATGGCCAGCGTCATGATGCCTCCCCAGAAGGCGTTGAGCCAGCGACCGTATTGGCGAAAGAGCTCTGGGTTCAGGATCCCGGCGGCAGCTACCAGCAAGGCCCCGAGTCCGACGTTGACCGCCGGCAACCATTCTGTCTCGGGCGCCAGCAACAAGGCGAGGGCGCCCGAGGTCACGAGGGCGGCACCGACCAGGCTGATGGGTGTCGTATAGGTCTTCATCGTCGTCCCTTCTCCTCCACTACCGCCGCCAACGCCTCGACTCGAGGACGCGACTGGTCAGGAACAACGTGAAGAATGTGAGGCTCAGGTAGAAGACCACATCGCCGGTGTCGATCACCCCTCGCTGGAAGTCCTGCAGATGCTGGATGATGGACAGGTAGGTGAGGATCGCCGCCGCCGTGGGCCCTGCGAAGCTGGCGGACCAGTCGATCAACCAGAGCAGCAGCAGAGCGCCGAAGGCGAGCAATACGGCAACGATCTGGTTTTCTGTGAGCGAGGAAGCCAAGATGCCGACGCCGATGAAGGTGCCACCGAGCAACAGGTACCCCAGATACGCTGACCAGATTGGACCCCAGTCGGGATCGCCGTAGAGTTCGAGGATGAGGCAGTAGACGAGAGTCAGAGCGACGATCGTCATGTACAGACTCAGAGCGGCGAAGAACTTGCCCAGCAGGATCTGCGTCGTCGATAGCGGCGACGTCATCAGCAGTTCGATGGTGCCGCTCTTCTTCTCCTCGGAGAACAGCCGCATCGTCAGCATGGGTACCACCATCAGCCAGATGAAATCCATGACGGCGAAGAACTGCGTGACCACCATCTCGTTGAGGTTGAGATTCGGCATGCCGCCCTGCATGAACTGCTGGCGCTGGCTGAACTGCAGGCAGTAATAGTTGAACTGCATCAGGATGTTGCGGAACAGATAGCCGGTGAGGAACAGGAAGACACCGGCGATGACATACGCCACGGGGGACACGAAGTAAGACCGCATCTCTTTTGTGTATATGGCCAGGAAATTGCGCATCGTCTTGTCCTCTATACCTCCGCTGAATCTTCGTTCGTCAGCTGCAGGAAGACATCCTCCAGCGACATGTCCATGCTGCGCAGTTCACGCAGTCCAAAGCCGCCATCCACAACCGCCTTGGCTAGCGGATCGCGCACGTTCTGTCCGGGTGCCGTCGTGACCAGGTACGCGTCCGCGGGACCGGAGTCTTCGCGCTGCACGTCGACGACCCCGGGAATCCCGGCCAGCATGGCCTCCACCTCGTCCTTCGCCCCCACCACCTGCGCACGCAACACCTCGCCCTCGCGCAGCTGTGCTGTCAGGCTCTCGGGTGAACCTTCACCGACGATGCGGCCGTTGTTGATGATGACGATCTTGTCGCAGGTCATCGACACTTCCGGCAGGATGTGAGTGCTCAGGATGATGGTGTGATCGCCGCGCAGGGACTTAATCGTCTCGCGGATCTCGATGATCTGCTTCGGGTCCAGACCGACCGTAGGCTCGTCGAGAATGAGAACGGGAGGGTTGTGCACCAGCGCTTGGGCCAGGCCGACACGCTGCTTGTACCCCTTGGACAGTTGACCGATGACGGTGCGCGCCACGTGCGTGATAGCCGTCTTTTCCATGGTCTCGTCGAGACGGGAGCGCAGTTGCGGCGACGGCACCCCCTTGATCTTGGCCACGAAGTCGAGGTATGACTCGACGGTCATGTCGTGATACAAAGGCGGCAACTCCGGCAGGTAGCCGATGCGGCGACGCACTTCAAGCGACGCCTCGGCGGTGTCGAAACCGTCGACGGTGGCTGTCCCGGACGACGGCGGCAGGAAACATGTGAGCATGCGCATCGTCGTGGTCTTGCCAGCGCCGTTGGGGCCGAGGAAGCCCGTGATCTGACCACTCTCGGCTTTGAAAGTGACGCCGTCTACGGCCGTTACATCTCCGTACTGCTTGGACAATTCGCGAACTTCAATCACCGGTCAGGACTCCTCCTGCTCTCTTCATTCAGTTGCGGCTCATGCGGCCCTCGAAGAAGCGGGCCAGGGGTTCTACATAGTCGCCAGACGCGGCGTCGATATGAACCTCGTCGACAGCGAGGCGGCGAAAGATGCGGGTGCGCCGGGCGACGGCGACCTGCCAGCGCTGGGCAAAGGCCAGTCGAACGGCCTCGTCAGAGCTGTCGATGACGAGTTGCTGCCCGGATTCGGCATCGTGCAGCGTCAGGAAACCGACGTCGGGCAGGCTGCCTTCACGTGGATCCTCGATGCTGACAGCGATAACATCGTGACGGCGACTGGCCCGCTGCAGAGCGCGCTCGTATCCCTCATCGATGAAGTCGGAGATAACAAACACCACAGCGTGCCGTCGAATTACCCGGTCAAGGGTCTCCAGGGCCGTCGCGATGGATGTGCGCCGTCCCCTGGGCCGATGGTAGAGCAACTCTCGAATGACGCGCAGCACGTGGCGGCGTCCCTTTTTTGGTGGCACGAAGACCTCGACCTCGTCGGTGAAGATCAACAGGCCCACACGATCGTTGTTGCGGATGGCGGAAAACGCCAGCAGCGCCGAGATCTCCACAGCGACCTCGCCCTTCATCCTCGCTCCGGAGCCGAAAGCACCGGAGGCGCTGGCGTCGACGACGAGGATCACTGTGAGCTCCCGCTCCTCGTCGAAGATCTTGATAAATGGCTTGCCGCCAGCGCGGGCCGTGACATTCCAGTCGATGGCGCGCACGTCGTCGCCAGGCTGGTACTCCCGCACCTCGGCAAACTCCATGCCGTGTCCTTTGAACACGGAGTGGTACTCGCCGGCAAACAGATCGTCGACCAGGCGACCTGCCTGGATCTCGATGCGATGGACCTTGTCGAGGATCTCCTTGGGAACCGCCGTCATAGCCAGATTCTATGGGACTTCGATATGGTCGAAGATCTGCGCGACGATACTTTCGGAGTCGATCTCTTCCGCCTCGGCCTCGTAGCTGGTGGCCACCCGGTGGCGCAGCACATCGGGACCGACGGCCTTCACGTCTTCAGGGGTCACGTAGCCCCGGCGACGCAGGAAAGCGTGTGCCCGAGCGGCCCGTGCAAGGAAGATGGTCGCCCGGGGCGAAGCGCCGTAATCGATCAGCGGCTCCAGGTCCGGCTTGCCGGCCTCGGCGGGTGCCCGCGTGGCGCGCACGAGGTCGACGATGTATTCCTTGATCTTGTCGTCGGTATAGACGAGGCGCACCGATTCGCGCAAACGCCGCAGGTCATCGAGACCGAGAACGGGTTCCAGCGGCACCTCTCCGCCTTCCATCATGCGCTCGAGGATCTGCCGCTCCTCGTCGCGCGAGGGGTAGTCGACCTTCACCTTCAGCATGAAGCGATCGATCTGCGCCTCTGGCAGCGGGTAGGTTCCCTCCTGCTCGATGGGATTCTGTGTAGCCATGACCAGGAAGGGATCATCCAGCGGATAGCTGGTGTCACCGATGGTGACCTGGCGCTCCTGCATGGCCTCCAGCAGAGCGCTCTGCACCTTTGCAGGGGCGCGGTTGATCTCGTCGGCGAGGATCAGATTGGCAAAGATCGGCCCCTTGCGGGCGACGAACTCACCCGAATGCTGCTGGTAGATGAGGGTCCCCGTCAGGTCGGCGGGTAACAGATCGGGGGTAAACTGGATACGCTT
>JAYZCA010000056.1:0-4471 GCA_036339235.1 Candidatus Latescibacterota bacterium | reverse complement strand
GTGGATGCCGTGTTCGACTCCGTGTCGGTGGCCACCACCTTCAAGGACAAGCTCGCCGATGAGGGAATCATCTTCTGTTCCTTCAGCGAAGCGGTGAGGGAGCACCCGGAGCTCATCCGGAAGTACATCGGTTCCGTGGTCCCTGCCAACGACAACTACTACGCCGCCCTGAACTCGGCGGTCTTCACCGATGGCTCCTTCGTCTACATCCCCGAGGGCGTCCGCTGCCCGATGGAACTGTCCACCTACTTCCGCATCAACGCCGCCAACACGGGTCAGTTCGAACGCACCCTCATCGTCGCCGACAAGGGCAGCTACGTCAGCTACCTCGAGGGCTGCACGGCACCCATGCGTGACGAAAATCAGCTGCACGCCGCCGTCGTCGAACTGGTCGCCCTGGACGACGCCCAGATCAAGTACTCCACCATTCAAAACTGGTACCCCGGCACCAAGGAAGGTGTGGGGGGCATCTACAACTTCGTCACCAAGCGTGGCGCCTGTCGCGGCGTGCGTTCCAAGATCAGCTGGACACAGGTCGAGACCGGCTCCGCCATCACCTGGAAATACCCCAGCTGTATCCTGCAGGGCGACGAGAGCGTCGGTGAGTTCTACTCGGTGGCCGTCACATCCGGCCGTCAGCAGGCCGACACGGGTACCAAGATGATCCACCTCGGACGGAACACGAAGAGCACGGTCATCTCCAAGGGCATCTCGGCCATGAACGGCCAGAACACCTACCGCGGCGCCGTGCAGATGCAGAAGCGCGCCACGGGCTCGAGGAACTTCACCCAGTGCGACTCCATGCTCATCGGCGACCAGTGCGGAGCCCACACCTTCCCCTACATCACCGTGCGCAACCCGAGCAGCACCGTCGAACACGAAGCCAGCACGAGCAAGATCGGCGAAGACCAGATCTTCTACTGCAACCAGCGCGGCCTGAGCACGGAAGACGCCGTCAGCATGATCGTTAACGGCTTCTGCAAAGAAGTACTGAAAGAACTGCCCATGGAATTCGCCGTCGAAGCGACCAAGCTGTTAGGAATCAGCCTAGAGGGCAGCGTCGGCTAGAGCCCCTGCGCGGTGAGCGAAGCGAACTCGCGCACCCGCAGAATCACCTTAGGGACGGCTGACAGTTGGTCACCCGCCCTCTCGCTGACCGCTTCTCCCCGAGACCCCGGAGATCTCGAACTGGTCGGCGGGCGTGGGGCCGCAGTGACCATTACGCCGGCGCAAATCACCGGCACCTTTGGACCCCGGCGAGACTCGGGCAGTTTCGGGGCTCGCATGACAGTAGGACAACCGATAGTCATAGACCCACCGGCAATAACCGGCGTACAGGCCCGAAGGCCCCACGCCCGCCGAACGACAGGAGAGAACCACCGTTGCTAAAAATCACAAATTTGCACGCCTCAGTCGATGACACCGAAATCCTCAGAGGTATCAACCTCGAAGTCGGCGTCGGCGAGATCCATGCGATCATGGGTCCCAACGGCTCCGGCAAATCCACCCTGGCACAGGTGCTGGCCGGTCACGACGCCTTCACCATCACCGAGGGCTCAGTAGAGTACGAGGACCGTGACCTGCTCGACATGGCCCCGGAAGACCGCGCCCGCGAGGGCATCTTCCTGGCCTTCCAGTACCCGGTGGAGATCCCGGGAGTCAACAGCGCCTACTTCCTGCGCACGGGCCTCAATGAGATCCGCAAGCATCGCGGCGAGGAACCGGTGGACGCCATCGACTTCCTGCAGTTGATCCGCGAACGGATGACGCTCGTCGAGATGGACGAGAGCTTCCTCAAACGCGCTGTCAACGAGGGCTTCTCCGGCGGCGAGAAGAAGCGCCATGAGATCCTGCAGATGGCCGTCCTCGAGCCGCGACTGGCGATTCTCGACGAGACCGACTCCGGCCTCGATATCGATGCCCTGCGCGTCGTCGCCAACGGCGTCAACAAGCTGCACACGCCGGCCAACAGCGCCATCATCGTCACCCACTATCAGCGGCTTCTCGAATACGTCGTTCCCGACTACGTGCACGTGCTGATGGATGGACGCATCGTGCGCTCCGGCGGCAAGGAGCTGGCCCTGCAGTTGGAGGAGAAGGGCTACGACTGGATCCGCCAAGATTCCACGGAATCCGAGACCCCGGTCTCCGAGACCCCCGCCACCCAGCCTGCGGGTGCTTGAAGCGATGCGTGAAAACAGCGACACCATGAACGCCTACGTCGCCGCCTTCGAGGGCTTCGAAGCCTCGCTGAACGGTGGCGCCAGCTCCAGCCTGCACACCAGGCGCCGCGAAGCGGTCACCCGTCTGCGCGAGGACGGCCTGCCGACGGCGCGTTTCGAATCCTGGAAGCACACCAACCCGGCACCGATGACGCGCAACTGCTATGCGCCCGTGGGAGTGCCTGGCAAGCTCACGGCGGCGGACATCGAACCCTTCGTCGCCGCCGACGTCGAGGGGCCGCTGCTCGTCTTCACCGACGGTCGGTTCGTGCCCGACCTGTCCCGCGTCGAGGCCCTCCCGGCGGGCGTTCGGATCCACAGCCTGTGTGACGCCTCCGCAGTGGAGGAACAGGTTCTGTCCGCGAACCTGGCAGCCCACACCCTCGGTGAAAACTCCGGTTTCGCCGCCCTCAACACCGCCTTCGTGCGCGACGGTGCCGTCGTCGTCATCGGCGCCGAGCGCGTGTTGGACGAGCCCGTGCAGATCCTCCATGTCTGTACCGGTCAACCTGGCCTGACGACCCCGAGGACCCTGGTCTTGGCCGGCGCCGGCAGCCACGTCAGCGTCGTCGAGACCTTCGCCGGCATGGCGCCGGGCGCCGGCACCCTGACTGCGTCCGTCGCCGAGATCGTCGTCGACGCCGGGGCCGTCGTCGAGCACTGCCGTATTCATCTGCACGGCGCCGAGAGCTTCCACGCCGGTACGGTGCATGTCACCGAGAAGGAAGGGTCCCGCTTCACGGCCCACACCTTCTGCCTAGCGGGGCGCCTCGTGCGCGAGGACGTGCATACCGTCCTGGGCGGCGAGAAAATCGAGTCCACGCTGAACGGCCTGTGCCTGCCCGATGGCGAAGACCACGTCGACAACTACACCACCATCGAACACGCCGCGCCCGACTGCACCAGTCACGAGCTGTACAAGGGCGTCGTCTGCGGCAAGGCGCGCAGTGTGTTCCGCGGCAAAATCCACGTGCACCGTGTGGCACAGAAGACCGATGCCTATCAGTCGAATCAGAATCTGCTGATGTCCGACGACGCCGAGATCAACTCCAAGCCCCAGCTCGAGATCTACGCCGACGACGTGAAGTGCAGCCATGGCTCCACGACTGGCCAGCTCGACGCCGGGGCCCTGTTCTACCTGCGTACGCGCGGTGTCGGCCTGCACGAAGCGCGCCGCGTACTCACCCGGGCTTTCGCTGGTGAGCTGGTAGACCGTCTGCAACACGGCGGTATCCGGGCCCACGTCGACGCCCTGGTCTCGGCACGCTTGAATGACGTCCTCGCCGACCCTGAAGGTGGAGGCGGAGGGTGACCACGGCAGCACAGCCTGTGCGCGTCGCTGCGCCGGAGGTGCAGACCCCGCCTTTCGATGTCGACGCCGTGCGCCGCGACTTCCCGATCCTCGGTCGGGCGGTGCGCAACCGGGCACTCGTCTACCTCGACAACGCCGCCACGTCGCAGAAGCCGCGTGCCGTCATCGACGCCATAGAGCGTTACTACGAGGAAGACAACTCGAACATCCATCGGGGCGTTCACTTCCTCAGCCAGCAGGCGACCTTTGCCTACGAGCGCGCCCGCGGCCGTATTGCCACGTTCGTCAACGCCGCCGAGGGCGCCGAGATCGTGTTCTGCCGCGGCACAACGGAGGCGGTCAATCTCGTTGCGCAAGGTTACGCCCGACCCCGAGTCGGGGCGGGCGACGAGATCCTCGTCACCCACATGGAGCACCATTCCAACATCGTCCCCTGGCAGATGTTGTGTCAGGCCACCGGTGCAACTCTCGCGGTGGCGCCCATCACCGACGAGGGCGAACTCGATCTGGCCGCTTTCGCCGACAAGCTGTCGCCACGCACCCGCCTGGTCGCCGTCACTCATGCATCCAACGTGCTGGGCACCATCAATCCGATCCGGCGCATCTGCGATCTGGCCCACGAGTTCGATGTCCCCGTCTTCGTCGACGGCGCGCAGGGCGCCCCGCATCTCGATATCGACGTGCAGGCCCTGGGTTGCGATTTCTACTCGCTGTCTGGACACAAGATGTTCGCCCCTACCGGCATCGGTGCCCTCTGGGGGCGTCGTGAATTGCTCGACGCCATGTCACCCTATGAGGGTGGCGGCTCGATGATCAAGTCCGTCACCTTCGAGGCCACGACCTTCGCCGAGTCGCCGACCAAGTTCGAGGCCGGAACGCCGAACATCGCCGGCGCCATCGGTCTTGCTGCGGCCGTCGACTACCTCAACGGCCTGGG
>JAYZCA010000055.1:0-4211 GCA_036339235.1 Candidatus Latescibacterota bacterium | reverse complement strand
GGCCACCAACAGTCACTCGACGAGATCGACCGTTGTCTCGACGCGGGCATGATCGGCATCAAGCTCTACAACCAGTACAAGCTCTGGGATCCGTCGGTGCACCCCGTCCTCGAGAAGGCCGTCGAGGCACGTGTCCCCGTTCTGGAGCATGCCGGTCACCCGACGACACGCGAGTTCTGGGACGAGCAGCCGAACATCTCTGATGCCGCCGACTTCGCCAGGGCGGCGCGCCTGTATCCCGAGTGCATGCTGATCGAGGCCCACATCGGCGGCGGCGGCGAATGGGAGTGGTCCATCAAGGAGCTGCGCGACGTGCCGTCGGTCTACCTGGACACCTCAGGCTCCATCATCGACGAAGGTATGGTCGAGATGTGTGTGCGGGAACTCGGCGCCGACCGCATCCTCTTCGCCACCGACATGACGATGGAGGGTGGTGTCGGTAAGGTGCTGGGGGCCGATCTGACAGCACGACAGCTCGAGAAGGTCTGCTGGAAGAATTTTCAGAAGATCCTCGATCGGCGGAGGAGCTAGTGTCCGGTCGCAGGAATATATTGACAGAGTTCGGGCGTCGAGACGCCCGGCTCACAAGGCACGCGCGCTCAGTGAGTCGGTGGGACTCACTGAGAGAGCACAATGCAGTGAGCCGGGATGGATCGGCGATCGAACGTCGACAGATTCTTGCGACCGGACACTAAATGCTGATCGATATCAATACGTGGGTCGGCCACTGGCCCTTCCGCCAGCTGCGGGACGCTGATGCAAGCGGACTGCTCAAGCGCATGGACAAGAAAGGCATCGACCGGGCCGTCGTCGCCAACGTCAGCGCCGCCCTCTACCGCAACAGCCACGCCGCCACCGAGGAGCTGGCCCGCCAGGTGCGACGCCACCGCGACCGCCTGCTGCCGGTGGCCACCCTGAATCCGACCTACCCCGGCTGGGAGGAGGATCTGCGTCGTTGCGCCGACGATCTGGGCATGATCGGCCTGCGGCTCTATCCCCAGTATCACGAATACAGGCTCACCGACGCCGCAGCCCTCGACCTGATCGATGCCGCCCATGAACGAGGTTTTGTCATTCAGGTACCGCAACGCGTCGAGGACCGCCGCACGCGACACCCCTGGGACGTCGCCCGTGACCTGCGCAGCGACGAATTTCTCCTGGCGATGGAGGCGCGCCCGAAGGTGAAGTGGATGTTCCTCAACGCCCTGGGACTGATGGCAGATCGCTTCCCGAAAGAGGCGAACTACGTGGTCGACATCTCGCGCATGACCGCCGTGCTGCAGTGTAACATGCAACAGCTCCTCGACGAGGGCGGCAACGACAAGCTCGCCTTCGGTACCGGCATGGTCTTCAACGTCGCCGATCCGGCGCTGCTGAAACTGGAGATCCTGGACCGTGGCAAACGTGTTCGAGAGGCTATCGCCTGGCGAAACGCCGCCAGGATGCTGGGCCTAAAGGGAAAATGAGCGGCAGCCGGGCAGCACACGACGGGCTGCCGGGGACTGCGCCCCTCACCTGGGAGGGCGACCTGGCTGCCCGTATGGTCGACGGGATCCGCCGCTATCTGCTGCACCGCACCGACGTGACCCGCGCCCGTCGCCTGCGTGGCTGGAACCCGGACGTGTCCAGCCGCAAGACGTGGGACAGCTGGCTCGCACCTCGACGCCGGCGTCTGGCCCGTATCCTCGGCGTCGGTGTGGACCAACGTGTCGACAGCGAAGGCTTGCAGATCCTCTCGGCTCCGGGTGCCGACAACACGGTGCTGGCCCGCGGCACCGGCTACGTCGTACACGCCGTACGCTGGCCGGTTCTCGAAGTTGTCGATGGCGAAGGCCTGCTCCTGCTCCCTCACCGTCGACCACGCGCTCGTATGGTCGTCCTGCCCGACTCCGCCTACACGCCGGAACAATCCGTCGGCCTGATCCGGGGACTTCCGCGCGCCCAGCAGATGGCACGACGCCTCGCCGAGAACGGCTGCGCCGTCGTCGTCCCCCAGGGCGTCGACCGCGACTGCGAGCATAGCGTCGTCACCGGCTCCCGATCCACTGACATGTCGCACCGCGAGTTCGTCTACCGCGCCGCCTACGAGTTGGGGCGCCATGTGCTTGGGTACGAGATGGAGACGCTCTTCGCTCTGCTCGACGGCTGGGAGGGAACCGCGCCCTTCGGTGTATGCGGCTACGGAGAAGGCGGCCGCCTCGCCCTCTATGCTTCCGCCCTCGACGAGCGCATCTGCGCCGTCGGCGTCAGCGGTGCTTTCGGCCCCCGCGAGGCCACATGGCGCGAACCGATCGACCGCAATCTCTTCGGTCTTCTGCGTGAGTTCGGCGACGCCGAGGTGGCCGCCATGATCGCCCCTCGGCGACTCGTCATCGAGGCGGCGCGGGTCCCCACTGTCGGTGGACCTCCTCCGGAAAGTCCCGGCAGAAGCGAAGGTGCTCCGGGCAGGCTAGCCACGCCTGCCGCCGAACTTGTCGATGACGAAGCCAAGCGGCCGGCACGGTACGTGGCCGGGTTGCGTGGCGCCACCGGTTTTCTCGAACTCGTGCACCCGCACCGCGGCAAGCCGGGCAGCGACACTTTCATGCGACAGCTCCTGCGTGCCGTGGGCGCCCGGCAGTCGCTCGCACCTGCAGGACGCTCGCCTCGCCGGACTGGCGCCAAGGCGCCCGACCCGCGCGCCCGTCGAGACCGTTTCGTCAGACAGATCATCGCCCACACGCAGGTGGCCCTCGCCGCCGCCGAACATTGTCGTGAAGAATACTGGTCAGGCGCCGACCGCAGCGACGCCGCAACCTTCGCAAAGTCAGCCCAACGCTACCGCCGTGCCTTCTCCCGCAACGTCATCGGCGAGCTGCCCGCGGCACGTGGCGCCCTGCGCCCGCGCAGCCGCCTCGTCTATGACACCCCCGCCTTGCGCGGTTACGAGGTCGTCCTCGACGTCTATGGCCAGGAGGCTGGCAACGATCGTCCCAGCGGCAACCACGTCTTCAGCTACGGCATCCTCCTCGTGCCCAAAGGCATCCGCAAGGGTCGGCAACGCCCCGTCGTCGTCTGCCAGCACGGCCTGGAGGGACGGCCGCAGGATGTGGCCGACCCGGACCTCGACCACCATGCCTACCACGCCTACGCCTGCCGTCTCGCCGAGCGCGGCTTTGTCACCTTTTCGCCGCAGAATCCCTACATCGGTAGTCACCGGTACCGCGACATTCAGCGTCTGGCCAACCCGCTGGGCCTGTCGCTCATCAGCGTCATCCTGCGCCAGCACGAACGTATCCTGCAGTGGCTGGGCGACCTGCCCTTCGTCGATGCCCAGCGTATTGCATTTTACGGTCTCAGCTACGGCGGCAAGACCGCCATGCGGGTGCCCGCTATTCTGCCGGGATATTGTCTGTCCATCTGTTCGGCGGATTACAATGAGTGGATCTGGAAGTGTTCATCGACGCGGCACCGGTGGTCCTACATGGGCACCGCCGAGTACGACATGCCCGAGTTCGACCTGGGCAATAGCCTCAACTATGCCGAGATGAGCTGGCTCATCTTCCCGCGGCCCTTCATGGTCGAACGCGGCCATCACGACGGGGTTGCCCCCGACGAGTGGGTGGCTTACGAGTATGCCCGCACCCGTCGCCTCTACGTTCTGCTGGGCCACGGCGACCGCACAGAGATCGAGTTTTTCGACGGCCCGCACACCATCAACGGCAAGGGTACTTTTGCTTTTCTGGAGAAACACCTGAGATGAACGTGACCGACGCACAGAAAACAGACTTCGAGCGGGATGGCTTCGTGCTGCTACGAGGGTACCTGTCAGCGGCAGAGACGGCCGCCGTCAACGCCAACATCGATCGCTTCATCGTCGAGGTGTTGCCCACGGCCCCGGAAAACACCGCCTTCTATGAGGACAAGGACGACCCGGCTTCGATCAAGCGCCTGCAGAACCTGTACGACTTGGATCCCTACTTCGACGACCTGTTCCACTCCGAGCGCTTGCAGGGACTTGCAAGTGCCCTGCTCGGTGACGGCGTGCGCGGCAAAAACCTGCAATGGTTCAACAAGCCCGCACGTGTCGGTGGCATCACGCCGCCCCACCAGGACGGCTTCTACTTCATGCTCGAACCGAACGAGGCCGTCACGCTGTGGCTGGCTCTCGACGACATCGACGAAGAGAATGGCTGCATCCGCTACGTGCGCGGCAGCCACCGCGAGGGCAT
>JAYZCA010000054.1:0-10242 GCA_036339235.1 Candidatus Latescibacterota bacterium | reverse complement strand
GTTGCCGCATTGATCGCTTGGGCCGTAGACGTGGCCGAAACGTACTCGGCGATGGGCTGCCGTTGTACGGCCTCGACGCGGACGGGAATGGCCGACTCCACGTCGATCTGAGGGCCTTCCTCCTCGCAGCCGCTGAGTGCGACCACCAACAGCAGGCTCGTAGCGATGGATTGGCGCATCGTCATGTCAGTCTCCATCTACCGTCGGCGCCAAAGGCTCACCGCGGGCGAAGTCGTAGAGGGTTCGGACCTTCAGGTCGAGGAGGGCGAGTTCGTAGTTGATTCGAGCGAACACCTCGTTCAGCTGCTCGCGCGACAATTGGGTCTGGTAGAACGCGATGTCTTTGGAGGGCAGATCGCCGTTGCGGTAGCGCTCGAGGTTGATCTCGTAGGTCCTGCGGGCATTGTCGACGGACTTGGTGGCGATGTCGATCTGCGTTTCCTGATTTTGCAGGGCCCGGTGCGCCTGCCGGATTTCGGCCGTGATCTGCCGGCGCTCTTCGGCGGCGGATCGTTCGCTTCGAGCCACCTGTTGTTCCGCCGCCGCGACTCGATGAGCACTCTCTCCCCAATCGAAGAGAGGCACATTCAACTGCACGGCGACACCCTGGTTGCGTGTGGGCGAGGCGTACACGTCAGCCGCCGTCTCGTCGGTGCCGATCAGTCCGAAGGTGACATCCACCGACCCGTTGAACTCATTGAGCGCGCGTGTGCGGATCACCTCTGCCATCGAGTTACGCACGGCCAGATCGCTCTGACGAATCTCCATACGGTGGATCACGCCATGTTTCACGGCCTCGTCAAGATCCACGTCCGTCATTTGAGGCCTCACATCGGCTTCAACGTCGAGGTCGGTGTCGAAGGGGAGTCCCAAAAGCAGGCAGAATGTGTCGTGCGCATTGGCGAATTGCATCTGCACATTCTCCAGCGTGGCCTGGCTGTTGGCCCGTGTCAGATCGGCTTGATAGAACTCCTCTGGTGCCGTAATTCCCGCATCAACCTTGCTGCGAATGATCTCCAGAGAGCCGGTCGCATTGCGCAGTTCTTCAGCCGCAATGCCCACATTCCGCTGGCGGTAGTACAGATCGAGATACTGTCGTGTCACATCGGACTCGATCTGCAACCGCTGAACGGCGTAGCTGAGCCGTGCATTCTCGAGTTCGAGTTCGAGCTGCTTCAGGTCAAGGCGCGTGCGATTGTAGGTGAACAGGGGTTGAGAATAGCGCAACTGCAAGCTGCTGCTGAACGTCGTCTGCTCACCGCCTCCGGCGAACGAACTGGAGGCCTCGCGCCAGTTCAATCCCTGTGTCAGGGAGAGGGTACCGTCTGACCATTCGATAGGCTGGCGGATCGAGAGGAAACCTCCAGACTGGGTCTGCTCCTGTGTGTTGTAGGCGGAGACCAGATCGTTGAAGACACGATCTCTCGACAGTTGCAGAGGCGTCAGGATCAGATGAAACTGAGAGCGCAACGCCGCCCGTTGGGCCAGCAGATTGCGGCGGCTGATCTCCAGATTGCTCCGTGCCGTCAGGATCGTCGGTGAGCGATCCAGCGCCCGTTGCAGCGCCACCTCCAGAGGAAAGGGCTCCGCTTGTGCCCTCGAGAACCAGATGATCCCTACCACTAGCGGTAGGCGTCGCAGGACCTGTCTCGTCATTTTTGCTCCACCCATTTGATGGCGTCGGCGACGACCGCGCGCCCTCCGATTTTGTCCGACAGCTCTACGCGCGCCGTGCCCGCCGCCAGACGATACGTACCGAGCTCATTCCACCCCTCCTGCGCCTCGCCCAGATCGAGGACGGTCTCTTCGGGCCCTTCGTCGTGGTGAACGAGGAAGGTGAGCTGGTTGTCTACGCGCTGGCGACGATGCTCTCGCTTCATCTCTTCAAGGGGGCCACAGTAGTAGTACAATTCGTAGTCTCCTGCACGGGCTACTTCCGTTTGCCAGGCGACACCACTGCGTCCATCTCCGGCTCGTTTGTAACGGCCTGACAACACGAAGCGCCCATAGAAGCGCTGATCTGTCGTTGCCTGCCAAGTGCCGGGTGCATCCCTCCAGCGCATCGCCCGATAGTTGACTTCCTGTTCTTCGAGATCGAACAGATCGACGACGGCACGACGCAACCAGTTCGGTTTCTGCCCCATGACGAACTCGAAACCATCGTCTTCGTCGTCGACGACATACTCGGTAACCTCGGGTGGCGGATCGTCGGCGATCTTCTCGATGATCTCGTCCGCATGAGCTACCGCATCTCGACGCAGCGTCGCCTCGTTGAAGGGCGTCTGCATCATAGAGGGGATGTTACGAGACACGTAGGTGTCGATCGTCATCTCCGCCACGGGCCTGTCCAGCAGGATGCCAAGTTTCTTTCGTGTACCCGCCGGCATGGAAACCATTTGCGTATAGTCCGCCTGCCCTTCGTTCTGCTGCCACCATGGCACGGCATCGACCTGACGATAGCGAAAACTCACGGCCACAACCCCGTCGACGGCGGTTGGATTGCTCAGATCGACTTCGACCTGCGTGCGCGTTCGTTCGCCCTCCAACACGAGGAAGGTCTCTGCCCGTTCCAGTTCGTATCCGGGCAGATGGGTCGCTCGATACCAGGCGTCGATGGCCTCTTCCGGATTCTGCACGCCTAATTGGTCCACGAACTGTAGCAACTGCGCCTGGGTCATCTGCTGATGCTTGTGTTCTTCGACCCAGGCTGTCACACGCTCTGCGAAAGCCTCGGGTCCGACGTTTGCGGCGAACAGCTGCAGCAGTTGGCGACCCCGTGCTCGGATCGCCTTGGCACGAATGTTCTCATCCTCTTCGCCCTCCTGAGCGAGCAGCTGTTCGAGATCGGTACGCTGCAGAAGAAGATTTGCACGCTCTACGTCGGTCATGCCAATCCATCGACGGGCTCCCACGTTCTCTGGCGGAGTCACACGGTCTCGGAAGTACGCCTCGAGGGCATAGTTGAGGACCGGCCACCGCGGAGAACTCAGATGGGTGGTGTAGGACAGATAGTTGGGCAGCACTTCCCAACCGGATTCCAGAAAACCATTTCGACTCAGATTCGTTGAACCCGGATCTCTCATCCGCAGCAAATCGACGAGGACGAAGGTCCGCAGATAGTCTGATTGCAGCGTCGCCGCGGACTCTGCCTGATTGGCCCACTCCTGGCGGAACTTCGAGCGCCGTTTCTGTCGCGCGAAATCACAGCCCACACAGGTTGTGCCCATCTCGGGCAGAAAGACGAGTTCCGGCTGCACCGTCTCCTGGGCTGTCGTCCAGAGACGCCGATAGGCAAAGATCTGGATCGGCACTTCCACCAGCGAAAACCGTGGATGGGGGTAAGTGAGATCCAGGTCGACCTCGTAGCCGTTGCGGAATTCGCGAATGAGTTCCGGCAGTACGCTGGACACGGAGTCGAGATAACTGTCGAAGTATGTATGGTTCTCGTGCACGGCGAGACGGTAGTCGATGTCGTCCACCGTGATCTGACGCACGTCGTAGACCCCGGCCGTCAGCGAGATCTGAGGTAGGGGCTTCTCGTGGCGGAAATCGTATTTCACGACTCCCGCCACGGTGTCGATGGATGTGGCCCCCTGAGAAAAAGCAGTCCATGCCGATGGTACCGCCACGCGGAGTCTGTAGGTCGAAAAATCACGCTGACCGGCCAGCGGAAACGCAGCCCCTGGTGCGATACCGGCCACAGGATACCAGGCCGATTCTGGCGTCAGATGGAGGTAGTCGGGGGTGATGAAGGCGTATCTCTTGGGCACCGTGATCAGCAACAGCCGGTACGCCTTGTCGATTCGCTCCTTGTCCACATCGAGATAGCAGAAGCGCTCGTCGATCTGGCCCGCGTACTGGATATCCAGTCGTCGCGTGGCACCTTGCGCTATTGGCGGCGCCGAGTTCACTCGAAGCAGGTGATGATCCCGCGTGAATTCGGCCAGCTCGCCATCGATGCGGATCTCCTTTACCACCAGCCCCGGATTCAACGTGAGCAGCAGCGTGTCCAGGGTCACCTTCGTCGAATTGACCATCTCCAGGGCCGCCCTGACACCGATCTGCGATCCGTGGTGCTCAACCTCCAGGTCGTAGGACGTCACCGATGGTGTCGACTCGAGGGTGGCAGCGGCACTCAAGTCTCGCAGATGTTGACGGTATTGTGCATCCGTCGTGTGGCCCTGCCAGTACTGCACGCTGAGCCAGGCAGCCCCGCTCAGACAACCCACCATGATCAGCGCCGCCACGAGATTCGCCGACGTCGACTGGCGCAACCGTCGACTGAGCAAAGCGGTGGCGGCGATACAGGCGATGCCGAACAGCAGGTGGGTGCCGCGCACAACCAGTAACTGTTCGAGATTTCCCAGACCCACGAAGTCTGACCACGTCATGGGGATGTGAAAGCCGAGGACATCGAAGTAGTAGTTGTAGCGGAAACCCAGCACGGTGAGGCACAACATGGCCAGGCCCATCATGAGGACGAAGACCAGCGCCTGGCTTCGCAGGATCGTCACGAGCAGGACGGAGAGTCCGATCATGACGGCAAGGGTTGGCAGTGTTCCGAAGAGGGTGAACAGGACGTAGGGTTGCCAGGCGAAGGGCAGGGGCACGAAGAAACGGTGAACCACAGCGACACAGGCAAGGATGATGAGCTGTAGAGCGACAAAGGCCCACCCCACGCCCAACACCTTGCCCAGTACGTAGTCGAGATTGCTGAAGCTGTGCACATACGACGTCTGCACCGTGTCCTGCTGCCGATCACGCTTGACGAACTCCGTCGCCACCAGGGTTGAAATCATCCCCAGGGCCATGCCGAGGAGGCGCACATTGACCAGAGGCAGATTCCCGGACAGGGAACGGAAGAAGTGCGGAGGCTGGGTGGCGGGGATGTTGAGGATGACGTCGAGAAAGATCAGATAGATCAGGGCAGCACCGATGGTGAGCCTGAAGGCCCACGACCGCCACAACAGGCGCGCTTCGTAGACCGCGACAGTCCAGATGACGAAGGGGTGAATCACATGCCCTCCACCAGGTCCTGTTCCAGATCCATCTGCTGACCCGCCGCCTGCATGAAGTGGATGTAGGCGTCTTCGAGATTCGGATCGACCGTCTTGCTTCTCGGCCCGGGGTCTTCGTCTGCCACAAGGCGGACTTCGTACCCCTCCGCTGCCGGAACGCTCGACACGACAGGAAAACGCTGACGGAGATCGTCCAGTTCCTCGTGCGAGGCGGTGATCTGCCAGACGCGGTCCTTCGATGTGGCCACCAGTTCATCCGGGGGACCGTGAAACTGGATCGTCCCTTCGTTGAGCAAGGCCACATCGGTGCAGGTCGAGGAGATATCACCCACGATGTGGGTCGACAGGATGATGATGATCTCTCCTCGAGCAAGTTCTGCGAGCAGGTTGCGAAAGCGAAGCCGCTCCTGTGGGTCCAGACCGACCGTCGGTTCGTCGACGACCATGATGGATGGATTGTTCACCAGCGTCTGGGCGATTCCGAGTCTGCGCTTCATTCCACCCGACAGTTTGCTCGCCTGCCGATCCCGTGCGTCGAACAGGCCCACGTCGTGAAGCAGTTCATCCACCCGCTCCCGGCGAGACGATTTCCGCTTCAGCCCACCCAGGGCAGCGCAATAGTCGAGAAATTCCCACGTCGCCAGTTTCGGGAACTGACTGAATTCCTGCGGCAAGTATCCCACCATCCGCCGGATTTGGTCACGATCCCGCTTCAGGTCGAAACCCTCGATGGACACACGACCCGATGTAGGCGCCAGCAGTGTGACGAGAATACGGATCAGCGTCGTTTTCCCGGCGCCATTCGGCCCCAACAGGCCGAACATGCCACTGCCGATGGTCAGATCCACATCGCGCAAGGCGTAGTGGCCGCCTCGGTAGCGCTTGGACAGTTGCTCGATGTCGATCTGCATGGGACCCAGATGGGAAGATGATGTTGACGATGGGACTACCTAGAAGACATAGGCGGACTCTGGCAAGGCAGAGAGCCAATTCACGCAACCCAAGGTGGTGTAGCAGCAAGCGTGGTAGAGGTCGGACGGCGAGCCCAGGCCGATACAAGTGAAGCAAGCGTCCGCCGGTTCTACGAAGAAAACGCCGACCTCTATACGCGCACCGACGGAGAGCTTACCCCCTCTCGGTGGTGGCGGGGAGCATTCGCTCCTCGATGCTGCGACACGCGGAGACGACGACCATGGACAAGTTGATCGCAGAACTATGGCAACGTCATGCGCACGAGATCGACGTTGATGATAGAACGCGCCGTCGTCGAGCGCCCCGTCCCTGTACCCTCAGAGTAGAGTCCTCTGACCGCCCTGTGTCGTCGACGATCCACCTGCTGCCGGCGGGTCTGACCGCGGCATCGTGTGCCAGCGAGCCATAGATCCCTACCCATCCGGATGCCTGATCCCACACTCGTAGACCTGCGCGTGCCCGCTGCGGTCGGAGGTGAAGACCACCCGGCGACCGTCGGGCGAGAAGCTCGGATGCGGGTGCGTATGCTGCAGCGAGTCGACCTCGACAGGACCGTCGTCGTACGGGCAGTGGTCGGTGTCCCAGTGGCTGCCCACGTTGCTCGACGCTGAAGTGCACAGCAGCTGCGGCTCACCCTCACCCTCCGGGTCGAACAGCTGCAACCCGCGGTCGGGAAAGGTCGTGTCTGTCACCATGCGCGTTCCGTCAGCGTTGATCATCGGATGCCAGGCATTGAGGCGGCACACGGTCCGCACCGTGCCCGTGTCGATGTCGACGCCGATCACGTCGTGAGGCCAGCGCGTCGTCAGCAGCTCCCGCCGGCGCGGATGCCAGGTCTCGTGCACGATCCACTCCTTGCCCTGGCGCTCGTAGGCGAGCTGGTTGCCCGTCCCGTCGCGCCGGACCGTCCACATCCGCTCGTCGTAGCGACCGGCGTAGCGCAGCAGACGCGCGTCTCGGGGATGGAACTGAGGGTGGCCGATGGCGGCGCGCTCCAAGATGACCTCGGCAGCGCCGCGGGCCAGATCGATGACGACGAGACGGGCCCGGTCGCCGACGCCCACAGCCACCGCCCACCAGGCGTCGTCGTAGCTGAGCGCCGTCGTACCCCCCGCGTTTCCGGGCTCACCGCCGTGGGACAGATCGGGGGTGTCAAAGGCGAGGACGAGTTCCTCGTCACAAGCATCGGTGTCGACCCGCCAGGCGCCGGTGTCCGACGTGAAGTAGACGAAGCGGCCGTCGTGGGATGGGTGGATCGAATATTCGTGCAGACCGTCGTGCTCGGTCAGCTGCAGCAGCTCCCCCGACTCGCGCCGCTCGAGGAACAACTCGGGCCGACCGCTGCGATGCGAGACGAACACCAGGTGGCGCATGGCGTCGTCGTAGGCCGGGATGTAGTAGAACGGATGGTGATGGATCGACGCTTGGCTGGTGACCTGGCGCAGGTGGGCGCCGGTGGCGTCGTCGACGAAGCTGTGGCCCTCCGCTGGATATACCTGACCGCGGCCCATCGGTGGTTCTCCCCTTCAGGGCCGCGCGTAGCTGAAGGCGATCATGCCCTCCACATCCATCGGATCGACACCGTGCTGATGGGTCAGGGCCGCCCGTTCCTCGGTCTCCGTCTCCGTGTCGCCGTCCAGGGGCAGGGAGATCTTGCGGCCGTCGTTGCGCGCCGACTCGTCGCAGCCGACGCACATCATCAGCGACATCAGCGCGTCGTGGGCGTCGAACTCGCTGACCTGCAGCCCGCGCACGGCGAGGGCGAAGTCGACGATGTGGCTCATCGCCGCGGGGCCGTAGTCGGTGCGCGCCTGTCGGTAGGTAGAGCACCGGAAGGGGCTCGCGTACTCGATTCGCCCGGCGCTCGTGTCAGCGTACGTCCTGGTCCAGCTGCCGTCCTCGTCCTCGTGCGCCACGTCGATGATCTCGTCGGCCACGGCCCGGATGGTCTCCACGCCCTTCTCCGGATCGATGCCGGCGTCCGAGCAGCGGCGCAGCTGCAGGCCGGGTGCCGTGAAGGCGCTGGTCGCCCCGTCGCCCGACGGCCGGGGATCGGCGGCCCGGCACAGCAGCGTGCCGCGATCGCCCTGCCACTCCGTGTAGCCCGGCCGCGGGTGACGGCCGAGGAAGCCCTTGCCGTTGGCCAGCTGGTCGGACACCAGCTCGCCGTCGGCGAAGGTGAAGAAGTTGGCGCCGAAGGTCTCGCCCCTGTGGAAGCGGTGCGGCTGGGAGCGGAAGGACGGGGTGTCGATGGCGTGCGTGATCGACTGACAGCTGGTCGGATGGCCGTAGAGCCGGATCCAGCGCGAGTTGTTGTGGTACCCCGTGTGGTCGGCGTAGCTGAAGATGCGGCCGATACGCCCCAGGAAACCGCTGTCCTTCACTGTCTGCGCGAAGCGGTCGCACTCGAAGCGGAAGAAGTTCTCGGCCACACGCACGACGACGCCGTTGTCGTCGGCCAGCCGGATCATCTCCCGGCCCTGGTCGACGAGGCTGCACCAGGAGGTCTCGGTCATGTTGTGCACACCGTGGCTCGACAGGTAGACGGAGTAGCCGAAATGCGAGGGCACCGGCGTCACCACGAGCGCCGCCTCGGCGATCTCGTCGCGGACCAGGTCGCGCACGTCGGCGTATGGGCGCGCCCCGAGGGCCGCGGCCATCGCCTCGCGGTGCTCGGCCACCGGATCGCAACAGGCCGTGACCTGAACCCAGTCGATCAGGTCGGGCAACAGGGGACCGTAGAGGGTCGACGCCCGGTTGCCGGCGCCGATGAGGGCGACCTTGACGGGCTCTTCGGGTCGGAGCAGCTCGTTCATTGCGGCCATCACTTCTGCACGCAGGCGTAGCCGAGAGCCTCGAGCTCGGAGCGGATGGCTTCGATCTCCGCAACGCCCAGGTCGCGCAGGGGCCGGCGCATCTTCGGCGACGGGAAGCGTCCGAGCAGCCAGCGGGCACACTTCATGCGCTGGTGGGCGCTCGACGACGGCTCGCCGAAGGCGTAGACGATGCGGTTGAGGGGCTCCACCTTCTTCTGCGTCTGCTTGGCGCCCGCCAGATCGCCGTCGAGGGCGCGGTGCACGAGCTCGACGATCAGCTCCGGCACGAAGCCGGCGAAGCCCACCAGGGCGCCGTCGGCCGCCTCGAGCAGCGTGGGCAGCAGGAATTCGTCGTGGCAGGTGATGATCGGCACGTCGTCATTGACCTTCTTCAGCTCCTGGTAGTCGTACAGCCAGCGGCTCATGTCGCGCGTGCCCATCTTGATGCACTTCACCTGCGGGATCTGCACCATCGCTTTCATCTCGTCCAGCGTGTAGCCGGCCTTCGTCCACGCCGGATACTGGTGCACGACGATGTCAATGCCGGCGGCGGCCACGTCCTCGAAGAAGCCCACGGCGGTGCGGCTCGAGCGCCCGAAGCGCAACCAGTGATGGGGCGGCATCAGCAGGATGGCGTCGGCCCCCGCCTCCTGGCTGGCCCGGGCGTGGTCGACGGCCTCGGCGCTGCCTTCGGCCGACACGCCGGAAATCGCTTTGACGTCACGACCCGAAGCCTTCGCCGTCTCGGCCACGATCCGTGTCACGCGGTGGCGCTCCTCTGGCCGTAACGACATGATCTCCCCCGTGTGCCCGTTGCAGGTCAGGCCGCGCACCCCGTCGACGGCGGCAAGCTCGCTCAGGTAGGCACGCAGGCCCTCCTCGTCGATCGACTCGTCGGCGTGGAAGGGACACAGGGTCGCGGGGAACACGCCCTTCCATGGATGCTGGCGCCACTCGGCTGCCGAACTCATGGGATTCCTCTATCCCGGTATCTGCGGGATTGTCGTGAGCTTCGGTATGATAGCCGAAGGATCCTGCCCATGAAAGTCACCGACAGCTATGATGGCACGAACTGGAACGCGAAGAGCTTCATGGACCTCATCACGAACCGAAGGCGCAAGGGTCTTCCGGCGAGGGCCGAGACGTTCTGCTTTCCGCCCCAGGTCACGATCCTTCCCGTGGAGTTGCTTCGTAGGGGATCGCAGGCCGCCAGCTCGTATCCTGCCTCGGGTGTGCCCTCGGGTGTGAGGATCTCCACCTGCAACCACCCGCCGGCGCTGCCGTCCAGGTTCAGTTCGAGACGGCTGCCGGAAAACGTCACGACCGGGGTGGTGAACTCGCCGCCGTCGTACGGAGCGTCGGCCGAGATGAAGCCGTCCCGACGCAGCCGCGCCCGGAAGATGCCGCATGGCACCGGCTCTCCCTGGGAGAGCGCA
>JAYZCA010000053.1:0-6022 GCA_036339235.1 Candidatus Latescibacterota bacterium | reverse complement strand
TTTCGCGGTTCGAACACGACGATCGAGCTCGACAGCGACGCCGGCCAGATCGTCGTCCGCTGCGAGGACGAGATGAAGATCGAAGCGGTGAAGGATGTGATCGTTACCCAGGCAGTGCGTCGCAAATTGAACGCGGCCTGTCTGGAATTTCGCGAGCCGCAGGCTGCGGGCGGCAAGACGCTGAGGCAGGAAGTGCTGATCCATCAAGGGATCGATCAGGAGATCGCCAAGAAGATCGTCAAGGACGTGAAGGGAAAGAAGATGAGGGTGCAGGTCGCCATTCAGAGCGACGAACTGCGAGTGACGGGAAAGAAGCGCGACGACCTGCAGACCGTGATCGCCTTCCTCAAGTCCGAGGACTACGGAATCCCCCTGCAATTTGTCAACATGCGGGACTGACTCCTACCGAGCCTCGGGGAGGTCGGGAGCGAGGCGGATGAACGTATTGTCGTGCCAGGCGCGCAGTCGGTCGCCGAGTCCGGCGGCGACGTCGGCTGAATCCCCCGTCTCCATCAGGTTCATCATCTGGTAGGGGTCTGCCTCCAGATCGTAGAGACACCCTCCGGCAGCTGTAATTTCCCGTCGCTCATCGTCGAGCTGCAGTCCGTACAAATGTCCGGGTGTACGCAGGCCGATCTCTCCGCGCGTGGTCTCGATGATGGCGTGGTCGGGCCGTCGCCCTCGTCCAGCAGCGGAGGCACAAGACTCTGACCCTGTACGCTGGCCAGCGTGTTGCCACCGGCCAACTCGAGTACGGTTGGCATGACGTCGATGATCGAGGCCACTTCACCGTGTCGCACCTGCGATTGCAACCGCTGCGGACCCCACCAGATCATCGGGATACGGACCGACTCCTCGATGAGCCGGCCCTTGTTGAACAGGCCGTGGCTGCCCAGGTTGTCGCCGTGGTCGGAGAGAAATACGACGATCGTATCCTCCGCCAGGCCGTTGTCGCCCAATCCCTTCATCAACCGTCCCACCTGATCGTCGACCCAGGATGTCATGCCGTAGTAGCGTGCGATCAGGTGGCGCAGAGTGAACCCTTCCGGCAGCTGCTCGGTGTACTCGAGATGCTCCTGATAGTAGAGGAAGTCCCACAAGTAGATCTTGAACCAGTTCTCGTCGTACGGCAGGGACCCGTCGTCGCACCACACGTTGTCACGGATCGGCACCTGCTCGGGGGAATACATTCGCAGGTACTCTTCCGGTGCGTCGTCCAGTGGCATGTGTGGCGGTGAGATGCTGTAATAGAGGAAAAACGGTTTCCTCTCCCCGGCGACGCTGTCGAGATAGTCACGCACCGCCCTGGCCTCGTAGTCGACGCTGAATCCCTCGACGAGTTCGCCCTCGCCGCCATCGCTCCGCGCCTCATGTGGCGGCTCGTTCTCGACGAAAGTCTGCCCGGCATGCCAGTGGTGGACGCGCCGGGTACAGACTGTAGTCGAAGCCCACCTGCGGTGGTGACGGCTGCACGTGCCACTTGCCGATGAGTGTCGTCTCGTAGCCCAAGGCCTTCAGCTGCTCAGGCATCGTCGGATCGAGGAGAAACCGACGCTCCTCCTCCGGATACTCCGGCATCGATGAGGTACCATCAGACAGCTTCTTCGAGTAGTTGCCCAAGAATCCCTGGCACGTGCGGCTGAACTGCCCCGACAACAGGCAGGAGCGGGCAGGCATGCACACGGGGTTGTTGTTTACAGCGTGGGTGAAGCGCACTCCCTGGGCGGCGAGGCGATCGATGTTAGTCGTGCGGATCACCGGATTGCCGTAACAGCCCACCTCGAAGGCACGCAGCTGGTCGCACATCACCACCACCACGTTTGGCTTGTCGAGCCGCGGGCGGGCGGCCTGGAACTCCGGGCTGGGCGTCGGCTGCCGTTGCCGGTCGTCATGGGCGGTACACGGCCTGAATCATCGCCCGGATATATCCCGTCGCCAGGGCGTGCCCCGCACGGGCACCTTCGGCGTCTCCGGGAATCTGCGGCGTATGATCCATCATGAAGGGGCCGTCAAAACCTGCGTCCTTGTAGGTCTGCATCGCCCGGAGCATATCGACGTCGCCCTCGTCGACGAAGACCTCCTCGAAATACCTCCCTGATCCTCTGACATTACGAAAATGCACGTAGACGATCTTGTTCTGCGTCGCCATGCGGCGGATCGCCTCGTACACATCGGCGCCCATCTCGGTGACGCAACCCTGGCAGAACAACATCGCATTTGAGTCGCTCGGTGCCAGTCCGAAGATCCTCTCGTACTGCTCAAGGGTCGACACGATACGCGCCGCACCGCCCATCGCCTCCGCAATCGGTGGATCATCGGGATGCAGGGCCATGCGCACACCGCACTCTTCGGCTACCGGGATCACGCGCTCGAGAAAACAGGCGATGTTCGTCCACATCCCCGGCTCGTCGATCTGCTTGTCTTCCCACTCCCCCTTCGAGCGCTCCCATTCCTCGTAGTCGAACGTGCTGTAGCGGGCGCCGCCGCGGCCCATGGCCGACGTCGTGCGGAAATTGCCGATGGGCTTGAAGTTGTAGCCGAGGGTCGGGACCCCTGCATCACCCATGGCACGCAGAACGTCGCACCACTCCTCGATCTTCGCGTCCCTCTCGGGGCGCGCCAGCGTGATCTCATCGGGGCCGCCGAGGGCGATGTTGGTGAAGCGCAGTCCGTGGGACTCGGCTTGCCGGCGCACCGATTTGAGGTAGTCGGTCATCTCGGCGCGCGTGCGCAGACCGTCGGGGCCGCCGAATGGCGGCGGATAGACGGTCAGATCGTCGACCCCGATGGCCCGGTAAAAGGCCAGGTTATCGTCGTTGACGTGGGCGTGATTGAGCTGGTCCTGGATGCGCATGAACCGAAGTCCTCAGTGATCGTTGTCGTGGGCGATACCGAGGACTGCATCGATCTCGTCCTGATAACCCTCGCTGTGCCCTGCCTCGATGGCCTCCAACGGCATCGGCTGACCCGCCTGCGCCGATTCGAAGATGGCCATGCAGATGGCCTGCGCCCGCAGGCCCTCCAGGCCGTCCACTTCGGGCACCGAACCGGTGCGTACGGCCCGCGCGAAGTCGACCAGCTCGATGGCGATCGTGTTCTCGGTGCCCCCGGGGAACCAGCGCTTCGACTCCTCAGCGCTGAGCGAGGCCCGGTACTCGGCGGTGAGGTCGTCGCGCGACAAGTTTGCGCCGCCGCGTGTCCACAGCCCCGTCTCCCAGTCGATACAACCCTCGCTGCCGTAGAGCGTCCGCCGGTTGAAGCTCTGACCTGGGGACGACCCCGACCACGTCCACTGGACGACGGCGCCGCCGTCGAACTCGATGGTCGCCGCCGACAGGTCCTCCACGTCGACGGCCCAAGCGCCGGTACGCTCCTCGGGATTGTCGTAGCGGTACGGTTCGAACTTGCGATTCACCGCATAGACGGAACGCGCCGGCTGCCCAAGGTGGTAACGGAACAGGTCGGCGAAATGTACGCCGCCGTCCAGCACCCAGCCGCCACCGGCGTGAAAACGGAAGTTGCGCCAGCCCCATTTGCCAAGACCCTCTCCCACGTCCTGCCACAACCACAGCCGGGGTTGGCCGATGCGTCCGCAACGGATCGCCCAGTTGATGGCCCGTTCCCCCGGGGAGCGACGGTAGTTCTCCGCCACCGCCAGGATACGCCGGGTCGCCACCGCCGTATCGATGATACGGCGCGCCGCACGGACGGTGATACCGAGGGGCTTTTCCACGATAACGTGACGCCCCGCTGCCATAGCCGTTTCGGCGAGGGCGTGGTGCTCCGAGTGCAGGGCGCAGATGTCCACCGCCTCCACCTCATCCTCGACGGCGAGCAGTTCTTCCAGATCGACATAGACCCGTGGCTTTGGACCGAAGGCGGCCAGCTCCGCCGCTCGCTCCCTGGCCCGCGCCTCGTCGATGTCGCATACAGCCACGACCTGCGGCGCCTCGGTGAGGCCCAGCTCATGCAGTTCGGCCAGCCCCTCCACGTGGGCGCCGGCGATGCCACCGCAGCCGATCAGGGCGGTCTTGACCATCATTGCCTCGCCGACATCCAGCTCATGCTCTCGCCACGCACCAGGAAGGAACGCTCATCCCACCAGCCGGGATTCTCCACCGGAATACGTCCCTCCTCGACGGCCACATCCAGCGGGTTCGCCCGCGTCTGCAGCGGCAGGGCCACCCGGGCGTGGACTCGCGCCGACTCATAGACGGCCATCATGATCTCCAGGGCCATTTTTCCCTTCTCCCCCGAACCGCGGTAGTCTTCGACCTTGTCTTCGATCCAGTCGACGATGCCGTACGCCTGGTTGACGAAGGCGTCTCCGTAGCCGCGCTGGTTCTTGTCGGGCGGATCGAAGACGTACCAGCCGCCCGTGTCCTTGTTCATGTATTTCAGCGAGTTGTCGTTGACGACCATCATACCCTCTTCACCGTAGACCTCGCAACCCACCATGTACCTGCCGGACAGCTCGTTCTCGATGACGCCGGTGGCGCCGTTCTGATAGCCGATCAGACCGCTGCAGCGGTCCTCGACTCGATGACCGAAGATATGGTGGTCGGTCTTGCGCTCTACACTCCCCATCACCCATTCCGCCGGCATGTCCCCCATGATATAACCCTGGCAGTCGATGCCGTGGGTTCCGGTGTTCATCATCCCTGCCCGTACACCCGTCCACAGTCGCACCGGCGCACCGATGGCGCCGTCGGCGATCAGTCGCCTGGCCTCCGTCCAACACGAGTAGAAGCGGCGCTGATGACCGATGGCAAGTTTCACGTCGTTGCGCTTGCAGGCGATGAGCATCGCATCCGCCTCGGCCAGCGAGCAGGCCATGGGTTTTTCAGAGAGTACTGCCTTTGGCTTGTACGCCGCAGCCGCGACCGTCATCTCGGCGTGCTGCGGGTCCCACGAACAGACCGAGACGATATCGAGCTCCTCCTTGGCAAGCATCTCCCGGAGGTCGAGATACGTCGCCTTCACGTGAAAGTCCTTTGCATAGCTCTCCAACGCCTCCGGATGTGCGTCGGCGCAGGCGACGATCTCGGTGTGTTCGCACTCCGCCCAGCCGCGGCCGTGCTCCCGGGCTATGCGGCCCGAGGCGATAACTCCGACGCGATACTTGGCAGCCATGATCGATTTGCTCCTTCAGTGTCCTGTCGCCGAGATGATTTGTGACATTCGGGCGTATGAGACGGCAGTGATACTCCCCCGGAAAAACGGACACCCTCAAGCGGCGATTGTGGGTATGTGCTGCTCGAATTGGTCGGGTGATACGCAGTACAGGGAGGAGTGACTCCTTTCGCGATTGTAGAAGATCTCAATGTACTCGAAGAGGCTACGGTACGCAGACTGGTAGTTGAGCCAGCGACAATGGCAGGTCAACTCGGTCTTGATAAGATGGAAGAACGACTCAGCTACAGCGTTGTCCAACAGTCACCTTGTGGCTCATACCCTGTTCGAAACCACGCTGGGAGACCGACTCGGGTCCACCGCCAAAGGCGGTGGGCTCAGATCATTACTAAAAGCGGGTGTGTTCATAGTCGCCGTAGGGTGACTCGACGCCCAGACGCCGGGCCCAGTTGGTGAGCACGTCGAGGTGATCGTCGCTCAGTGGGATACCGCGCTCGACGTTGTCCCGTTCCCAAGCGTGCTCCATGCCTCCCGGCAGCTCCGCCCGGTCCATACCTGGAAATGGTTTCATCGCCCGGACGTTTGCCATGTGCCTGTCCATCTCGGCGGCGAACTGTGCCGGGTCCATGAAGCGGGATACGTCCCAAGCGGTCAAGAACGACCCCTGGTTCGACTCCCACTTCGATGATGGGGCCTGCACCTCTGAGCGCCAGATGCCGGCTAGCACGCCCCCGAGAATGACGCTCACCGAGCCGATGCCGAGGGCCTTGAAGAACACGTTGGGAAACTGCTCCATCAGTTCGGGGCTGCTCGGCAGAGAGGAGCCGCCCATGTCGAGGACAAAGGGCGGCTGATCGCCTGCGGGGATGGCGATGCTCAGGGGCGAGGT
>JAYZCA010000052.1:0-2798 GCA_036339235.1 Candidatus Latescibacterota bacterium | reverse complement strand
CAGTTACACCGAATCGAGACGATGACCGCCGTGCCCCCGGAAGCCACCATCGAGGCGATTTCTTTCGTGCCCTGGGCAACACATCCGGCGTCGAGGAAGACTCCCATGTCGATCGTCTGTGTGTGACACCGTTGCCGAGAGTCAGGCTCTTACCGCTACTGTCGTCGATGAAGGTGTAGGTGCCTTGTTCGGCGCCGAACAACGAGATGCCGACGACCTCAGTGATCGCGTTGTCTGCCATCGATGTCGACGCGGCATCATCGACCTCAACAAAGCCTGCCAGCAAGATACGTCCGTTGTAGACCGTGGCTTGGGCGACGCAAACGAGCTGTGCTGGCCTTGCTGTATTCGGAGGTGATGACCTCGCGCTGGGTATCGTTGAGATGACCGTTGGAGGATTGCACGGCCAGTTCCTGCATGCGCTGCGGGATGGCGCTGGCTGTGTGCAGAGACCCTTCCACCACGCGTAGCAGATCCGTCGCGTGCTCGGCGTTACTCACATTCTGACCCAGGCGTGTCAGCTGCGAACGGAAACCCTCCGAGATGGTCAACCCGGCCGTGTCGTTTTCTGCACGCGTGATGCGCAGGCCGGACCCTACGGTCTCCATCTCCCGTTCGTGTCGGATGATGGTCTTCGAGATGGACCGGCCACGTTCAGGGCCATGATGTTGTTGTTTGTCGACAGAGGCATGGGGAGAGTGTGACCTCCTCCTTACGACATGGTGTTACGCCGTCCTACTGGGACATTCGTAACAGGTTGAATAACGACGACTTAAGCCATTACATATTGGCGCCTGCTCCGTGTATCAGGACAATGGCGAATCACTTGAGCTTTTTTTCGCGCCATCGCCCTATCCCTCCTCCTGCTTCTGCAGCAGCGCCAGCATTCCCATGTCGTCGTCCGTGTCCGCGTCAGGTCGTACGCCGGTGATTTTGCCCACCCGCTGGGCCCAAGTCTCTTCGAGGCGCTGCAGGTAGCGTGTCACCGCCGTCACCTCCTGGCCCTTCTGCGTGATCATCCTTTCGTACAGTGCCTCGCCGATAACACCTTCCTCGCGCGCCAGTCGCAGCTGGTCGGCGTCCGTCTTCAATGTGTAGAGGCGGCGCACCTGGTCCATCACGTCCTGTTCGACGCGATTCTGAGCGCTGTCGACCTGAATCCCGGCGGCCATGCGTCGTGCCCTGTCGAGGTCGTAGTCGTGCTCGAAGCGCAGGTGCCCGTTCAGCCCGCGCAGCGACACGCGCTTGCCGCATTCGGGGCAGATGACTTTGATCTCTGCCATATGTCGTGCAGTCACTCCTGAGGTCGAGTAATTCCAGCTTCTCCAATATACCACGGGGCTCCGACTTCGGGACTGTCTTGACCCCCTGTAAAGGCGCCGGTACCGTTTCTCATCATGCAGATCCGGCATCCCTACGTGTTGTTTCTCGGTGACGCCGCCGACCAGCTGGCCGCCAAGACCGCTGACGGCGTGGCCCGCTGGCGTGGAGCGTGGTGCGTGGGGCAGATGCGTCTGCCGGGTTGCCAGGCCGACGTGGGTCTGCCGGAAGTCAGCCTCGATGAGGGGTACCGCGCCGGCGCCCGCACCCTCATTATCGGAGTCGCCAACCGCGGCGGCGTGATTTCCGATCAGTGGATGGCGACGCTCCTCGACGCTCTCGATGCCGGCTTCGACATCGCCAACGGCTTGCATAACCGTCTCAATCACATCCCCCCCCTGGCCCAGCGCGCTGAGACACTGGGCCGCAACCTGTTCGACGTGCGTTTTCCCCAGGTCGATCTCGCCGTCGCCAACGGTCGGCCGCGGGCGGGCAAGCGGCTGCTCACCGTGGGCACCGACTGCTCCTGCGGCAAGATGTTCACCGCCCTGTCCATCGAACGCGAGATGAAAACGCGCTGCATGCAGGCTGATTTCCGCGCCACGGGACAGACGGGAATCCTCATCGCCGGCACCGGTATCTCCGTCGACGCCGTCGTCGCTGATTTCATCGCGGGCGCCGTCGAATACCTGACCCCCGCCGCTGACTTCCCGGACCACTGGGACCTGATCGAGGGCCAGGGCTCTCTGTTCCACGCCTCCTACGCGGGTGTGTCCCTCGGTTTGCTGCACGGCGCCCAGGCCGATGCGCTCGTCATGTGCCACGAGCCCACGCGCACCCACATGCGGGGCCTGCCCGACGCCAAGCTGCCATCCCTGTCCGAGTGCATCGCCCTCAACGAGAGCTGTGGCCGCCTTACCAACCCGACGTGTCGCGTCATCGGCATGTCGGTTAACACCGCCGCTCTAGACGAAGACGGTGCCAGGCGCGTCCTCGCAAAGATCGAAGACGACACTGGCCTGCCCGCCGTAGATGCCTATCGCCACGGTGCCGGCAGACTCGTCGATGCCCTGAGCTGACACCAGATGCCCACCGTCGATGTGCGCGAGGAGTCCTTCCCCATCGCGGGATCCTTTACCATCTCCCGAGGCACGAAGACCGTCACCCACGTCCTCGTCGTCGAGCTTGGCGATGGCGACGCGGCGGGCCGAGGCGAGTGCGTCCCCTATGCTCGCTACGGTGAGTCTATGGCCAGCGTTCGGGCGCAGGTGGACGGCCTGGCGGGTTGCCTGCGGGAAGGGACGACCCGCACCGAGGTAGCCAGCCTACTGCCAGCCGGCGCGGCCCGCAACGCCATCGATTGCGCCCTGTGGGATCTGCAGGCAAAACGTCTGGGGACGACGGTGCACGAACTGGCGGGCTGCGCGGCGCCGCGGCCGGTGGTCACCGCCTTCACCCTCAGCCTCGACAGGCCGGCG
>JAYZCA010000051.1:0-17461 GCA_036339235.1 Candidatus Latescibacterota bacterium | reverse complement strand
GACAAACAGATGGTCACGCACCTGCATGCCGTCGCCGTAGACGGGCAGCGGTTTGTCATCGATGGCGTTGGTGATGTAGAGTGGGACGCGTTTCTCAGGATACTGATACGGCCCGATGTTGTTCGAGGCCCGCGTCACCACCGTAGGCACGTCATGACTGAGGTGGAAGGCCCGCACCAGCAACTCGGCGCTGGCCTTCGTCGCCGAGTAAGGATTGCGCGGCTCGAGGGGGAAGTCCTCGTTCCACTCTCCTTCGGTGATGCTTCCATAGACTTCATCCGTACTGACCTGGTGGAAACGTTCGACGCCGTGGTGGCGCGCCGCATCGAGGAGTACGAATGTGCCGTCTATGTTGGTATGGAGAAAGTCGGCGCTGCCGAGGATGCTGCGGTCCACATGGCTCTCGGCAGCAAAATTGACGACGCAGTCGGCTTCGGCCACGAGCGGATCGACGGCATCAGCATCCGTGATGTCGCCGTGGACAAAACGGTACCGTTCGTCGTCGGCGATGTCGGCCAGGTTGGCCGGGTTCCCGGCATAGGTCAGCTTGTCGAGATTGATCACCCGGTAATCGGGGTAGCGGCTGAGGATGTGGCGCACGAAATTGGCGCCGATGAAGCCGCAACCACCAGTGATCAGCAGAGTTCTCGTCATCACGTAATTCGGGTCAGCCCACTGGGGTGAAGCGACTGGGCATGATCCAGTCGGCGGCGGCTTTCACGGTATCACCGGGGCTGCGCCGCGGGCGTCCGACACTGACGTAGTCGAACCCGAGTTCGGCCATCTCGCGTGGGTCGTAGACGTTGCGACAGTCGAGCAGGCGCGGCGAACCGAGGGCGGACTGGATACGCGGCAGGTCCATGTTGCGGAACTCGTTCCACTCCGTCATCAGCACCAGGACGTCGGCGCCGGCGGCGGCGGCATAGGGATCGTCGAAGCAGACCAAGTCCGGGAACTGCGCCCTGGCGTGTTCCATGGCGACCGGGTCGTAAGCGCGCACCGAGGCGCCTTCGCCGAGCAGGACCTCGATCATCTCCATGGCCGGCGCTTCGCGCAGGTCGTCGGTGTCGGGCTTGAAGGACAGGCCCAGCAGGCAGATGCTCTGACCATCGAAGCTGCCGATCAGGTCGCGCAGCTTGTCGATCATGTGCCGCCGCTGCTGCACGTTGCTCGGATCGATGCTCTGCACCAGGGGCGCGTCGACGCCCGCCTTGCGCGCCGTGGCGGCCAGGCCCTGCACGTCCTTCGGGAAGCAGCTGCCGCCGTAGCCGGCGCCGGCGTACAGATTGCGTGGGCCGATGCGTTTGTCCAGACCCATGCCGCGGGCCACGGCGGTGACGTCGGCGCCGAAGGCCTCGCAGATATTGGCAATCTCGTTGATGAAAGAAATCTTCGCCGCCAGCATGGCATTGGAGGCGTACTTGATCATCTCAGCGCTCTGCACGTCGGTGAGGACCATCGGCACGTCACTCTGGTAGAGCGGGCGGTACACGTCGATGACAGCTTCCAGGGCGCGCCGGCTCGAGGCGCCGATGACGACGCGGTCGGGGTGCATGAAGTCGTCGATGGCCGAACCCTCGCGCAGGAACTCGGGGTTGGAGACGACGTCGATGTCGGCGTCGGGACGAACCTCGGCGATGAGGGCGCCCACCTCGTCGCCGGTGCCGACGGGGACCGTTGACTTGTTGACGACGATCTTATAGTCCTCCGTGTACTGGCCGATGGACCGGGCGGCAGCATGCACATACGACATGTCCACCTCGCCGGAGGGCAGCGATGGCGTGCCGACGCAGATAAAGACGATGTCGCTGGACTTGATGGCGAAGGCTACGTCTGTCGAAAACGTCAGGCGACCGCGGTCACGGTTGCGGGCAACCAGCTCCTCGAGTCCGGGCTCGTAGATCGGAACTTCGCCCGCCCGCAGTCGATCGATGCGCGGCTCGTCGATGTCGACGCAGACCACGGCGTTGCCGAAGTCGGCCAGGCAGGCGCCGGACACCAGACCCACATACCCGGTACCCATGACGCAGATGCGTTTCACGCGGTTCGAACTCCGCTCACTCAGGCGCTTAGGTTGCTGAAAATCACGGCCGTCCGGAAAGGGAGGGCCGGGGCGCGGACCGGCTTGCCGCACAAGGGGTTACAGACACGGGCACGCAGGTCCACGCAAACATTGTAGAATAACCTGAGATACGGATGGCGTCAACGCTGAAGGCGATCTCGAGTCGTGTCAATCGGTCATGCTGCCAGCCAGATACCGACGCAGGTTTGACGCCAGCTGTGCGGCCAGTGCCTCCAGTGTGACGCCCCGAAGAACTGCGAGTTTCTCGGCTACCTCCCGCACGCGCCGTGGGTGTCCGGGCCTACCCCCCACGGACACGGGGGCGTCGCTCTCCAGCAGCAGCAGGTCGTCGGCGATCTCACAGGCCGCCGCGGCTGCCTGTTCGTCGCCCACGACGGTCGGTCCTGCGGAGACGAAGATGTCCTCGTCATTGCAGATCCTGATCAGCTTTTTCGACTCCGTGAACCAGTGCATCTGCGCCGCCAGGCCCGTGGCGCGGTGGAAGGCGACGGCCCGCTCCAGCGTCCGTCGCAGGCAGCGGCGGGAGTGCAGGTTGACCGGCTTGCGGTGGCTCTCGGCGATCTCGAAGTGGCGTTCGAGGAGACGCTCCTGTTCGGCCTGCTGTGCAGCGGAGACAGCCCATTTGTGGTCGAGGCCGGTTTCGCCGATGACGGCGGCGTCGGCAGCGCGCTCGGTCAGCAGGGTCAGATCCGGCGCCAGGGCCTCCAGCCCACGGTCGGTTACCGTACACGGGTGAATGCCGAGCCCCGGCAGAACGCGGCCGGGGAAGCGGCTGGCCAGATCGAGGACGGCACGCATCGAGCCGGCGTCCTGGGCGACGGCGACGATGGTGGTGACACCGGCAGCCGCCGCTTCGTCGAGGGCGCCGGCATCCAGCTGCTCAAGGTGACAGTGGGTGTCGGAAAGCTCGACGGGCATTAGAATTTTGTCCAAGCGTCCCATTTGGGCCACGCCCTTGACGCCGCTCGCTGCGTTCCGCTCAATCTCTGAATCTCCTTCAATCCAGGTCACTCGCGCGCCTTACGAGCGACGCCAATGACGCGACCTCGCCACAAAGCGAATACTCGGACACGCTTCTGCGCTCAGATCGTCAGGCCGGTGGTCTCGTCGAAGCCCAACATGAGGTTCAGGCACTGTACGGCATTGCCGGAAGCCCCCTTGCCGAGGTTGTCCTCGCGACCCACCAGCACCAGGCCGATCTCGGAGTCGCCGAAGACGAACAGGTCGAGTCGGTTCGTCAGGCTGGCCCCGTCGAGGTCGAGGAAACGGCCATCCCGCAACAGGCCCTCGGCGTCGCCGGGGGAGACGGGACGCACGAAGGGTTCGTCGCCGTAGCGCGCCTGCCAGACGTCGTAGACCTGCTGTGCGCTGGTGCCCGGCGATGACCACGCCGCGGCGGTGACGGGGGTACTGGTAAGCATGCCGCAGTAGGTGTGATCGACGGAGGGCACGAACAGGGGCGGATGCAGCGAGCCGCTGAACTTGTGCATCTCGGCCACGTGCTTGTGGTCGCCGTCGAGGTTGTAGAGACACAAGGCCCGGCCGGCGTCGCCATGCGCACCGGGAGGCGTCTCCCGGTAGGCCTCGATCATCCGGCGGCCACCGCCGGAGTACCCGGACGCGGCGTTGACCGTGAGGGGCGCGTCGGCGCGCAGCAGGCCAGCCTCGATGAGGGGACGCACAGCGAGCAGGTAGCCTACCGGATAACAGCCGCAGTTGGCGACACGTTCTGCGGTGCGGATCGCCTGGCGCTGCGCCGGAGACAACTCGGGGACCCCGTAGACCCAGTCGTCGTATACGCGCCGGGCCGTGCTGGTGTCGATGACCCGTGTGCCGCTGCCCGGCTCGATGAGCTCGAGGGCCTCGCCGGCGGCAGCGTCTGGCAGGCAGAGAATGGCCAGGTCGACCTCGTTGAGCAGTTGCCGGCGAGCCTCAGTGTCCTTGCGCCTGTCCTGGTCTATGAGCCGTACGTTTACATCCGTGCGCTCGCCGAGAAGGTCGCGAATGCGCAGGCCGGTTGTGCCTTCCTGGCCGTCGATGAAGATTGTAGGCAGCTGGCTCACGGCAGATCTCACGCGTGTGGGGATGATACAGTGAGGAATTACGGGACGAATCAGTGGGGAAACTTGTATAATAATTATTACAATATAGTGAATAAATACTAACTCGTGAGCTTTCCTTCGTCAACGGGCTGGCGCCCGCGCCGCAACGGCGGCTGGATCTACCCCGACATCGTCGATGCCGGTGCGACGGGCTGGACGTGCCTCGAGTTCTACACCCGCCGCTATGGGCACTCCACCGTCGAGGAGTGGGGTCGCCGACTGCAGGCGGGACAGATCCGCCGTGGAAACGACGTGATCGGTACTGAAACGGTGCTGGCAGCCGGTGATCATCTGGCCTACCACCGACCTGGGTGGACGGAACCGGCGGCACCGCGCTGGTTCGCCGTGTTACACGACGACGGCGATCTGCTGGTGGTCGCCAAGCCGGCGGGACTACAGGTTCTGCCGGCTGCCGAGCTGCTCGAGAATACGCTGCTGCACGCGGTGCGCGAAAAATACGGACCCGAGCCGGCGCCGGCGCATCGTCTCGGTCGGGGTACGTCCGGGCTCATGCTGTTCGCCCGATCCGGTCCCTTGCGTCAGGGACTGGCGACGGCCTTCCGCGACGGGGGCTTGCGCAAGACCTACCGGGCCCTGGTTCAGGGACAACACGTGCCCGAGAAATTCGAAATCGACGTTCCCATCGGTCGTGTGGAGTACCCGGTGCTGGGGCACGTGTACGCCGCCGTCGCCGCGGAAGGCAAGCCGTCTCGATCGATCGTACGTCGCCTCGAGGTCCGGTCCGATCTGGATGTCTGTCTCGTAGAGGTCGAGATCCCCACGGGTCGGCCGCACCAGATCCGCATTCACCTGGCCGCTGCCGGACATCCACTGGTGGGGGAGCCGCTCTACGAAATCGGGGGCAAGCCTACGCGGATTCCCCACGAGGAGGGCGCGGCAAGAATACCACGGCCGGGTGACATGGGCTACCACCTGCACGCTGCACGGGTGGAGCTTACGCATCCCGTCGACGATACCGCCGTCGACCTGTACTGCAGACCGCCGTCGGCGCTGCGCCGACGGCACTCCGCTACAGATACAGACCGGCGCGCCTGAAGTCCGCCAAGAAGTGTTGGCCCCTCAGTCGGATGCTCGGTGGGCGATCTCGATCTTCTTGACTCGCGTCAGCGCGTCCTCCATCAGCATACGGTTCGTCGCGATCAGGTCGGCGATGATGCCGGTGAGAAACATCTGAAAGCCCGCCAGCAGCAGCACCGCCGACAGGATCACGGACTGCACGTGCAGCTCGCCCTGCTCGGTAAACAGGAAGTAGTACAGGAAGCGGAGCCCCAGGGCGACGCCGGCGACAAAGGTGGCCAAACCGAAGGAGGCGAAGATCTTCATCGCCTTGTAGCGCGCGTAGGCGCGCAGCGAGATCGTGCCCGACTTGAGGATGAACTCGCCGACGTTGGAGAACAGACGCGACTCGCGGGCCTTCGGGTTGGTGCGGATCGGCACGACGACAACGCCCCAATTGTCCTGTCCGGCCTGCACGACATGCTCGGCTGTGTGATCGAAGTCGGTGAACATGGAGATCTTCAGCGCCGTCTCCCGCGTGTAGGCGCGGAAGCCGGAGGCCACGTCGGGAATGTCGAGGCCACCGAGTCGGGAGATGACGCGACTGCCGAGTTTCTGCAGCGTGCGCTTGAGAAAACCGAAGTGGCCAATGTCGCTGGTGCGGCGGTCGCCGATGACGAGATCGGCGCGGCCCTCGAGGATGGGTTTGACCAGCTCGCGGATGTCGCCTCCGAAGTACTGGTTGTCGCCATCGGTGTTGATGATGATGTCGGCGCCGAGTCGCAAGGCGTTGTCGAAGCCTGCCTTGAAGGCATGACCGAGGCCGCGGTTCTGCGGAAAGCGGATGATGTGATCGACGCCGCACTCACGTGCAACCTCGGCGGTGCGGTCGGTGGAGCCGTCGTCGATGATGAGGATCTCGACGCGGTCGAGGCCGTCGATCTGCCGCGGGATGTCGGCGATCGTCGCCGGCAGCGTCTCTTCCTCGTCAAGGCAGGGTATCTGAACGATCAGTTTCAACCCCAACTCTCCTGTTTGATCTGCGACTTGTCGAGGCCCGCATCTGTCAGCAGAACGAGCATGTGCTCGATGAACCGCGGTTTCGGTTCGATGCCTTTCGCCCTGGCCTCCTTGCGCTCCCACGGCACTACCCCGGGGCCACAGCTGTACACACGACAGTTGGACGGGTCGGGCAGGTATCGCGCGATCAACTCGGCGTCGATGCGGCCGCGGCGCCCCCGCGGCTCAACATCGACGGGATCCTCCCGCGTCAGGCAATGGACGATTTCGAGGCGATCGGGATAGCGCTGTTCCAACCTTGCGAAGTCGTCGTAATAGATGATGTCCGCCTTCGTCTTGCTGCTGTAGAGCAGCACATGGCGCAGACCGTCGTCGACGTGCAGACTGTGTTTGATGAGAGCGAAGTTCGGTACGATACCCGAACCGGCGCACACATGCAGAATGTTGTCGGTCTGTTCGAGTACGTCGTCCGGCACGGTGTAGGCGCCGGTAAACCCCCTTATGACGACGGGCGTGCCGGGCGGGCAGTTGCGCGTCAAGGATGGGGACAGGACGGGTGGATACTTCGACTCCCCAGGCCAGAAGCGCTCTTCCTTGATCGTGATCAGGATGTTCTTCTCGTGTGGTGCCGAACCCATCGAGTAGGCGCGGGGTTTCTCCTTGCCCCCCTTGATCTCTTCCAGGTAGGCGATGGTCTGCTCGAGAATTGGGAACTGGTGCGGGTTGACGGTGATAAACTGGCCCGCCTTGTAGTCGTGCGGCTGGGCACCGATGTCGAGAAACAGCGACGCCGTGTCGTGCGTCTCGTCGCGTACCTCGGCGACGACGGTCTCGATCTCGCGGACCTTGCGACGGGGGGTATCAGTCATGCATGAGGCCCTAGGATCCCAAGAGATAGTCTAGCGAGAGGTGAGTGGTTGCAGGCCACGCCGAAGCTCGAGGGCTACCGGATCGCGGCTCAGGGGTGTAACCAGCGCCCGAAGGAGACCGGCAGTATCGCCTGACGCCGTGCTCAGAACGCGCCGCACGAGCAACAGCTGAAACAGGATGTGGTGGCCGTCGAGGGCACCGCCGTCGAGAGGTGACGAGGCGACGACATCGGCCCGCAGAAGGCTGACCCCGCTGTCGTCGACGCTCGAAGTATACTGAACGGCGCGACGCTCGGTCCAGTCCCAGCCGAGCTTCGAAAGCTCGAGGAAGGTGACGCGCTCGCCGTTGTCGTCGACGAGGATGTTGGCCGGCTGATAGTCGGTGACGCCCACCCTCGGCGAGCGTCCTCCCAGCTCCGCGCACAGATTCCCAACCTGGTTCACCAGCGACTCCGGCGGCTCGCTGGCGCAGTTTTCCTGCCACAGGCGTTGCAGACCGTCGACGGCCATGGCAGCCACACTCGACCAGGACGCCGCCAGGTCTTCGACCGAGGCTCCGGGCACGACTCGAGCTGCCCAGTCGGCCTCCGTGATTCCGAGTTGGGTCTCGATGTGGTTCAGCTCACGCAGCACCCGGCCCGCCAGTCGCCGTCGGGTCGGCGTCTCTGCGGGCATGGCCAGCACATCGGCCAGGGTTCGGCGGCCGGCGAATTCCAGCAGGATGATCTGGGCGCCGGGATCGATGCCGAAAGCGACGGGCACGGCGCACCCGCGGGGCCGAAGGTAGCGTAGCGCGTCGAATTCGACCTGCAGCAAGTCGTGGGGTTCATCGCGCGTGTGCAGACCGTAGAACTGGTGTTTGGCGATGAGGCGACCGCCATGGGCCAGCTCGACGATCCACACATCGTCAGCCAGCAGGGTGATGGCGCCCACAGCCGGCGAACCCGGCACGAGGTCGGGGACGCAGGCGGCCAGCCGCGCACGCACCTGCTGATCCCACTGTGCGTCGGTGAGCGGCTCCGTCCGGCGCGTCACTAGTCGAAAAGAATAACCTGGGCGACGACCTTGCCGGCCTGATCGTTGTGCTGGGGGTGGTCGTTCATCGCCAGGAAGAGGGTACCCGACCTGTCGGCGATGATGTCGTGACGGCTGCCCACGGCGAATACGGGACCGTCGTCTCCGATGCGGGCAATCAGGGCGCCAACATTGGTGCCGGGCAGCAGGTAGCCGTCGCCGGCGGGGTGCTCATAGATGCCGTCGGCACCGCACCAGGCGATCTGGTTGCGCATGTCGGGAGACCAGGTCTCCTCGGCGTCGAAGACGACGCGCTGTTTCTTCTTGACGACGATGAGGGTGTCCTGCCAGGTGGTGCTCGGGCGCACGGTGCGCAGAATTGTCAATGCCATAGGCCGTACGGTAGGGGTTTGTGCCTGTGCGGGCAATCAGTAGAGTTGATGACCAGCGGACGATCGCGCAGCGATCGGTATTCGGCGGCGATCAGTCGATTTCCGGTCCCAGGCGCAGAGAGTGGGTCTTTATCAGGCACCAGACCTGCAGGCCCGGTGCCAGCCCGAGTTCGGCGACGGCTTCGGGGGTGACCTTAACGACGAGACGATGGCCGATGTCGACGGTGACCAGGCGCGTGGCGCCTACTGCGGCGACTTCGGTCACGGTGCCGCGCAGGGTGTTGCGTACGCTGAGACCTTCCGGCGATTGGCGGGCGAGGATGACGTCGTCGGCGCGCACACCTACGAACAGCCGGGTTCCCGCCGGCCGGTGGCAAGCCGGGATGCGCAGGATCTGCTCGCCGCACCGCGCCGTGCACGCACCCTCGCCACCGCCGACGATCTCCACGGGAAGGACGTTCTCGAGGCCGTATTCGTCGAGCAGCGGCAGCACCTCAGGGTCGCGGGCGACGTCGAAGAAGTCGCCGTGGGCGAGCACCTCACCTTCGCGCAGCACCAGTACCTGCCTTGTCAACTCGAGAATCTCAGCGACAGAGTGGCTCACGTAGAGGATGGGAATGCCCAGGTCTGAGCGCACGTGCCGCAGATATGGGATGATGCGGCTCTTCAGCCCCTGGTCGAGGGAGGCCAGGGGCTCGTCCATCAACAGCATACGCGGCGACGACAGCAGGGCACGACCGAGGGCGACACGCTGGCGTTCCCCGCCGGACAGGTGCTGCGGCCACCGGCCCAGGAGCGGGCCGATTTCGAGCAGTTCGACGATCTGCCCAGGGTCGAAGCGGCGCTCGGCGGGCGTCAGGCGCTGGTAGCCGTAGCGCAGGTTGGCTTCCACCGACAGGTGCGGAAAGAGCAGGTCGTCCTGGAAGACGAAACCGAGACGGCGCGCCTCCGGAGGCCGGTCCGTGCCCTCGGCGGTTGAGTAGAGGACGTCGCCGTCCAACTCGACGTGCCCGCTGTCGGGACGGGTGAGGCCCGAAACGAGATTCAACAGCGTTGTCTTGCCGGCGCCGGAAGGTCCGTAGATCGCCGTCACCGGCTCCCGACAGACGACATTGATGTTGAGGTCGAAGTGGGAGAGCCGCCGGCGCAGGCACAGGGTCAACATCACCGCATCTCCTGCCGGCCTCGTGCCCGTCGTGCCGCCCATTCGCTGCCGAGCAGGGCCGCCAGGGACACCGCGACGGAGATCCACACCAGACGCAGGGCGGCATCTTCGCCGCCGGGCTGGTTGAGGAAGGTGTAGATCGCCGCGGGGATTGTCCGCGTCTGGCCGGCGATGTTGGCGACGAAGGTGATGGTGGCGCCGAACTCGCCGAGGCTGCGTGCGAAGGCCAGCAGCGCGCCAACCCACAGACCGGGCGCGGCCAGGCGCAGGGTGACGGTGAAGAACACGCGCCACGGTCCGGCGCCCAGGGTTCGGGCCACACCCTCCAGGCGTGGGTCGACCTCCTCGATGGCGAGGCGCACCGCGCGCAGCGCCAGAGGAAATGCGACGACGGCCGAAGCCAGCACGGCGCCCTTCCAGTCGAAGGCGAGGGTCACACCGAGAGCGTCGAGCACCGGGCCGAACCAACCCCGACGGCCAAAGGCCAGCAGCAGCACGTAGCCGGTAACCACCGGCGGCAGGACGAGAGGCAGATGGCAGAGACCGTCGAGGAGCAGTTTGCCACGAAACTCACGGCGCGCCAGCAGCCAGCCCATGGCGATCGCCGCCGGTAGACTCAGCCCGACACTGGCCAGCGCCACACGCAGCGACAGGCCCAAGACATCCCATTCCTGAGGGCTGAGCAAGCCCTTACTCCGATGCCGTCAGTAGGGTGAAGCCGTGGCGGCGGAACACGGCACGCGCCGCAGCAGATCGCAGCGTGTCGAGCCAGCGACGCGTCGAAGCCGTGGAGCGGCGGCTGACGAGGGCCGCCGGGTAGCGGATCGGCGCGTGCAGGCTGTCGGGGATGGTGGTAACGACCTCCACGTTCCGGCTGGCGGCGGCATCCGTCGCGTAGACGATACCGGCGGCGCACTCGCCGCGCTCGACCCAGACCAGGGCGGCGCGAACGTCGCTGGCCGGCGCCAGGCGGTCGGCCAGCGCCGGCCACCAGCCGAGCGCCTGCAGTGCCTGCCTGGCGTAGATACCCGCCGGAACGTGGTCAGGGTCGCCCAGGGCGAGGCGGCCGTCGAAAGCGGCGCCGATGTCGGTGTCGGGTTGCAGAGTCAGCTCGAAACCCTCGCCCTGCGGGGCGATGATGACGAGGCGGTTGCCGAGCAGGTCGATGCGACTCGTCATGTCGATACGACCCCGCGCCTGGAGGTAGTCCATCCAGTCCTGGCTTGCCGACAGGAAGAGGTCTGCTGGGGCGCCGGCGTCGATCTGGCGCGCCAGCATCGACGAGCCGGCGAAGGACAGGCTCACGTCCGGGTGGCGATGCGGCGGCCACAGCTCGCTCAGGGCGCCGCCGAGGCTGGCGGCGGCAAAGATGGTGACCGGCTCGGCCCGGGCGGGGAGGTTGGCCAGGGCGAGCAGGAGGATCCACCCGGCAGCACGGTGGCGACGGGGGCGAGAGCGGCTCATGGGCGAGAGATTGGGGGGCACATCGGCCAGCGTCAAATGGCCGTCGCCTCGACAGGGTCCTACTTTCAGCGGCTTCAGGCTAGGTTTTCATGGAGACAGATACATGGTGAAGGACGAACTGCCAGGCCTCAGCGAGCTTACCAGCATGTTGCAGATCCCGTGTCCCTCCGGGCGCGAGGAACGCATGGCGGTGCACCTGGAGTCGCGACTGCAGCAGATGGGCGCCGAGCCACACCGAGATGGCCAGGGCAACCTGTGGGTGTCCCTACCCGGGAGCGAGACGGGCCCCGGCGTCGCCATCGCCAGCCACACCGATGAGATCGCCATGGTGGTCACCGCCATCGATGCGGACGGCACTCTGCGGGTACAACGCTCCGGTGGGCTCTACCCCTTCAAGCTCGGTGAGGGTCCCGTCATTCTGGTGGGGGACGGGGACGACGTGCCCGCCCACCTCAGCTTCGGCTCCGGGCACACGAGCGATCCCGCCGACCCGGTGGCGCAGTTCAACAGCGGCAGTCGTGGCATCATCTGGGCGGACTGCCGGTTGCTGACCGGTCTGTCGCCGGAGGATCTGGCGTCGCGCGGGGTCCGCGTCGGCACGTGCGCCGTACCGGCCGCCGGCGTACGCGGGCCCACGGTGTTCGGCCCCGCCGATGACCCCCTGGTATCGGCGTGGCTCTTCGACAACCGTGGCGGCAGCCTGACCCTGCTGCAGTTGTGGTCGTGGTTGCGCGAGGCGGGCGTGACCCCACGCCGCACGCTGCACCTGTGCTTCCTGGTGCAGGAAGAGTCGGGGTTGCTCGGGGCGAAGGGATGGGTGCGGCGCAACGAGGTGGAGACCTTCGTCGCCGTCGACTCCACGCCCATGCCCAGAGGCACCGATCTGACCCTCGATGGCCGTCCCGGCACCTGGTCGCGAGACAGCCAGGTGCACTTCGATCAGGGGCTCATAGCGGATTTCGCCACGGCCGCAGGCCGGGCCGGCACTCAGTTGCAATACGTCGTCTACACCGCGGCGGCGTCGGATGCGACGGGTGTGCTGCAGGTGGGGGGCGCCGAGCGCTGCGCCACCATCGGCTACCCGCGCGAAAACTCGCACGGCTATGAGGTCGTGCGCTGGTCCGTCTTCGGCCATCTGACCGCCACCCTGGGCGAGTGGGTGGCTTCGTACTAGATGTCGAACTGACGGCATGGATCTGGAAGGAAAGCGGCTCGCCCTGCTCGGTTTCGGTGTCGAGAATCGCGCCCTCGGTGCCTGGCTGGCGGAACACGGATTGTCCTTCACCCTATGCGACGGCGATCCGGCGGTGCGCACGAGGGAGGCGCCCTGGGATGACGCCGTGGACGAATGGCGACTCGGCGATTCGGCGATGACCGGCCTTGAGGACTTCGACATCCTCTTCCGCTCACCAGGGATACCGCCGTGGCGCCCGGAGCTGGCCGCTGCCCAGCAGTCGGGAGCGCGTCTGTCCAGCGGCATCGATCTGTTTCTGAGCCGCTGCCCGGCATCGGTGGTCGGCGTGACGGGGACGAAGGGAAAGGGGACCACCGCGTCTCTGTTGATGGCGATCCTCGCCGCCGCCGACATTCCGGCCCGCCTCGGTGGGAACATCGGCACGCCGCCGGTGACCTTCCTCGACGAACTGCGGACGGAGGATCTTGTAGTACTGGAACTGTCCAGTTTTCAACTGCAGGACCTCGGCCGCAGCCCGCAGGGCGCCATCGTGCTGCCCGTGGCCACCGATCACCTCGACCACCACAGGACCCGTTCCGAATACGTCGAGGCGAAGAGAGAGATCTGCCGGCATCAGGACGCCGAGGGCTGGGTGCTGGCCGCAGCCGGTTGTTCCACGGCGATGGAGTTGGCCGGTGGTGGCGGCGGACGCCAGCTGAGCTTTGATGGCGCGTTCCCAGTCGTCGGTGATGGCTGCTGGGTAGAGCGGGGCCAGATCTGGTGGCGTGACGGCGGAGGCGCAGCCCGGGCGGTTGCCAGCGCTGCGGATGTCCGTATCCGCGGCGACCACAACCTGGGCAACGCCTGTGCGGCGGTGGCGGTGGCGCTGCTGGTCGGCGCGTCCGCGCGAGCGGTGCCGGTGGGGCTGCAGGCCTTTGCCGGACTGCCGCACCGTCTCGAGGAAGTGGGAGAACGGGCGGGCGTACTCTACGTCAACGACTCTCTGGGGACGACACCGGAAGCGGCAGCCGCCGGCTTGCGGGCATGGACTGATCGGCGGGTGATTCTGATCGCCGGTGGGTCCTCGAAGGGCGCGGACTTCACGCTGCTGGGGGAGGCCATCACCGCTCATGCCGCGGCGCTGGTGACGATCGGCCAGGAGGGGCCGCGCATCGCCCAGGCGGCGCGGGCAGCGGGTTTCACCGGACCGGTGGATGAGGATTGTGCGACGATGGCGGCGGCGGTGCGAGCCGCTGTGGCGCGGGCGACATCGGGAGATGTGGTGCTGATGTCGCCGGCTTGCGCCAGCTTCGGCATGTTCGCCAGCTATGCCGAGCGCGGGGAGGCGTTTCGGCGGGCTGTGGCGATTACTTAGCGGCTGTCGGCAGACGGATGGCGGCGCAGGTTCCGATGGCCGGCTGAGAGGCGATATCGAGGGTGCCGTCGAAGCTCTCGACGATGGCCCGCGAGATGGACAACCCGAGTCCCGTGCCCTTGTCCGGCTCCTTGGTCAAAAAAAGGCTCGAAGATACGTCCCTGTAGGTCCTCAGGAATGCCGCATCCTTCGTCCTCGACCTCCAACACGACCCAGGAGTCGACAGCACGCGTGCGAAGGACAACGCGTCGGGTGTCACCCTGGGCGTGTTCGACGGCGTCGCGGGCGTTGATGACCAGATTGAGCACCGTCTCCTCCAGTGAATAGCGGTTCACTCGCACCGGCGGCAATCCAAGTTCGGCGTCGAGGGTCAGCGATCGGAGACAATGGCAAACTGGAAGTTTCCGGGGTCCGCGTAGAAGTCCAGGTTGGTCCAGGGAGAGACCGTAGCCGCTGTCTGGATGCCGGATCGGAAACCGACGTCGTCCTCGTGAGCCGACACACCGACGGGCAGGGCGAGAAGCAGTAGTAGCAGGACGAGCATGGCCGTACCTATATCTTCAGGTTGCGCAGCCGCAATGCGTTGGCAATTACCGACAGGGAGCTGAAGGTCATGGCGGCGCTGGCGATGATCGGGTTCAGCAGCAATTCGAAAACGGGGTAGAGGACGCCGGCGGCGATGGGCACACCCAGGCAGTTGTAGGCGAAAGCGAAGAACAAATTCTGGCGGATGTTGCGCATGGTACCGCGACTCAGGAGTCGCGCCTTGGCGATGCCGCGCAGGTCGCCTTGAACCAGGGTGATGCCGGCGTTTTCCATGGCCACGTCGGTACCGGTGCCCATGGCGATTCCCACGTGGGCCAGCGCCAAAGCGGGGGCGTCGTTGATGCCGTCGCCAGCCATGGCCACTGTGTGCCCCTGCGCCTGCAGACGCTCGATGACGGCGCCTTTGTCCTCGGGTAGCACCTCCGCCTCGACCTCGTCGATGCCAAGCTCGGCAGCCACGGCTCGTGCCGTCACCTCGTTGTCGCCGGTGAGCATGACGATGCCGATTTCGGCCTCGTGCAGCAGGCGGATCGCCTCCGGCGTGGAATCCTTGATCGGATCGGCGACGCCGAGGACGCCCGCGGCCTGGCCGTCTATGGCGACAAACATGGCCGTCTGTCCTTTCTGGCGCAGACTCGCGGCCGGATCGAGAAGCTCCGTAACGTCGACACCTTCCTGCTCGAAGAGTGCCGAGTTGCCCAGGGCCACGGCCCTGCCGTCTACGCTGCCTTTGACCCCCTTGCCCGGAATCGACTCGAAGTCCTCAACCCTGACCAGGTCGAGTCCACGCGCTCTGGCGCAGTCGACGATGGCAGCCGCCAGGGGGTGCTCGCTACCGCGCTCGAGGCTGGCCGCCAGGCGTACCAGGTCGTCCTCGTCGAGGCCACCAACACTCTCGACGGCGACCAGCTTCGGCTTGCCTTCGGTGAGAGTACCGGTCTTGTCGACGACGACGACGTCGATCTTCTCGAAGAGTTCCAACGCCTCGGCGTCACGAATCAGCACGCCGGTGCTGGCGCCCCGTCCGGTGCCGACCATGATCGACATCGGTGTGGCCAGGCCGAGGGCGCAGGGACAGGCGATGATGAGGACCGCCACGGCGTTGACCAGTCCGTACGCCATGGCCGGCCCCGGACCGACAGCGGCCCAGACCAGGAAGGTGGCCGCCGATGACAGTACCACCGCGGGCACGAACCACGCGGCGACGCGATCGGCAACGCGCTGAATCGGCGCCCGCGTGCGCTGTGCGTCGGCCACCATCTGCACGATGCGCGCCAGCAGCGTGTCGGCACCGACGCGTTGCGCTTCGATGACCAGAGTGCCGTTGCCATTCACCGTACCGCCGGTGACGGCGCTACCCGCCCCCTTCTCCACCGGTATGGGTTCGCCGGAGACCATCGATTCGTCCACCGAGCTGGTGCCTTCCACAACCTCCCCGTCCACCGGCATCTTGCCACCGGGGCGCACGCGCAGCTGCATGCCCACCGTCACGTCTTCGAGGGGAATCTCCGTCTCGTCGTCGTCTTCGCCGACGCGCAGTGCCGTGGGCGGCGCCAGGCCGAGCAGCTGCTTGAGTGCCGCCGACGTGCGGCTGCGAGCTTTCAGCTCCAGCACCTGCCCGAGCAGGACCAGGGCGGTGATGACGGCGCCCGCCTCGAAGTAGACGGCCACGTGACCGCCATGCCCACGGAAAGAATCCGGAAACACCTGAGGCGCCAGTGTGGCGACGATGCTGTAGCCGAAGGCAGCACCTACGCCGATAGCGATGAGGGTGAACATGTTGGGGCTGCGGTTGACGATGGACTGCCAACCGCGCACGAAGAAAGGCCAGCCGCCCCAGAGCACCACGGGTGTGGCGAGGGCGAATTGCAGCCACGTGTTGGCGGCGCGTGACAGCCAGAGGTTCAACGGGTTCCCCGGAATGTGATCGCCCATGGCCAGAACCAGTACCGGCAGGGCCAGGACCGCGCTGAACCAGAACCGTCGGCGCATGTCGACGAACTCGGGATCCTCCTCCTCGCCCAAAGTGATGGTGCGCGGCTCCAGAGCCATGCCACACTTGGGGCAGGTGCCGGGACAGTCCTGCACGACCTCAGGATGCATCGGGCAGGTATACTCCGTCCGCTGCCGTGGGGCCTGTACGGTGACCGGCTCGAGGGCCATGCCACAATCCGGGCAGGATCCCGGGCCGACCTGCCGCACTTCGGGATGCATGGGACAGGTGTACGTCGCCCCGTGATCTGAATGGTCGTCAGTGCCGGTCTCTGAGCCGTGGTCTTCGAGGAACTGCGACGGATCGGCGCTGAATCGCTCACGGCAATGATCGCAGCAAAAGAAATAGGTGACACCCTCGTGTACGAAGCTGGGCGCGGTCGTGGGTTCAACCTCCATGCCGCAGACGGGATCTGTTGTTTTTTCGGCCATTGTTTTTCAGCGATGTTAAGGATTCAGGAAGTCGAAGCGGCAGCCGGCAGCCCATTTGGAACGTTGGTTGCCATGTGCCGGGATGCCGCCGGCGTCCTTCATCATGCACGCCATGTGAAACAGGTTCCAGGTCATGAAGGTCGAATTGCGGTTGGTGAAGTCGTTTTCAGGCCCACCCGATCCAGGATCGAGGTCGGAGGGCCCTGGTCCGACGGTACCGAGCCAACCCGAATCGGCTTGGGGCGGGATCACGTAGCCCGGGTGCGACAGGGGAGTAGAGGATGATCATCGAGCAGTGCTTGGCACCGTCTTCGTTGCCCGTGATCAGGCAGCCGCCGACATCGCCATAGTAGGCATACTGCCCGTGCTCATTGAGGTCGCTGGACGTCGAGTAGAGGCGCTCGATGACACGAGTACAGACGGACGTCTTTTCGCCCAGCCAGATGGATGAAGTCAGTACCAGGATTTCGGCTTTCTTCACCTTCTCATAGATCTGGGGCCAATCGTCGGTGTCCCAGCCCTGCTCGGTCCATGTCGGGATAGACGCCGGTGGCGATGTCGTAGTCGGTGGGCCGCAGCACTTCGACAGTGATTCCATTCTTCTCCATGATCGCCTTCGAAATCCCGATCAGGCCGTCCGTGTGAGACATCTCGGGCGAGTGCTTCATCGTGCAGTTCAGGAACAGAGCGTTGAGGTCCGAGAAATCCCAGGTGCTCGTCGTGCACATCTCGAGCTGCTGCTCGTTCAGTGTAACCTCCACAGGGTGCCTTCTTCACGGGTATGTTACCTACGCCTCAGATAGTTGGCCGGCAGAA
>JAYZCA010000050.1:0-7033 GCA_036339235.1 Candidatus Latescibacterota bacterium | reverse complement strand
GCGCAGACGCTCCAGTTCGGCCCCCGCGTAGAACCCCCTCAAATGTAAAAAGCCTTCGTCCTCGAAGGACTGCTTCTGCTGCGGAGTGAGGATCAACAGCTCTTTCACGTGATGGCTCCTTTTCTGGGGTTTGTGCTCCCGCCGTGCTCCTATCAACCGTCTACGCTCTCGACTGCCTCCGTGTAACGCTCCAGCACGGCCCGGTCGATCTCCAGGCCGAGCCCGGGAGCATCGGGCACGGCCACGGCGCCGTCATCCTGCTCGAACGGCTCGCGAGCCAGCTCCGTGCGCAGGGCGTTTTCCGTCATGTCGAATTCGAACAGACAGGGCTCCGGGAACATGCCCTCGCCGGCGTCCGGGATCGCCGCCTGCCAGTGCAGGGTCGCCGCCAGGCGGATCGCAGTCCCCCACATGTGCGGCAGGGTACGCACGCCGTGAATCTGGGCCAGGGTCTCAACCTTTCGACAGGTCGTGAAGCCTCCAGCTATTGAAATATCGGGCTGTACGATATCAAGAGCGCGGTTTGACACGAGGTCTCGGAAAGCAGACGCCCCCTCCAACGCCTCACCGCCGGCCAATTGCATGGACGCGGCCCGCCGAATTTCGAGATAAGCCTCCACCTCGGTGGGCGGCACGGGCTCCTCGTACCAGTAGATGTCGTACGGCTCGACGGCTCGTGTCGAGGCGATGGCGGTGCCCGCGTCGTAGGCGCAATTGGCATCTACTGCCAGCAGCAGCTCCGGGCCGATGGCGGTGCGTACGGCGGCGACTCGGGCGGCGTCGATTCGTGCTCCGAAGCCGATTTTCATCTTCACTGCCGGGAATCCTGCGTCCCGGTATGCTCCCGCCTCCTGCTCCAGACCCGCCGTGGGTTCCTGAGCGTCGTAGAGAAACAGGCCGCTGGCGTACACCGGGATGCGCTTGCGGGCGGCACCACCGAGCAGCTGGTGGACGGGGCGGCCTGTCTGTTTGCCTATCAGATCGTAGAGGGCGATATCGATACCGCTCCAGGCGGCGGGCGAACAGCCAGCCTCCTGCGCAGCTCGGCCGATCGCTTCCACCTCGAAGGGGTCCCGGCCGATCACCTGGTGAGCGACGACGGCGCTGTCCGTAGCCGCTGTTCCCTCGCCCCATCCGATGATCCCGGCATCCGTCTCCACCTCCACCACGACGGCGGTGCGCGCCTTGTTCCAGACGCTCGAATTGGCAAACGCCCGTTTCAGCGGATAACTGAGGCGGTAGCTGTGAATCTTGGTGATTTTCATCGGTAGAAGTATAGTTCAGCGATCGGGCTTGTCAGAGTCCGATTAATCATTTCCGTTGTATCCGGCGTCCAACCTCAAGGATCGCTCTCACCTCACCGTCTCGGAAAAGACTTCGTCTATGTTCGGCGCCCTCGTCGTTCGTGAGCTCTGCTCCCACATGCTCACCTATCGTTTCGCCCTCAGTGCCTGTCTGCTGTTTACCCTGATTGTCGGTTCGGCGCTGATTCTCGGATTCTCCTACGACCGACAGTTGTCCGCCTACTCGGAGTCCAAGAACGCCCGCGAGCAGAAGCTGTCTGAGTCCACCGATTTTCAGACGTTGCGCTGGCAGGGCATGCAGCAGGAGAAGCCGCCCAACCCGCTGTCGGTGTTTACCGTGGGCCTGGAACGCGAACTGTCGCGCTCTGTCACCATCTCCAACCGTCAGCCGAAGCTGGGCCGCAGCAAATACTCCAGCGCCCTCTACACGCTGTTCCCGCCCCCCGACCTGCTCTACATCGTCAACATCGTCGGCTCTCTGCTGGCCGTGCTGTTCGCCTTCAACGCCATCTCCGGCGACCACGAGGACGGCACACTTCGTCTTGTGATGTCCAATGCCGTGCCTCGCCACATGGTCCTGTTGTCCAAGTGGGCGGGCGGCTATCTGGCCCTCATGGTGCCGTTTCTGGGATCGGTGATGGCCGCCCTGTTGGTGATCAGCGCCCTGACCGTGTTCCGCCTCACAGGTGCCGAGTGGGGGGCCTTCGGCGCCATGCTCGGCGTCGCCGCTCTTTACCTGTCGGTGTTTTATACCCTGGCGTTGGCCATCTCGGTTTATACACGACGCTCGTCGACGTCCCTCGTCGTCAGCTTCCTCGTCTGGGTGCTGCTCGTACTGGCAGTACCGAATGTCGCCCCCATCATCGCCCGTGCCGCGGTCAAGATTCCCTCGCCCGGGGCAATCGCTGGTGAGCGCGATGCGATACGCACCTCCGCCTGGGCCGAGATGCGTGGCCGCGACTGGCGCAGCATGAGCCGTGAGGAGCGCACCGCCCTGCGCGACAAGATCGACGCGCGGATCGAACAGAACACGGCGCGCATCATCGACGACTACACCCGTCGGCTCGAATCGCAGGTGTCCGCCGGCGTCGCCCTGGCGCGGATCTCGCCGTCCTCCAGCTACGTTTACGCCACCGCTTCGCTCGCCGGCGCCGGCCTGGCCGACTTTTCCGGTTTGCGACAGTACATCGATCGCTACCGGGTCCAGTATCTCGATGCCATCGATGCCATCGACCAGCAGCGGCGGCGGCAGACCGAGGGCATCGAGGATCGCCAGGAACGCGACGAGATCAGGGAGGCGCCCGTCGATCCGGACGACCTGCCCGCCTTCGCACCCCAGCGACGACCGATGGGCGAGATCCTGGCAGCCAGCGACATCGACCTGCTCGTCCTCGTCGTCCTCAACGGCGTGTTCTTCCTGGTCGCCTACCTCGGCTTCCTCAAGTTCGACCTGGTGGACTGATGCTGAAAGCTCTCGTCATCAAGGAGTGGCTCACGAGCCTGCTGGAGCTGCGGTTTGTTGTGTGTGCCGCGTTGTGTGTCGTGCTCGGCGTCATCTCCGTCGTCGTTTTGCGCGCCGACCTGGAAGCCCGTCGTAGCGAATACGCCCAGAACCAGGCCCTCTACAAGGATCAGGCGGGGGAATATGGTTCCTTCCGCCGGCTCGAACGCGACGGAGTGCGTGTCGACCGGCCGCCGCAGTCCTTTCAGGTCCTGTTCTACGGCGTCGAGAAAACCCTGGACCGCACCGCCGTCGTCAGCGATGACTTCCTGCCCGGCTTTCAGGGTGACCTCAACACGAACCCGGCGGTGCTGTTGTTTCCAGTGGCCGATTTGCTCTTCGTCGTCGGCGTGGTCTTGAGCCTGCTGGCGTTTTTTATCTCCTACGACACCATCGCCGGCGAACGGGAGACGGGCACGCTCAAGCTGCTGTTGTCCTACTCGGTGCCCCGCGACCTCATCATCGCCGCCAAGTGGCTCGGTGGGTACTTCAGCCTCGCCCTGCCATTCCTGGTGTCCCTCTTCGTCGGCGCCCTGCTCATTTCCCTGTCGGATGACGTGCCCTTCACGACAACCGACTGGCAGGCCTTCGTCCTTTCCGGCGTCGTGTCGCTGTTGCTGCTGGCCGTCATGTTCAGCATCGGCCTCTTCGTGTCGGTGCGCTCCAGCTCGTCGTCGACAGCCATCCTCAGCTTGCTCGCCGTGTGGGTGCTGGTCGCCCTGGTTGTTCCCAACGTGGGGCCCTACGTGGCCGAAATCGTCTCGCCCGTACCCGCCATCGGCCAGGTAGAGCGCGACATCGCCCTGCGTGCCAAGCAGATCACCGATCAAAACACGAACTGGCGCGGAATCCGCGGCAAGATTCGTGGCATGAGCCCCGCGGAGCGCTCCGCCTTCTTCGCCGATCTGCGGGTTCAGCGTGAGAAGATGCAGAAGGAGGTCAACAAGATCACCGCCGACGTGGTCCGCGACTTCGAGTCGCGCCTGGCGCGACAGACCGACGTGGCGCGTCTGCTGACGCGTGTGTCACCGGTGGCCTCCTTCGTCTACGCCAACACCGACATCGGCGCCACCGGCGTGCGTCACGAAGAGCGCCTCGTCAAACACCTGCGAACCTATCAGAGGGAGTTTGCCCGTTTCGTCTCGGAACAGACGGAGGGACAGGGCGGCTTCGGCTGGGACGGCGGCGGCAGTGACGACTACTCCATCGAGGATATGCCGTCCTTCGATTACCGCACCGACGACCTGGGCGTGCGTCTCGATTCCCGCATCGTCGATATCCTGCTGCTGGTGCTATTCGCCATCGCCTTCTTCATGGCGGCCTTCGTCAGCTTCCTCAGAAGCGACGTGAACTAGTGACCGAGAACTAGCTCAACACTTTTTCGACGGCCGTCGTCAGCTTCGCTTCGTCTTCCCGTCGCAGGGTGCTCCCCCAGTTGGTGGCGATGCGCACCCGGTACTACTTGCCGAGCAGGCTCAGAGAGATCGCCTGCGTTCGGTGGCTTCGTCGTCGTGTCGACGATGTTGACACCGCAGTAGAGAAGGGGAATGCCGAGTTCCAACAGGCCGGTGCGGATGTCGCCGAGCAGGCCTCCCATGTCCTGCGGATCCTTTCGCACGACGCGCACTTCGAAGTGGCCGGTGCTCCGCGACGGTGCGGCTCATTTGAGCCTGTGGGCGAAGCGTTGGCGAAACTTGGACACCTTCGGCCCCACCACCATCATGCAGTAGGGTTGGGCGGGATTGCGCTGGAAGTACCGTCGATGTAGATCCCCGGCGGGCCAGAAGCGCTGGAAGGGTACGATCTGAGTGACGATGGGGTCGTCGAACACGCCCTGAACTGTCAGTTCTTCGGTGAGGGACACCGCCGTGGCCTGCTGAGCCTCGTCATGAGTGAAGATGGCGGACCGATACTGGGGGCCGCTGTCGTTGCCCTGGCGGTCCTGGGTCGTGGGGTCGTGGATACCGAAGAACACCTCCAGCACCTCGCGGTAACCGATCACTTCTGGCTGGAAGCGCACCTGCACGACCTCGGCGTGCCCTGTCCGGCCGCCGCACACCGCCTCGTACGTCGGCGCTTCGACGTGGCCACCGCTGTATCCGGACTCGGCTTCGGTGACACCTTCGAGCTGCTCGTACACAGCCTCCAAGCACCAGAAGCAGCCCCCACCCAGCGTTGCCAGTTCCATCTAGTGTCCTGTCTCAGAGATAGGTTGAATTCGGGCGTATGAGACCCAGGGTCTCCGACGCCCGGTTCGCAAGGCGCGCGACCGACGCGGGTCGGTTGGACCCACGGAGAGAGCGCAAACGCCGCGAGCCGGGATGGATCGGCGGCCGAATGTCGACAGATTTCTGCGACAGGACACTTAGCTCTCCAGGTCGATGTCGTACACGAACAGTTCCTCGCCGCAGAGGGCGGTGCGCACCATCCATTCGCCCCTGGGGTCGATGACGCCGCGCTCGCAGTTGTCGACGGTGACGATCCACAGGCTTCCGGCACGAGCCCGCATGCGCAGGTTCGTTTCGTGGTATTGCCAGGCCACCCGCGACCACTCGCGGCCGTCGCGGCCACCGTTGACGGCGTGAAAGATGATCCGCGCGCCGGCACGTGCCAACTGCTGCGTCAGATGGGGGTCGGGCCCCGGCGTACAGGCCGGATTCGCCCACAGGTCGTTGCAGATCAGCGCTCCCGTCATCACGTCACCAAAAAGGCGGGTCGTCAGCGGCGCTACGGCGTAGCGTTCGATCTCACCTCGGGGCGGGTCGGTGAGGGTGCCGCAGGTCAGGGTCTTGGTGGAAGGCTCTTTCTATTCGTAAACGTCAACCGCTGGGAGTCCCCCGGCAGAGCCGGGGGCTTACCCTAAGGTTGTTATGTGAGGCCGATGCGGTCGCGCCCGTGCGGCGCCAGCAGGTCCTGGATCGGTCCTGCCGGCACGATGCCGGTGGGGTTGATGTCGTCGTGGGTGACATAGTAGTGCCGCTTGATGTGGTCAAACTTTACCGTCTCGGCGATCCCCGGTTGCTGGTAGAGATCCCGCAGATACGCTGCCAGGTTAGGGTAGTCGATGAGGCGTCGCAGGTTGCACTTGAAGTGGCCGTGATAAACGGGGTCAAAGCGGATCAGGGTCACGAACAGCCGCCAATCCGCCTCCGTTATCATCTCGCCCACCAGGTAACGACGACCCGCCAGGCGGGATTCCAGCAGGTCGAGCGCCTCGAACAGCCGGGTTACCCTGCGGTCGTAGGCAGCCTGTGTGCCGGCAAAGCCGCAGCGGTAGACGCCATCGTTGATGTCAGGGTAAACGACCTCGTTGACCTCGTCGATCTCCTCGCGCAGCCCCTCGGGGTAGAGGTCGAGCCTCGATTGGGTGAAGGCGTCGAATTCGCGCGTCAGCGTCCGCATTAGGTCGTCATCGGCATTGCTGACAATGCACTTTTCCACCTTGTCCCACAATACCGGCACCGTCACCCTACCACGATAGCCGGCGTCCGTCGCCGTGTACGCTTCGCTAAGGTATTGAAAGCCGTTGATCGGATCGGCCGTGTGTCCGTCGGCTTGTCGAAAGGCCCAGCCGCGCTCGTCACGGATGGGGTCGACGACCGTCATGCCGATCACATCCTCGAGGCCCTTCAGTCTGCGCACGATGATGATGCGGTGGGCCCACGGGCAGGCCCACGAGACGTACAGATGGTACCGTCCCACAGCGGCAGGAAAGCGCGTGGAGCCGTCGGCTTTGACCCCGTCGCGAAACGCATCATCGGCACGAACGAAGTCACCTTCATCTCCCTGTGTCATCAGGTCCTTTGTCCCCAGCTGTATGTCACTTGCGGCTGTTCCGGGTAGACGTGTGGTTGCGTAAGTGCCTGTTTGCTAGTATCTTGTAGCACTCCGCAGTTAGCGCCTCGGCCTTGTGTATGTGCCGCAGCGCTTGTGGTTCCTTCCGAAGATTGCCGCGCCTGTTCTCCGCCCCATCCGCTCAATCCTGCCTTACTTCATCGAGCGTGGTCCGAGAAATTGTCGCGGGGAGTCCCCCCCATGGTGGGCAAGGGGCTTCCGATCTCGGTTCACGTTTTGCCATCGTATCGCACTGACTCACGGGGCGCCTCTGCGTCTTCGGACTCGTCGGTACATAAGGACAGGATTGCACATTGCAGACTGACAGTTCCATCCATTTTTCAGACCTCGACCTCATCCAGCCCATCCAGCGGGCGGTGCAGGAGGAGGGCTA
>JAYZCA010000049.1:0-16289 GCA_036339235.1 Candidatus Latescibacterota bacterium | reverse complement strand
TCCCGCCCCCAGAAGGTGGTGCGCCAGTAGTAGGGCATGCTGTAGCCGGCCGCATCGGGGGCGTGGTAGGAGACATCACCAATGACACCGCAGCCGTTGTCCATCGTCAGCAGCATCTGGGCGCCGTCCTCGAAGTGGGGCACATCTGCCGCGAAAGCGTTCCAGCACCGCGCCGCCTCGACTCGCGCAAAGTTCAGCCCCGTAACGAAAGGGATGCTGTCGATGGCGTGGATGGCGATGTCGTTGATCGTGCCCCCGTGCAGTCCCGGTTCCCAGTACCAGTCCGGCCGTGAGTCACGCATCAGGGGATGTTGGCCGCCGAACTGGATGGCGTGGATCTCGCCGATTTTTCCGGCGCGGATCAGCTGACGAGCGGCGATCGTGCCGGCGCTGTCGCGCATCGTCAGCATGCATCCCACCTGCAAGTCCTTTTCTCTGGCCAGTACCCGGATGCGGGAGAGTTCTTCGAGTCGGGTACACAGTGGCTTGTCGACAATGACGTGCCGACCCGCTTCGAGGGCGGCGATGGCGCGACTGCCGCGCAGGCCGAAGGCGTCGCCCACGGCGATGACGTCACAGTCGACCTCATCGAGGAGGCGGGCGGCGGCGGCGTGACTCACGTCGATGACGCCATTCTCCTGCAGGGATGCCCGAGTGGGACCGTGCTCCTCGCAGGCGCCGGCGATACACACCCCCACCGTCTGGTCGGCCAGATCGTAAAGGCTGGTGATGTGTCCGTGGCGGAAGCCGACGAAGGCGATGCGGATGTCAGGCAAGTCAAAACTCCGACTGTGTCGTGGGTGTCACAAACCAAGTCCAGTGTGACCTGGGGTCAAGACCCCTTGCCGACCGCGGGCAGCCCCGGTTACCTTGGATTATGTTTATTACCGTCGCCGTCGTCGGCGCGGGCACGATGGGGCAGGGTATAGCCCAGCTACTGATCGAGGCCGGCCTGACGGTGCGCTTCTACGACCTGTCTCCCGACGCTCTGAGCGACGCTGTGGACGCCGTGACCCGGCGTCTGCAGCGCCGTGCCGACCGGAGCACGGCCGCCAGAGCTGCATCGGGCGCCTTACTTCCTGCCGCGTCGATGTCACACCTTGCCGACGCGGATCTGGCCATCGAGGCCGTACCGGAGCGGTTCGAACTGAAGCGGGCCGTCTTCGATGAACTCGACCGTCAGCTGGCGCCGGCGGCCGTGCTGGCCAGCAACACGTCGTGTCTCGACATCGACGCCCTCGCCCGGGCGTCGGCGAGACCGCAGCGGGTCGTGGGCCTGCATTTCTTCAACCCGCCCCCCCTGATACCACTCATCGAGGTGGTCCCGGCGGCGGCGACGGATCAGGAAGTTGTCGACGCTGTGTGCGCTTTCGCCGAAAGCCTCGGCAAGACGCCGATCACCGTCCCCAACCGCCCCGGCTTCATCGTCAATCGCCTGCTGTTTGCCATGATCGCCGAAGCGCTGCGGATCGTCGACGAGGGCGGGACGTCGGCGCAGGACGTCGACCGTGCCCTCTGTCTCGGCGCCAGTCACCCCATCGGACCCCTGGCGCTTGCGGACTTCATCGGCCTGGACGTGGCCCTCGACATTCTCGAGTCACTGGCCTCGGGGCTGGGCGAGCGCTACGCACCCTCCTCTGCACTGCGAGAGCGCGTGTCGCAGGGGCATCTTGGGCGCAAGACGGGCCGCGGGTTCTTCTCGTACTGACACACTTGGTCACCTTGCCTCTCATTCGTTCGCCAGCCTTGGCGCTGCTCTTGGCGCTCGTTACCGCCGTCGGCTGTGGTGGCATGGTGCCGGCGCCGCGATACACGAGTGCTCCAGGCGCCGGCGGTGAGGGGCTGACACGGGAATTGGAGACACGCCAGCGGGCGCTGCAGTCGAGCGACTCGAGCCGCCTCATGCGCGTCGTGCGCAGCTACCTGGGCGTACCCTACAAGTGGGGGGGGACCACGCGCGCCGGCATGGACTGCTCGGCCTTGACGCGGGCGGTCTATCGGGAGGCCTACGGCGTCGAACTGCCGCGTACATCCCGACAGATGTACCGGCTCGGCAAGCCGGTCTCGGTTCCGGATCAATTGCGTTCCGGCGATCTCGTGTTCTTCCGGATCGACACCTCGGGACCGGGCATTTCGCACGTGGGCATCTACGTCGGAGACGGTCGGTTCGCCCACGCCAGCTCGAGCCGCGGAGGTGTCATCGACCCCCTGAGCTCCCCTTACTTCGACAAGCGTTTCGCCGGCGCCCGCCGGGTGCTGCCGTGATCCTGACGCCCGGGGTGCGGACGGCTGGACTTCTCCTGGCTGGCGCGCTGCAGTTGGGTGCCTGGGTGGTGGTCCGCCACCTCGGCGACCTGTCCATGCACGTCCATGGGTTGTGGTGGGCCCTGCTGCCGATCCTCGCCGGCTACGGACTGGCGGCGTGGCTGCTGCATGAAGGCGGACAGATCCCGCGGGCGATGATCGTCATCATCGGCGTCGCCGTGTGCGGCCGGCTGCTCCTGCTCGATACGGCACCGTCGCTCTCTGACGACATATACCGCTACCTGTGGGACGGACGCGTGCAGGTGGCAGGGCTGAACCCCTACGCCGCCCCCCCCGAACACGATGATCTCGCAGGCCTGCGCGACGACGACTGGTCGCGGATCAACCATCGGGAGCTGGTCACCGTCTACCCGCCCGTGGCCCAGTGGTTTTTTTTTATTGTGCAACGTCTCGAACCCGGCGTCGCGGGCATGAAGGCAGCCCTCGTGATCTGCGACCTGCTGCTTGTCCTCGTCCTCTGGCGTTGGCTCGAGCTGCGCGGTCAGGATGGCCGACGTGTGCTCCTCTACGCCTGGCATCCGCTGCCCGTGCTCGAGATCGCCGGCAACGGGCATGTGGACGTTCTCGGCAGCCTGTGGTTGTGCGCCGCCCTGTTGTGGCTGCACCGGAAGCGACACCACGCGGCGGCCTGGGCGCTGGCCGCCGCCACTCTCAGCAAGATGATTCCGCTGTTGTGTGCCGCGGCTTTCTGGCGATGGCTCGCCCCGGGACAGGGTGGGCTCCTGCGGCGCGCCTTCGATCCCCGACCCCGCCTGTGCCTGCTCTGGGTGCCTGTTCTCGTCATCATCGCCTACCTGCCCTTTGCCGGCGCCGGCTCCTCGATGTGGACGGGACTGTCGGCCTACGTTGCCAAGTGGCGTTTCAACGACAGCGCCTACGGGCTCGTGTACTCCTTCCTCAGCGACCCGAAGCCGGGTTGGGAATGGGATGACGAGGCTCTGCTCACCGCCCGCTGGGTCTGCCTCGGAGTCCTGGCGCTGGTGACGGCGTGGACGGCGTTGCGGCGCAACGACGACACAGCCGCCGCCTGTGCCACCGTGTTGGGAGTGCAGTTGCTGCTGGCCCCGACCGTCCACCCCTGGTATATGCTGTGGGTGCTGCCATTCCTCGCGTTGCGCACATCGTGGGCGTGGATGGCTCTCAGCTGGCTCGTGTTTCTCTCCTACGACGTGCTCGTCGATTACCAGATCACCGGCGTCTGGCGGGAATCGGGCTGGATCCGCGCGCTGGAGTATATCCCTGTTTACCTTTTGCTATTGTGGTCCCTGTGGGACCGTCAGCGCACCGGGCCTCGGAACACAGGGGCGACTCCGACGTCTGTCACATAGTCCCGGCATGAAGTTGTGGCCTCGGGTGCCTATATTGCCTGTGCACTGGTGCGCCCCCCAAAATCCGGTTCCCACCGCTGTGACGCTTGTCCGCACACTCCTCGTAGTCGGCGCCTGTGGGCTGTTGACCCTGTTCTCCTGCAGGTCGGTCGCGCGCGGGACAGCTTCTTCAGGCACGCCTTGGTGGGAAACCGATGCTTCCGCGCCAGTCACGGCGGCTCCGGCGGACACGGCCAGCATTGACCCCGTCCCTCCCGCGACACCACCAGAAGATGACACAGCCCCTGTGCTGCTGGTCGATACCCGGACCGGTGAGGGCCTCGATTCTGTTAAACTTGAAGCGCCCTCGGTGCGTCCATTAGCAGACAGCGTCGCTGTACAGTTGTCACCGGAGGCCCTTGCGGTGCGCCATGAGGCCTACAGCGCCCGCACGCCTGCCGAACGCGACCGGGTCCGCCGAGTCAACGAGTATGCCTTTTGGTGCCTGGACCGCGACATGTGGGATGAGGCACGCATTCACCTGGAAAACGCCGTGCAGATCGACAGCTTGGCGGCAAGCCTCCACAACAACCTTGGAATCGTCTACGAGCGCCTGGGGCAGCGTGACGAGGCCCGTGCCCGCTATCGCACCGCAGCCGACCTCAACCCGGGCCGGCCGCTCTATGAGGCCAATCTGCAGCGCCTGCATGCCGCGCTCGAGCAGCCCCAGAGGACATTTTCGGACAGCCTGTCGCACGAGGATCTTCTGATACCGCCACGCGGCGACTATCGTCCCGACGTCGGTGCCATTTTCATCAGGACGGAAGGTGAGGTCGATGAGCTCCCCTGAGAAGAACGCCCGCTTCCCCTTCGTCCTGGTCGCTGCCCTCATCGGCCTGGCGCCGCTCGCGGCCACAGCCCAGGACATCGTGTCTTCACAGTTGCGCCAGGGCTTCGGCATGAACAAGGTGCGCTACAAGGATTTCGACTGGCACTTCGTCGAGTCTGAGCACCTGCTGCTGCACTACGAGCCGGAGTTCGCCGATCTCGCCGACCGTGCCGTGGAATACCTCGAGGAGGGCTACGAACACATCAGCTCGCTGATGCGGCACGAGCTGTCGACCAAGCCGCCCATCGTCATCTTCAAGTCGCACTACGAGTTCCAGCAGACCAACATCATCCAGTCCTTCCTGCCCCCGGGTGTGGCCGGCTTCGCCGAGCCCCTCCGCTACCGCATGGTCATCCCTTTCAGCGGCGACCTGGACGATTTTCGCAACGTTCTGGTGCACGAGCTGATGCACATCTTCCAATACGACATCGTCAATCGCGGCCCGGTGAAGCGTATCTCCAACCCCATCGCCAACCCACCCACATGGATCATGGAGGGTATGGCGGAGTTCGCAACCCAGGAGAGCAATACCATCGACGAGATGGTGTTGCGCGACGCGGTTCTCACCGACCAGCTGATCCCGCTGGAGATCATGGACTCCAGTTGGAATTACCTGCCGAATCCGTTCCTGGCGTACAAACAGAGCCACAGCCTGATGGAGTATATCGCGGCCAACTTCGGGCCGGAGAAGGTGAGCCGCATTCTGCGCGTGTGGGACAGCCAGACCGACACCGACAAGCTCCTCGAGCGCCTCCTCGACATGGACATGCAAACCCTTGACGAGCGCTGGCAGGCGTACATGCGCAAGAAGTACTGGCCCCTGTTGCAGGACCGCGATTATGTCTCGGAGTTTGCCACCCGAGTGATGCAGGACGACGATATCCCGCGTCTCTACATGGCCCCCTCCTGGTCCCTCGGCGGCGACATGCTCGCCACTTTGAGCACCGATGGCGTCGAACAGCACGTGGACATCATCCGCCTCAGCAACGGACGTCTCGTCGAGCGCCTGACCGAGGGGATGCGCACCGAGGTCTACGAAGACCTGACCTTCAACGACGGTACTGTCGCCTGGGCGCCCAACGGACGTACCATCGCCTTCGTCGGCAAAAGAGGCGCCGCCGACGTCATCGTGCTCTGGGATCTGTACGACAAGGAAATCGTCGACGCGCTGACCTTCGAGGACCTGGAGATTATCGAGGGTTTCGACTGGGCGCCGGACAGCCGGCGACTGGCCTTCATCGGCACCGGCTTCGGCCAGAGCGACGTCTACGTCGTCGACATCGAGTCTGGGGATTTGACGCAGTTGACGGGCACTCCGCAACGTGACGATCAGCCCAGCTTCAGCCCTGACGGACGGCGCTTGGCCTTCAGTTCCAAACGGGGTGGCCAGTTCGACATCAAGGTTTACGACTTCGACACGCAGCGTGTATCGACGCTGCTGGCCACAACAGCCGACGACCTCTGGCCCAAGTGGCTGCCCACGGGAGACCGGATCCTCTTCGTGTCCACGCGGGACGGCATCAACGACCTGTTCCTCTACGACATCGGGGAGGACCGCGAATACCGCCTGACACGGACTGTCAGCGGGATCATGAGCCCGGCCCTGTCCCCCGACGGCAAACAGATCGTGCTGACCACCTACTACCACAGTCGGCGCGAACTCTACCGCATGGACGTGCCAGACCGGTTCGAGGTGGTTCGGCGCAGTGATGAACTGGCGGCACGCATCGGAGAACCCGCCGGTGGCCGCCTCGTCCACGGGGCAGCTCCATTGACGGTCAACGACGGCAGTGGGGAAGAACCCGCAACCCTGCCCATGGCGAACGTGGTCGACACGACCCCCTTGCTGGCCCTGGCCGAGGGCACCGGCGCCCGCGTGGGCGAGGCCATCGATCGGCTCGAGTCCATGGCCCGCGGCAGCGAGCCGGTGATGCTGGCCGATGTGAGGGAAGGCTTCCAGGAGAATGTGCTGCCCCCTGCCGACGTGGAGGACGTAGGCGCCGCGCTGCGGCGTGACACGGCTCACATCGAGAGACCAGCCGGCGACCGGGATGCCATCGATTTCGATGAATTGCCCGTGCGGCGTTACACACCCAAGCTCGAGTTCGACGGGGTCTCGCTGCAGATGGGCTACTACTCAGGATTTCTCTCGGGGATCGCTCAACTGAGCATGAGCGACCTGCTGGGCAACCACTCGGTCAACATGTTTACCGACTATGTGGGCTCCCAAGAGGTGACCAACGACTTCACCTTCGCCGTGGGGTACACCTACTTCGGCCGGCGCCCGACGTACAGTGTCTCGGTCTTCAACTGGAACCAGTACTACAACGACACCGGAGGCTCTGGTCTCGATGATGGGTGTCCGCAAGGCCTGTTTCGTGTCGGCAATCAATGTGCCCGCGGGCTGGTACGCAGCCGCCAGAGCGGCTTGCTCGCCGACGTGACCTATCCCCTCGACGTGTTCCGCCGCATCGAACTGTCGTACTCCTTTGTCGATGAGGAACGCGAGGTGGCATGGCCGGTGACGGAACTGCTCGACGGGTTCAGCACGCACCTGTTCAAGGCGGCCTACGTGCACGACTCCCTGCGCAACGGCCTGCTGGGCGCCACGGCGGGACGGCGCTACTACCTGTCAGCCGGACGCACGCTGTCGTTGACCAAGAGCGACCGCACCTTCACCCATCTTGAGGCGGACTACCGCCACTACTTCCGCCTCGGGCGTTGGTCCGTCCTCAGTCTGCGCGGTATCGGTGTCGGTTCCCTGGGCCGCGACGGCCTCGACTACAATCTGGGCGGACCGGCGTGGTTCATTCCCTTCTACCCGGGCTACAATCTGAACGTCGGTCCCCTGCGCGGTTACCCCTTCTCCGAGTTCAGCGGCAACCGAGTGGTCCTGTTCAATTCGGAGATCCGCGTACCCTTCATCCGCAACATCACCTTCGGCTGGCCCGGCACGTTCGCCATTCCCGCTGTCGACGGCGCCTTCTTCTTCGACGTGGGCAGTGCCTGGGACGAAGACCAGGATCTGGACCTGTGGCCGCCGCAACGACCGGACGAGATCTACCGGCCAAACGCAGAGACCAGGCGCCTGCAGGCTGGCTATGGTTTCGGCCTGCTCGTCTACTTCCTGGCACCGATGAACTTCGAGTTCGCCAAGCGCACCGACTTCAAGACCGACTCCGAGTGGCACATGCACTTCAGTTTCGGCAAGGCCTTCTGAAATGACGGCCAGGGACCGCTCACTGCTGGCCGGTGTGGTGTGGGTGGGTCTCGCCTGGGGTTGCTCCTCCGGGATCGTGGGTGGCGGCATGGGTGAGGCCGTCCAGTTCCGGGCGCCGTCGCCACCTGACCCGGAACTGCTGCCGCTGGTGGAAGACGTCAAGACTATCGGCGTCATGTCGACGACGAACATCGCAGCGGTGCAGAGCCTCGACATCGAAAAGGTGATGGGCCGACTCACCGACGCCACCGCCCGCGGCCTGCGCAACCTGCCCGACCGCACGGTCATCAGCCAGGATGAAATTCGCTGGCACTTCCGCGACGTCGCTCTCGACTCGGCGACGGTCTTCGGCGACAGTCTGGAGCAGGCGCTGCGCTCCGAACTCGATCTCGACGCCATGGTCTACATCACCCTGCGCAGCTTGAAGGCGCAGGTGACACCGATGTCGCCGAGCGCTTACGGAACCGTCGCCAGCCCGGGTTTGGACCTGTCGGTGGAACTCGAACTCGTCTTCGTCAACCTGCACTCGGGCGAGCGCTGGTCACAGACGGGCCGGCGCAACAGCTGGCAGCCAATGCAGGTAGATCTGGTGAGTGGAGGTCGGGAGTCCACGGAACGGCAGATGTTGAGCGCCCTCGCCTCGCCGCTGCGTGAATTCCTGACACGTGTAGCGCCGCCGCCGAGCCGCCAGATACGGCACTTCGACACCAGCGGCGACTGACCGCGGAAAACAAAAAACAGGGCCAGGCTTCCGGGAGAAGCCTGGCCCTTTCTGTGTACTGGGAGCGGCTACCGGCGTGTCTTGCGGCGCTTGGCGGCATCGCCGCCGCTGCTCTTGGAGCTGCTGCTGGAGGCGGGCTTGGTCGACGATGTCGACGACGATGCCTTCGTGCCGGAAGACGACCTCGAGGAGGACGAAGTACTGGTCACACGAGGCGTTCGATACCCGCTCGTCGACTTGCGCGTAACAGGGACAGTGCGCTGCGTCCAGGCGCGATCCGCGTCGCGCTGCTTGCGGCGCAACGCCTCCTGCCGGTCGACGGAGGGCGGGATGTCGCTGCCGGTGTTGCGCAACTCGGTGATCTCGGCGCGCAGATTGGCCAACTCCCGGGACGTCACCAACTGGTAACCAGGCGGCACGTAGCTGCCTGAACCGTAGCTGCCTCTCCCCGTGTAGTAGGGGTCGTAGCCATAGCCGTTGGGGCCGTAGTAGGAACTGTAACCACCGTAAGGATACGCGGCCCCCAGGCCCGGCCCGTAGGCGAAGGGGCTGCCAAAGCCGTAACCTGAGCCGTAGCCCATGACCGGGTAGCCGCTGCCATAGCCACGGGTGTTGGCCCAGGGGTCGTCGTCGTAACGATCGTCCTGGAAGCGACCTATCTGAGGTTCCGTCGGGCTCCCGCTCTCTATGACATGATAGCCGGCCCCCTCGTCGAGGGACGAAGCCAGGCGCGGGCCCTGCAATACCGTGTAGCAGCCGCTGAGTGTGACGGTTGCCACCGCCAGCGCTGCCCAGGTGGTTGGTTGTTTCATGGCGGTCCTACTCCTCAATTGGTCTCCCGTACAATATATCTAGCGGCAAAGGACGGGCAAGCGCCCCTAGAACTCGTATGCCACCCCGAGGAACACGCGATTGATAGTCACGTTCTCCCGCAATTCGGCCTCGCCGCGGCCCTCAGCCTGCTCGTAGGCGCCGCGCGTGTAGGCCAGGTCGGCGCGCACCGTCTCGTCGAGCACGAGACCGGCACCGAGAGTCCAGAAGTTGCGATCCTGCAGGATGCGGATGACCGGGTTGTCAGTCGGATGGGGCGGGGAATCAGGGTCACGGGGACCTACGAAGGGTAGAGGATCGGTGTAGAATCCGCCCCTGAGGTCCAGAGCCACCGATGGCACCTGCCATTCAAACCCCAAATGCCAGCGTAGGATGTCATAATACTGGGTTTCGAAGGACGCATTTGTGCGCAGGCCGAATGGGTCAGCGTCGCTGTATTCCGTCTGGCCCCACTCCGTGGCGTGAACAGCCCCAGCTAGCAAAAGACCTGGAACGGGACGGAAAGATGCGCCGAGACCAAACGACAGAGGTAAGTCGACCTCATAGCTGCCTTCGATCAGTTCGTCATCTGCCTCGTATGGTGCCAGACCTTCGTCTCTGTCGTACTCGACTCGTCCCCACTCAGTGGAATCGGGAGGTGCGCGGAAAGCGTACGAGACCTTGTGCGTCGGGCCGGTCTCCACGGTCGCCCCTAAACGCCATCTCGGTTCGTCGCTGTGCTCTCGAAGCATGGCGCCAAGTGTGACCAACCAGGTCGTTTCGTAGTCATCCACAAACGTCTCCCTCGATAGCCAGCGACTCTCGAAGAAGTAGTCCATCGTATCGCTGCGGACGAACTCGTTTACTGCATCATCCTCCCCTGAGATCAGACTGAGGGTCATCCCCAAAGACGTGATCGGAGTTACATCGATTGCGGCCGCGATGGAGGTGACAGATAACTCCCCCTCGTGCGAGAAGGAGTCGCTCAGCCAGACGCTGTCGATGAGTCCGGCAGTGTGCAAACCCCAATCGAAATCCTTCACACGGTTGAATCCAGCCGCCAGGACAAGGGCTCCACGATATACAGGAAATGGATAGACGAAGCCCAATGAACCAAAACGCGTGTTGGTCACGTCTGCCGACGCCGACCCCTCGATGTCAGTACCGCGACCGATGGTGGCATCGTTGTCTATGCCGTTGCGCAGGAAGGCAACATAAACCTCGCGTCGCTGCATCTGCGCCAGGCCCGCCGGGTTCCAGAACACGGCGGTGAAGTCGTCGGCAACGCCGGTGTAGGCGCCACCCATGCCCATGGCACGGACGCCGAGGCCGGCGAAGTTGTCGATGGCGCGCTCCTCCTGGGCGTTGGCAGAAACCGCCGTCAGCAGAAGGAGGATGGCTGTCAGGGACCTTGTCATCGCTAGAACATCTCCGTGTAACGAACCGAAAGTTCACGGCTCATATCCGGGTCGGGGCCCCCCACCGTTCCGGACTCGTCTCCGTTCTCCAGAATGTTTTTCAGCAGGAAGCCCAGGCTCAGGCCCTGCACCGGCGACCAGTGCGCTCCTGCGTTGAGATATCCCCGGCCCGAGCCGAGGGACTCGTCGTCGTTGTCATTCAGCGCGAAATCGTACTCCGCCACCGCCGACAACTCCTCATTGATCGTCTTGTCGATTCCGACCCAGCCGCTGGCGCCATCGTCGTCGTCGCTTTCGCGGCTCCAGTTGATACCGGCGTGCACGCCGAACTGGCCGAAGCCGGAAACATAGTTCTTGCTGGCCGCCACGAAAAAACCCTTCGACTTGACCTGGTAGCGATCTCCGGCGCGGGGTCCATACCCCTGCGTCTCGTAACCCACAGCGAAGGCTGGCAGCGCTTCGCTCTCCTCCAGGACGCGGTAGCGTGCCGCCGCTTCCACGCGGGGATACCAGTCGATGGGATCGTTGCCGATAACCCCCTCGCCGCCAAAGGACAGGCCGATCGTCAGGCGCCGCATGATGCCTGCCTGCAGTTGACCGACAAGCCCCCCCTCCGGGAACATCCTCATGTCCACCGCGAAGCGCCCCTTATCGACGAGCCCCGCCGTCGGGTTGTCGACGAGGCGCACCAACTCGCTGCCGGCGCCTTGTGCCGACGCCATCGCCGGCAGAACACACATCGTCGCCAGCGCGTATGTCGCCAGGCGGCCGCCCTTCTGTGGTACGCTCACTCGGTCTTCCTCCCGTGGGTTTTGCCCGGGGCCGGACGGCGCCAGTGGATCGTGCGGTCGGCGGCGCCGACGCCATACTCGAGCTGCACCTCCCAGCGCGCCGGGGGCAACATCTCGGGCATACGTTCCGCCCACTCCACTAAACACACGCCCTGCGGATCATGAAAGAACTCGACTGCACCGATGTCCTCGAGTTCGTCGCACGAGGCCAGCCGGTACAGGTCGAAGTGGTAGACATTCAACTCACCCCCGGCCGCATGCCGTCCGGCGAAGATGTTGAGCAACATGAAGGTCGGGCTGTTGACCACGTCGTTCACCCCAAGTCCATCGGCGATACCCTGGATGAGACAGGTCTTGCCGGCACCGAGCTCGCCGTTGAGCGCCACCAGGTCCCCCGGCCGCAGCGCTGCCGCCAGCACAGATCCGAACCGTTTCGTCTCCTCGGCGCTCGCCGTGCAGAGCTCGCCGGCTGCTGCGCCGAAACCAGCTTGCTCGTCTGTCACTTCGTCTCGAGAGTGACCACCGGCAGGATGACCTCCTCCAGCGAGATGCCGCCGTGCTGGAAGCTGTCCTTGTACTGTCGCTGATACTCGTTGAAGTTCGTCGGGTAAACGAAGTAGAAATCTTCCCGGGCGATGATGTAATTGGAACCCAGGCCCGTTGACGGCAGACCCCAGGCCTCGGGTTCAGTGATCAGCAGAGTGTCCTTCGCGTCGATACGCAGGTTGCGCCCGTGTTTGTAACGCAGGCTGGTCGTTGTCTCCCGGTCCCCGTGCACCACCGTCGCCCGCGAGCCGCGGACGGCGCCGTGATCTGTGGTGATCACCACCGTGGCGTCGGTGCGCGCCAGTCGCTTGAGCAGTTCCAAGAGCGACGAGTGTTCGAACCACGACAGCACGAGGGAGCGGAAACCGCTCTCGTCGGGCGCCAGCTCCTTCAGCAACTGCGAGTGCGAGCGGCCGTGGACGAGCATATCGAGGAAATTGTAGACCACCCCCACCAGGGGCACGTTGCCCATACTGTCGGCCCGGTGCGCCAGATTCTGGCCCTCGGCGGGGTCTATGACCTTCACGTATCGCGATTCGCCCTTCAGCTGTATACCCATGTCGGCGATCTGGTCGTCGAGAAACCGGTGCTCATGCCGATTCAGACTGGTCTCGTCGTCCTTGCCCCCATGTGACCACAGTTTCGGGTACTTCCTGGCGATCTCTGCCGGGAACAGACCCGAAAAGATGGCGTTGCGCGAGTAGGGCGTCGCCGTCGGCAGGATGGAGTAGTGGTAGTCGCGGCGCACGTTGAACAGCTCGGAGACCATCGGCTCGAGGACCATCCAGTGGTCGAGGCGCAGACAGTCCACGACGATGAAGAACACCTGCCGGCCCTGTTCCAGCAGTGGCGCCACGCGTTCGGGCACAACATCCACCGACATGGGAGGCGAGTCCTGCTCGCTGGCGACCCACGTGGGGTAGTTGCGCTCCACGAAGCGCCCGAACTCGTGATTGCACTCCTTGCGCTGGTCTTCGATCATCTGCGCCAGAGCGCTGTCGCCGACTTGACTGATCTCGATATCCCACTCCGACAGCAGGCGATGCACGTCGATCCACGTTCGCCACGTCATGTCGCCGGCCAGCCATTCACGGATCTGATTCGACTTCGACACGAAGGCCTGGCCTGCCTGGCTCTGCCGGATCTGCTTGGCGTCGAGGATCTTCTTGCAGGCCATCAGGATCTGGCTCGGATTGACAGGTTTCGTCAGATAGTCATCGATACGTCGCCCGATGGCCTCGTTCATCAGGTGTTCTTCTTCGCTCTTGGTGATCATGATGACTGGCACGTTCGGGTCGCGCCCCTTCAACTGCTCCAGCGTCGACAGCCCGTCGAGACCGGGCATCATCTCATCGAGCAGGACGAGGTCGAAGTGTTCCTGCTGCAGTAGGGCCAGAGCATCCTCGCCGTTGGTCACGGGGGTTACGTCGAAGCCCCGCTCGTTCAAATACATCTGATGCGAACGCAGCAGGTCGATCTCGTCGTCGGCCCACAGAATCTTGTGGTTTATCACGGTTATCTCTCGGTTCTCGGTTCAGGCAGGCAAGTTGATTTCGAAGGTCGTTCCCGTCCCCGACTCGGATCGCGGGATGTGTATGTGTCCGCCATGGTACTCCTCGACGATGCGTCGCACGAAGGCCAGGCCTAGCCCCCAGCCACGCTTTTTCGTGCTGAAACCGGGCTGAAACACGCGCGCCAGGTTTTCGGAATCGATCCCGCGGCCATTGTCCTCCACGAGGATGCGCACACGGTGGCGCTCGTCGTCGTAGTTGGTGGAAACGCGGATGCACCCCTCCTGCTGCACCATGGCGTCGATGGCGTTCTTGAACAGATTCTCAAAAACCCAACCCATCAACTCAGCATTGAGAGGGACAGCGGGCACCGTTGCCAGGTCGAGGGCGAAGTCGTGTCGGCCGAACTGTGGGCCTCGTCCCTTGAAGTAACCCACTGTGTCGCGGATGACGTCGCGCACGTCGGTCTCTTTCAACTCGGGCACCGAGCCGATCTGACTGAACCGCGAGGCGATCTGGTTCAGGCGGCCCATGTCCTTCTGCATTTCGCTCACCACCGTATCCACCGACATGGCAGCCCCCTCGCGCGCCCCGGCGTCGGCGGTGACCAGATCACGGACACGACCGTTCATCAGTTCCAGCCAGCCGGACAGCGACGACAGGGGTGTACCCAGCTGGTGCGCTGTTTCCTTGGCCATGCCCACCCAGATCGACCTCTGCTCGCTGCGACGGATGTTGCGCGAACCCACCCAGCCGATCCCAACGAACAGCAGCAGCACGCCGATCGTCACGAAGGGAGCCAGCGAAATTTGGCTCATCAACTGCGTATCGCCGTAATGAATGAGCTGCTCGTTGTGCACACGGAAGGCGAGGGGCTCCGTGCCGGCGGCGATGCCGTTGTAGAGAGCCTGCGCCGCAGCGCTCGGGGGGCCTCCCTCAACGAATGGTGGCAACGATGGACCTCCCCAGGCGATCATCCTGTCGCCGCGCGCGACGGCGAAGTCAGCGCCGGAAGTAACGAGATGATTGAGCGAATCCGTCGAGACATGGAACACCGAGTGCCCGACGTCGCCTTCTCGCAGCACCTGCATCGCCGACTCGGCCTGCAGGCGACCCGCGGCGGAGGTATCGGTCGAGGCGGGCATGTTCGGGCCGCTCCAGGCGATGGCGTAACCCTCGGGATCCACAAGGACCAGATCTTCCCCTTGCTTATAGACACGAACTCTGGCCAGGTTGCTCCATTTCGCCGACACGGGCTCGTTGACAGCGTCCATGTTGGCCATCACGTCCCGCACGATGACCAGCGCCTCCTTGCGAGTGAAGGTACTGTCGGGCAGTCCCGGGCCGGACCAGTTGTTGATCCGCCCCCGATGATCGGTGACGATCACTGGAAACGTATCCCTCTTTTTGACGATGATGTTCTCGAAGATGTCTCCTGACACTTCGGAAGGCAGCGACTCGGAGATCGCCAGACCGTAGAGATTCGCATAGAGATTCGCCCGTACCCGTTCCTGCTCGCGGAACTCCTGGATGACGTATTCGTTGTAGAGCAGGAACGCCATCACCCCGAGAATTCCACCCAGGAACAGAAACACACGAAAAGTCGGCGACAGGCCCCAGGCCCCGGGCGCCAGGGCCCGCAGGCCACCGACCCGCTGGTCGCCGGTTCGCTGACGACTGACTCGTCGGTCGTCCTTGGGAGACTGTGAACCATCTGATCCCGTCGATGCGGTCGGCGCCGGGCCGTCCGTGCGGCGTCGACGACGACGGCGCACCGCGTCGTCGGGAGTGGGCTTGGGAGAGGATGACGGGGGCGTGGTCATGGTGTGGGTTTCGAAGAGGCACAGCGGCTTCTAACTTAACATGGATCGGTGACACCCGCTCCTTGGTGCAGCATGCGCGAGAACCGGTGCCAGATGGAGGCATCCCGTTGAAGGCCAATCAGATGCGGCGTCTCTTTCTCGCCCTTGTTCGACGAGCAACGACGCCTGGAAGTTCCGTCCCCCGCTGGGCGCGAGGTCTGTGCCGGGTGTGTCTGTTCTGCGGCCTAGTCTCAACGTCAGTGTGGGGGGAGGTCCCCATCCCGGTGGGCGGTCCCGAGGGGGTCCGACTCGATCGTCTGGCCACCTTGGGGGCCGGCGGCGGTATCGCCCATTGGGTAGGGTTCAACTACTTCGATCATGCCTGGTACCAGGGCGAGAAACGTGACTCCATCCGCTGGCTGCACGACTGGGCCGGCGACACCTATCTGCATATGGACAAGGGTGGCCACTTCCTGGGCGGCATGTTCATGTCCCGCAGCCTCAGTGACGCCTTCGCCTGGACGGGCTTTGCGCCGAAAACAGCAGCCGGCCTCGGCGCGGCGACGAGTTGGGCGGTGCTCTTCGAAGTGGAGATGCGCGACGCCTACTATGCCGATTGGGGGTTCTCGATCCCCGATTTCCTCGCCAACACGGCGGGCGCCTCGGTTCCTCTGATACACACCCTGTGGCCGCGTACGCAGGCGGTAGGCTTCAAATTCAGCTGGTGGCCGTCATCTCTTTACCTCAACCACGAGGACCGCGCCGCCAGCGGCCGGCCGCACACACGCTACGCCATCGACGACTATGAGGGTATGACGTACTGGCTCACTTTCGCCGTGGAGCAGGCGCTGCCCACGGGGGTGCAGCCACGCTGGCCCGACTGGCTCGGTCTCGCCGTCGGCTACGGCGTGCGCGGCATGCACGGATCCAACGTCAAGAGCCGAGGCCT
>JAYZCA010000048.1:0-6293 GCA_036339235.1 Candidatus Latescibacterota bacterium | reverse complement strand
CGTGGCCGGCGCCCTGTGCGTCGAAGGGTGGATCCACGTGGATGAGGCGCGCCCGGAGGCCGTGCAGGTCGTGGCGGCCAGCTGGGAATTCGCCACGCGCCCCACGGCTCTGGCCACCTGCGACGCCGGAGCGGTGGACGGGCAACCGACGCAAGGCTTCTTCGGGGCTGTGTTCGACGGCCGCTTCATCTACTTCGCCCCGCAGTGTAACAACGAGGGACGTCACGGGCACGCTCTGCGCTACGACACGCACATGCCCTTCGACGACTCCGCGGCGTGGAGAGCCTATGATGCCGCTACTACCGAGGGGTTGACGACGAAGGGCTACTACGGCGCCGTCTTCGACGGTCGCTTCGTCTACTATGTACCTCGCTTCGATGGCGACACGCAGCACAGCCGCGTCCTGCGCCTGGATACGACAGGGGACTTCACCGACAGCACGAGCTGGTCGGCCTTCGACGCCGGTCGGCCGATCTCCTGCCAGGGCGCCGCCTTCGACGGGCGCTACGTCTACTTTGCCCCGGGCATGCACCAGGACGACGGCCCCAGCGGCTGCGTTCTGCGCCTCGACACGCTGGCGTCCTTCCACGACGAGGGTAGCTGGGTCTGGCACGATGTGAGCACCACAGGTGGCCTGGACTGCCGCTGCTTCGACGGTGCCGTCTACGATGGCCGGCACATCTACTTCGTACCGCTGAACGGCGGGCCTGTCGTACGTCACGACCCGAAGCTGCCGTTCGCTGAGGCCGACGCCTGGGAGGCCTTCGACACGACGGGGTTACCCGGCTTTAGCCGCTGCGTGGGTGCCGTCTTCGACGGTCGCCGGGTCTATTTCGTTCCCTATGCACACGATACCGTCGTGTGCTACGACACGGAAGCACCCTTCACCGCCGTCGGCAGCTGGACCGCACATGCACCCGGATCCGTGGACGGACTCGACTGCCGGGGATACGACGGTGCCGCCTTCGACGGACGCTATGTGACTTTCGTCCCGTTCTGGGACGGTGAGACCACCACCGATGGTTTTCACGCCCGGCTGCTGCGCTACGACACGACGTTGCCATTCATCGCTGCAGAGGCTTGGCAGGCGGCGGATGGTTCGGTGCTGGCGCCACCAAATCCGGGGGGATTCAACGGCGGTGCTTTCGACGGACGGTTTCTCTACATGGCGCCGTGGAGGCTCAATGACCCGTCCGGGCAGATCCATGCCCACGGCCAGGTGCTGCGACTGGACACGGCCGCCCCGGGCTCGAGCTTCCAGCTGCGCTGGGTCGACTGCGGTCACAACGGCGGTCTCTGTGGCGCTGTCCCCGGCCCGGCGTTCCTCGTCAACTGCGCCGACGGCCCGGTGTGCGTCCAGGCGCACGCCACTGTCACTGCCGGCTGGCACCACCTCGCCGGGGTCTACAGCCCCGAGAACGGTGCCGAACTGTGGGTCGACGGGGAGTGCGTGGTGCGCCAGGCGGCGCGCGGCGCGGCGCTACCGTCCGCTCAGGAAATCACAGTGGGTGAGCTTTTGGGCGGCAGCGGCAGCCTGTGTGGTCACGTGGCGCAGGTGCGCCTGCGCTCTCGGCGATTGACAGCCGGCGAGGCACGCACGTGCGCGGCCAACCTGCGGGCCCCGGCAGACTTCGTCCGTCTCGTAGACTAGTGAGCCTGTCAGAGTATCCCATTTTCGGCTAGGGCCGCGCCCTTGTCGTCGCGGACAGGCTCCCGACGCTGTCAGAGCGTTCGAAACGTGGGGAAGTAGCGGTAGTCGACCAGGTCGATCTCCTCCCCGGGGACGGCCCAATCGAGACCGAGGTCGCTGAACAGCCGGCCTTCGGCGAAGGCGGCCTGCACCGCGGCGCTCATGCCGTCGATGGCGACGGCGCCGTTGGGACCTTCCACATGCAGGTCGGTGGGGAGTTCGCGTACTGGAGACGACTCGAAGGAGCCGCAAGCGCACAGGGTCTGGGCCCGCGCCACCTCGAGTTCACACACCTTGGCCGACGGGTCACCACCGACGCGGGCGATGGCACCCTCCACCGACGACGCTTCCTGGACCTCGGTTGCCGGGATCAGCTCCTCGTCGGGTCGGCCGTCCTTCCAACGGACGGTGACCGAGTTGTCGAAGCCGACATCGAGGACGGCGGTGTCGGTGTCCACGGCGAAGCCGGGGACCCGGTTTTTTTCGACTGAGTGGCTGGCGGCGAAAAAAATCTCAACACCCTCGGCGGTCCGGGCCAGCATGGCGACGGTATCGGCCGTACGAATCGGCTTGGCGCGATACAGCTCGGCCCGGATCGACACGGGCTGCGCCGATGCTTCCACCGTGCTGCCGGCGACAAAACACATGAAGTTGACCGAGTGGGCCAGAGCGTTGTTGTGCGGACCATCGAGCACCCAGGTGTCACCGGCGGCGAGTTCACCGGCCCAGGCGTTGCGCTCGTAGTAGGCAGCCGGCCGTGGCCAGCAGCCGAAGCCTCGCAACCGTCGTACTCGGCCGAAGCGACCCGACAGCAGTTCCGCCTTCAGCTGGTGGGTGGCGGGACGGTAGATGTGCTGGAAACCGACCATGGCCTGTCGGCCGGCGGCGTCGCGGGCGCGGATCATGGCGTCCACATCCTGGATACAGCCGGCAGCCGGCTTTTCGACGAGGACGTTGCATCCCGCCTCGAGGATGGTGACCGTCATCGGGCGGTGCAGGGGGATGCCGGTAGGCACGCAGACCAGATCCAGCTCGGTTCGCCTGGCGGCGAGCAGCTCCCGCAGGCTGTCGTAGATGGCGGTGCCGGCGTCGCGGAGGGCCTGCAACTCGTCGGCGAAGGGCTCGTGGTCGGAGGGTGGCGCCACCTGAGCGATGTACTCGGCGCGGCCGCCTTCGACGGCGCCAGCGACGGCGCTGCGATGGTGCGCGGCGTAGCCGCCCATGCCAACGATGGCAACTCCGGGAAGGGTCACGTTGGACAAACTCAAGAGGCGCGGACCGTGCCTTCCTTCTCGACGCGGGCGAACATGGCTTCGAACTCACTGGTGCCGTCGTCCTCCCACAACTCGGAGCGAAAGCCGCGCAGCCCGGCTTCTTCCGTACCGGTGACGGTGCGGGGCGACACGTAGCCTTTGCCGTACCAGGTTGAATTGTCGCTCATGTGCAGGATGCCGATGTGGCGAGGTGGTTCGACCAGTTTCTGCTGTGACAGCCGCTGCACGGCGGATTCGTCGACTTCATATCCCACACCGATCCCCTCCGGTACCGGCGAGGAGCCGTCGACGACGGGAATACGCTGTGTCGTCACATCCTCCTCGTACTGATCATCGAGGTTGATGGAGTGTGCCGTGTGCGTGGGCAGCACCGCCGCCATGTGCATGGCCATCGCCTTGCCCAGGGTGCCGGACTCGTGCTGCAGGATCACCTGCAGGTTGGCGCGCCCCAGGGCGAAACCGGCCGACATGGTGTCGAACATGGAGCCGCCGATCATGTAGGCGTCGGCCATGTCGTGTTTGTATTCCTGCATGCCTCCCATGGGCGTGCCGTGCATGATGATGGGGATACGGGTCTTCTGGCGAAGGGCGCGCCAGCCCTCGATATCGTAGCGAATCAGCGGATCCTCTATCCAGGCGACGATGGGATGGTTGCGCTCGAGTTCGGCGACGACGGGCAGGACGGCGCCCAGGGAACGGCCGTGATTGAAGTCGTAGTGGATCTTAAATCCATCGGGCGCGACGGCCTCGGCGGCGCGGGTCTGTTCGAAGACATCGTGGTGGCTGCAGGTGTGCATCTTGAAGACACGGTAACCCTGGGCGACGGCGCGTTGAATCTCGGCGGCGAACTGTTCGGGAGCGGCCTGGCGGGTCCATGCCGCCACCGGTACCCAGTCACGCCGCTTGGGGCCCATCAACTTCCATGCGGGAACCTCCAGACACTTGCCCATCAGGTCATACAGCGCCGTATTGATGCCACCGGACTGGTCGCTGTTGAGAAAGTCGAAGGGGTCGTGGCCGACGAGATCCTGGCCCATGTCATCGGCAGGCACGAACCAGGGCCGCACGCGCTGATCGCCCCAGCCCACCAGACCGCTGTCGGTTTCGACGCGGCAAAGCAGGCGACTATCGATCCCGTACATGTCGACGACACGGTCGGCGTAGCGTGCGGCCAGCCGCGGGAAGATGGGGATGATATCGACGGACTTCATGCGGTGTGAAGACATGACAAGGCCCCTTCTGCTGGTTGGGAAGGCGCTGAAGATGAGCACGCTCTCCCGCCTTGTCTACACGAGCAGAAGAGGCTTGTTTGTTTGCGGCCACTCACCATCAGACTCTGGCGGAGGACGGATGAAGGTTGGACTCTACGCGTCCATGTTCGGCAAGGATCCGGGCAGCTTTCCAGACATCGAGAGTTACATCGACCTGGCGTGTGATCTGCGCCTGGACGTGATCGATCTGCGCAGCGATGTCGGCTTCCACGATCACGACTCGGATTATCTGCTGCGCACGAAGCTGCGCTGCCTGCGCGCCGGACTGAGCGTCGGCTACCTGGCCACGGTCGGTCACTTCGTCGGCAGCGAGTCGGATCTCGAGCAGAAACAGGCGCAGGTACGTCAGGACATCGATGTGGCCGTCGCCCTCGGAGCGCCCATGGTGCGAAGCTTTTGCGGGGAGACGCCCGCAGAGGCCGCTGCCCGCTCACGCGAGGTCGAGTGCTTCCAACACGTCTGCGACTACGCCGCCGGGCGCGGCATCGTCGTGGGTCTGCAGAACCATCCCTGTACCGGTGACGGCGTCCTGCGCCTGCTGGAAGAAGTTGGGCGAGACAACTTCATGTTCATCCTCGACACGGGGCAGTGGGTCGGCTCGCCGGCGCGCAACGCCGGGGTGCCGGATGCAGACGTCGACATCTATCATTTCATGGAGCAAACGGCCCACCGGGCCGTTCACGTACGCGCCAAGTTCTACAAGATCGACTCGGGCACCGAGGAGTGGCTCGACTACGACCGGATCTACGCGATTCTCGCAGCGGCCGGCTTCAACGGGACGCTGTCCGTCGTCTTCGAGGGCAAGGGTATCAACCGCTGTGATGACCGTCAGGTCCTGAGCCTGGCGGCCGCACAGCTACGCCGCCTATCGCTGAGGAACGCCGTATGAGGAGATTCACACGTACGCCATATTTCACCGGCGCCGACGATCCGACTCGCGGCGAGGTGCGCGGCCCGCTGCAGCGGGGGGAAACCGTCCTCATCGAGACCTTCGGGGGCCACGACCAGGACTACACGCAGCAGGACAGTCTGAGGCCGGGCGCCGTATTCGAGGTCCGGGAGCACCGGCACTCGCGGCCCGGCGGGCCGTTCTTCGTCGAGGGTATCGAGGCGGGGGACTGGCTGTCACTGGAAATCATCGACATAGAGGTGGGCCCCTACGGCTTCTATCGCAACGGCGGACCCCTGTGGGGGAGCATGCGCTGCGTGGCGCCCGTGAGCGACGGTTTCGTGCACTTTCCGCCGGACTTCGTCGTACCCGTGCGGCCGATGATCGGTTACGTACGCCTCGAATCGGTGGCCAGCTACGAGATCGACTCCGGCGGCAACATGGACTTCAACTCCGTGCAGCCCGGCAGCACGCTGCACATCCGGGCACAGAAGCGGGGCGGCCTGTTTCTGCTCACCGATGTACACGCGCGCATGGGGGACGGCGAGCTGACGGGGACGGGGGTGGAGATCGACTCGACGATCACGCTGCGAGTGGACCGCTCGCCCGGATTCCCGTGCCACGCGCCGGTGGTGGAGAAGACCCGCCACGTCGAAGATGAGGCGGAGTGGCTCACCAGCGGCCAGGGCGGCAACTGGCAGGAGGCGGTGAAGGCAGCGTGGATCGACATGGTGTCTCTCATCTCGAACCGGTATGGTTGTACCGTGGAGGAGGCAAACCTCATTGTGGGCACTATCGGCGACGCCCGTCCCGGATATTCGGCAGGGGATCTGAGCGTGCGCGGGCGACCCCATCCCAATGGCTACATCACCGTGCAGCTCGCCGTGACGCAGGCCCTGCGCCGGACCGGCAAGCCGTTGGTTGCCTGACCTGGTTGTGAAGCACCGCTGTCAGTGATTATACTGAAGCACTTCGGGGCGCCGACCCCGAGCCAGCATTTGACGGCAACCAGGTTTTTCAGACGCAAGGGGATGGACCGATGGAACTGGTCAGCGAACTCTGGGGCTCGATGGCGATCACCGGCAAGACGGTCGTTCTCGTCCTCATTGCCTTATCCATCTACTCATATGTAGTGATGGTGGAGCGCTTCACGGCGCTGCGCACGAATG
>JAYZCA010000047.1:0-2961 GCA_036339235.1 Candidatus Latescibacterota bacterium | reverse complement strand
GCCATGGGCTTCTCGCACAGTACGTGCAGACCGTGCTTCAGCCCCGCCATCGTCAGCGGCGCGTGAAACTTGTTGGGCACGGCGATGCTGACGCCGTCCAGATCCTCCGCCTGGAACATCGCCTCCGCGTCCGTGTAGGTGCGTGGTACATCGAGCTCTTCCTGCGCGGAGCGCAGCCGCTCCTCATCAGGATCGCAGATGGCTACCAGGTCCGACTGCGCGTGGCTGTGGTAGCCCCGTGCATGAGCGCGACCCATACCGAGACCGATGACTCCCATCTTCAACCTGCTCACTTAGTACTCCCCAAATGCGTCCGGCGTGGTGCCGAGCGCGTCGCGTAACGCCAGAATCAGACCCGCCCGCGGCTCACATGGCAGATCGACCACCTCCCGCCGCAGGGCGCTGGCGTAGATCCCCAGGATCACGTTGAAGTCGCGCAGCAAATTTTCCAGGCACAGTGGATGAAGGTTGCTGTCGTCGCTGAGCCAGTTGAACATAGCCTCCGTCATCGCTGCCTGCCCGAGGATGTTCTCCTCCGGGTACTCGTGGCGGCCGCTCTCGGCGACGCCGTCCACGGTCATTTCCCAGCCCCACATCGAAGCCGCGTCCCGTAGACGGCGATGCGCTTGTGTGTGTGGAGGCCCTCCCTGCCCACCTTCGGCGCTTGCTGGCCGCACTGCAGACGCGCCGTGACACCGTCATCGAAGTCGATGAACGCCAGGCAACGGTCTGGCGCCAAGTGCTGGCGCGGTGTGCCGCTCATGTGTTCTTCCTCTTAGGCCCATGGGTCCAGGACGACCTTGGCACAGGCCCCCGTCGCCTGCAACTCGAAGGCCGCCTGAACGCGCGACATGGGAAAGGTGTGCGAGATCAACCGGTCTAGAGCGGCGCTGCTGTTGCGCACGACCTTCCAGATGCCCTCCACGTGGCGCAGGTTGTAATGCCAGGAGCCCACGAGGGTGAGTCCCTTGCGGATCATGTCGGGGCTGACCCGCAGCGGCGTGTCGTCGCCGCACTCGCCGACAAAGGCGACCTGACCCCGACGTCTGGTCGCGTCGATGCACAGGCGGTGAGCGGCGACGGCGCCGGAACAGTCGAGGGCACGGTCGACACCGCGGCCACCGGTGAGCTCCTGGAGTCGTTCGCGCGCGCCGTCACCAGGGTCGAGGACCTCCTCGGCGCCGAGATCGAGGGCTCGTGCCGACCGCCACGGGTGGCTGTCTACGGCCAGGACGCGGGCGCCCCGATAGCGGGCGTTGATGACGGCGCCGAGGCCAACCGGACCGAGACCGGTGATCAACACCGTGTGGAAGGTGTCGACTCCCATACGCTCGAAAGCGCCAAAGGACGGACCGAGGCCGCAACAGGCCATGCCACCGTGTTCGAAGGACACGTCCTCGGGGATGGCGGGCAGCAGCCAGTCTGGCTTGAGCAGGTACTGGGCCATCGCCGCCCGCCCCTCCCCCCCATCGGTAAAGGTGTCGATATCGACGACGGACTCGCAATGGATGTAGTCACCGGAAACGCACAGTTCGCAGACGCCGCAGGGGTACTGGGGCATGACGGCGACGCGATCGCCCTCGCGCACACGCCCCGGCTGCGCTACGGCGGCGACAACGCCAGCCGCCTCGTGCCCGAGGTGGAGGGCACGGGTTCCGGCGACGAACCCCTTGTACTCGGTGCACATCGGCGCTGCCTTGACCTCGACGACGACCCAGTCCTGCCGCGGCACCGGGTCCGAAGCCTCGACGAGGGCGGCTTTCCGCTCGTCCTCGATGACCGCTTTCTTCATTTTTTCCTCTCGTAACCCGTTTCTGCTACTCTGACTCAGGTCTGCTGCTGACGCTCCCAGAGTGTGCGCATGATCGGGTGATGGGCCATGCCTGTGGCGCGCAACTCGGCGTACTGCGCCTCGTCCACGTCTTCCCGATTCAGGTAGCCGCGGATATCGTAACGGCCCTCGACCTCCACGGGAAGCTGTCCCTCATCGATCATCAACTCCAGGGGATAACCCTTCTCGGCCAGCGGCATGTGCACCACCTGGTAGCGCCGCGCCGACTCCTCCAGGGCCATCATGATCTCAACGGTGTCACGCGCCGTGGTTGCGGCGCAGCGATGGCCCGCACCGCCGTCGATCCACTGGAGCAGCTCCCGCGTCTGCCGCGCATTCGCCTTGCCGCCGATGACGTTGATCTCGTCAGCCGGCAAACCCAGGTCGTGATCCGTCCACAGTGCGTTGCCCGCACCGATCGTGCGGCAGGCCGTTTCGCTGACCTCCATCATGCCCTCGGTGCCGCGTACGAAGAACTGAAACGATGCGCCCTTCATGTCCAGATCGCATTGCAGAAACAGTTGCGTTCCGCCGGCGAAATGCACCAGACCCAGACAGCTGTCCTCGATCGGCGTATCCCGCTCGAACCTGTCAGTGCGGCGCTCGACGGCGCCCATCACCCACTCCGTCGCCGGGTCCCCGAGAACAAAGCGAACACCGTCGATGGCATGGGTACCGCAGTTGAGCAGCCCATGACCAAATTTTGCGATCACCATCACTACCTCGCCGAGCACTCCCGCCGCAATCAACTCCCGCCCCTTCTCCCAACCCAGGGTGAAGCGCCGCTGGTGGCTGATGGCCAGCTTCGTGCCGCTCGCCTCGCAGGCCTCGACCATGCGGTCCGCGTCGGCCATGCCCACGGCCATCGGTTTCTCGCAGGTGATCCCCTGCACACCCCCGGCGGCGGCCTCGATTGTGAGCGGCGCGTGCAGCAGATGCCAGGCACAGACGCTGACTAGGTCCGGTGTGACCTTGGCGAACATTTCCTGCAGGGAGGCGTAGCCCTTGCCCGTGCCGTACTCGGCGACGAACTGATCGCGCGCCACGGGCAGGGGATCGACGAAGGCGACGATGTCGACGCCCTCCAGCTGGTAGCCCGTCACATGATGATGGGCGATGTCTCCGCAGCC
>JAYZCA010000046.1:0-6683 GCA_036339235.1 Candidatus Latescibacterota bacterium | reverse complement strand
CCGGTGCTCGGCAAGTCCCTTCGCCAACTTCACAGCCAGTTGTTTCGCGGTGTCCGTGGCCGCGATGAGCGTCCAGGGCGCTTCCGGCAGTCAGAAATCTGGCTGGGTCCCCGGGGAAGTACGCCGCACACCGCCCACCACGTACCCCCAGCGCCGGAGCATATCCCGGAACATCTGGCCCGGCTGCTGGCCTTCGCCGTTGAGGACGTGGCCCTGCCGCAGCTGGCCCGGATCGCCCTCATCACCTACCAGCTGGAGACCATTCATCCTTTCGTCGACGGTAGCGGCCGGGTCACTCGCCTGGCCCTGCTGGGGTTGTTGCGCGAGATCCACCAGGAAGGGGTGCAGCTGTTATGCCCGTCCGTCCTGCTGGCCACCGATCTGGGGAGGCATTTCCACCGCCTGCAGCGGGTCCGTCGAGAGGGGGACTGGGAGAGCTGGGTGCTGCATTTCGGCACCCTGCTGCGAGATTCGGCGCGGGCCGGGTCGGCGCTGCTGGTCGAGGAGGCGGGCGTACTCGACAACCATGAAGAGCAGATCCTGCGCCAGGAGCCGACGGTTCGAGACACGGCCATCCCCTTGCTGCGACATCTGGCCTCGCACCCCATCATCTCGGTGCCGCAGGTGGCGCAGGTCTGCGGACGAAGTTTTGCCAACGCCAACCTGCTCGTCGGCCGGCTCGAGGCGCTTGGCATTCTGACGGAGATCACCGGCCGCCGGCGCCACCGGCGTTACATCTACGAACCCTTCGTGGCCCTGTTGCAGGCAGAACAATAACCAGATGCGGGCGACGATTTTTCTTGTGGCCGAGGATGAACTAAAGCTTTACATTCTCCGGTCCCCTTAACCCCGAGCCCCCTATCTCAGGGTTGCACGTTGTACAGGGAGGCCGGATTCCCCCACAGCACGCGGCCAAGGAGTGAAGCATACGTGAATTACGAAAGCTGGACGGACGAGGATGTCAGTCTGCAGACGTATTTCAACGAGATCGCAAGTTCTCAGCCGCTGTCCCGGGAGAAAGAAGCCGAGTTGGCCGAGCGCATTGCGGCCGGCGACGATCGAGCTCGTGAAGAGCTCGCCGAGGCCAATCTCCTGTTTGTTGTCACGGTAGCCAAGCAGTACCGCAATCGCGGCTTGTCCTTCTCCGAACTGATCAGCGCCGGCAATCTCGGCCTGATGACCGCGGTAGACAGGTTCGACGCAACGCGGGGCTACAAGTTCATCTCCTATGCGGTGTGGTGGATTCGCCAGGCCGTTCAGCAGGCCCTGGCCGAAGACAGCCGCACCGTGCGCCTTCCTCTCAACCGTCTCAACCTCCTGCGCAAGATCGCGCGCACCGCCCAGCAACTGGGCAACGCCAACGAGGGTGAGCCGCATGACGAGGAAATCGCCGACGCCCTCGAACTGTCGATCACCGAAGTGCGCGACACCGTGCTGTCCGGCCGCCGCGCCGTGTCGCTGGATCGTGCGGTGTTTGACGAGGACGAGGACACAACCCTGCTCAAACGTCTGGCCGACTCCGACCAGGAGTCACCCGACGATTGTATCACCCGTTCCTCCAGCCAGAAGCAGCTCGAAAACGTTCTGGAAGGTCTCGACATCCGCGAGCACGAGATCATCCAGCTCTACTTCGGACTGGACGGCGCTGAGCCGATGACACTGGAGCAGATCGGGGATCGTATGGGCCTCACCCGGGAACGCATTCGCCAGTTGAAGGAACGCGCTTTCGGCAAGCTGCGTCATCCGTCGCGCTACCAAGAATTGCGGGCGCTCGAAGACTAGGCAGCCCGTTGACAAAGCCCATCTGGGCTGCGGCAGGCCCTCGCTACCAGAGCGACTTAGCCAACGGGCTGTAGACGGCCGTCGTCGTGGGTCCCCTAAATATGAAAGATGTAGAGGTCGCGATCGACGCCGGGCAGTTGCATCCAGCCACCACCGCGGCGGTGCGACTCCGCCACGGCAAGGCAGGCTTCGGTGACGTGATGAGTGACGTCGATGTGACCGCGCGATGCCTCACCCGACTCGTGGGCATGTACCAGATCCTCCAGGCAGCACACGACGGTGCTCGCCGGCTCGACGGGTGGCATCTCGACCTCCTGCCAACCGCGGCCACCGTCAGCGGCCAGGCGCAGGCTGGCGCCGGCGCCGTTGTTCAGCGACCGCACCGTACCCTCGGTGCCAATCACCTCGAACTCCCAATAGGAGGCCGGCACGGACCAGGCCTGCACACCGCCGGCGAACTGCAACTGATAGGTCGCCTTCGGGTCGGCGGGCATATGAGCGCCGACGATGACGCTGTCCCTCGGTTCGAGTTCACCGCGCACGTGGGTGATGATGGGGTCTCCGAGGAGCCACGACACCGTGTCGATGGAGTGGATGTGGCCATGTAACAGGCTGGAGGCGGCGTAGTGGACGACAACTTTCGGATCACCGATCCGGCCCGCCAGCACCGTATCCCTGACGATGTCGTAGCGATTGTCGAAGCGGCGCAGCACGCCGGAGTTGAAAATGGTCCCGTTGGCCTTTACCGCGTCGCGGATCTCGTCGGCGCGGCGCATGGAGCAGGCCATCGCCTTCTCGACGTAGAGCATCGGTACTTGCATGCCTGCCAGCGCCACCGTGAGGTCGGCATGCAGATCGACACGGTAGGAGGAATCGGGGGCTTGGCGTTCGTCGGTGCCGGCCGCCCGGGTGCATACCGCGACCAGGTCGGGCCGTTCCCGCTCCACCATCTGCCGGAAGTCCTCGTAGATGGCGTCGATCCCCCACCGTTCGGCGAAAGCGGCGCGCTTGCCGGCATCGATGTCGCAACCGGCGATGAGCTCGAGCCGCTGAGAGGCACGGGTGGCCGCGGCGACGGAGTACGGCAGCGGGCTGTGGCCCTCGTCGTCGATGGTGGACCCCATGCGGCCGAGGCCGATGATGGCGACGCGATACGTGGACACGCGGGTGTCTCCGGATGCAGAGAAGTGTGCGGGGACGGGCCGGTGAGTATAGGGTACGGGCTGACACGAATAAAATCGGGAGATCTCTGGCCGAGGATGAAGTTCAGGATGACGGTGACAGCCGCACTGCTGGTGATGATGGCGGCCCTCGCCGCGCCGCAGGAGCCGACGCTTACCCCTGTCGAAGAGACGCGGGCCTGGCAGGCCAGGCGCAACGAATCCTTGAGCGACAACTCAGGCTGGCTGGCCTTGGCCGGGTTGTTCCCGTTGTCCGACGGCCAGTTCAGTCTCGGCGCCGGCACGACATCCACTTCCTCACCGCCGCGCCGCGTCGGTCGCCTGACGCCGGCGCCGGCCGCTTCCTGTGGGCGGACGCGCCGGACGCAGAGGGTCACACCGTCCTCGACTTCAACCGCGCCTACAACCCACCATGCGCCTTCACACCGTTCGCCACCTGTCCGCTGCCGCCGCCCGGAAATCGGCTCGACGCGACGGTGACGGCGGGTGAGAGGAAGTGGAGGGACGCGCAGCATTGAAGTTTCGGGCGACGCCCGCACGAGGCAGGCCCGGGTTCTTTCGTATGTTAGATGTGAAACGGGCCCTAGCCCTTTAGAAAGCAGGACGCAATGCACACAGCCGTCATGCTCGCCACCCTGCCGGCGGTCCTCGCCCAGGGATATCTGAAAACCGACAGCGACCTGGTCTTCACCGGGCAGATGCAATGGATCCTGTTGCTGGTGGGGCTGGGCATCGTCGGTGTCATCGCCCTCAAGTTCATCACAAAGGCGCGGACGGAACGGGCGCAGAAACGGAAGCGGTCGGCGGTCCAGGGGAGCAAGTCACAGGCGTTCCTGGATCGTGCCCAGCACCTCGGCTTCCGCCAGAACGAGGCGCGCATGGTGGAACGCATCGCGCGGCGACTGGCGCCGAAATCACCACTGAATCTGCTCAACAGCGGCCAGGGACGGGAGTTCCTGATGGGCGACCTGGAGAAAGGGATCGTCCAGCGGGGGCGTGAGATCAAGGTGCTGGGTCGCATCAAGCAGCGCCTCGAGGCGCTCCGCGCCAGTGATGTGCACCAACGCGAATGGGTCCGCGTCGATGCCAATATCGCCGTGTGGGTGTCAAAGCAGGGACTGACAAACCAGGAGACGGCGGCGTTGGTGGACGACGAGGATGAGGCAGAGGGCGAGGGCCTGTTCGCCAACCTCGATTCGGTTTCCGGGCGACTGCTCGACATCAGCGAGGGGGGCGCCGCCATCGATATCGAGATGGATGTGGGGCGCGGCGACCAGGTGCAGTTCTGGTCGGGTGACCCCAGGATCGTGCTCGGGGAGACGCGGGCCGGCGTCGTCAGCATCGAGAAGTCGGACGAGGGCACCACCATCCTGCACCTGCACTTCATCGACCCGGACCTGCGCGACCTGCGCAGTGCCATCCTGCAATTGAAGGGCGAAGAAGAGGACGATTGACGTCACGAAGGCTGAGCGACGAACAGATCGCCCGCTTCAAGACCGACGGTGTTCTCATCGTACGCCGTGTCCTCGACCCGGGCCTGCTGGCGCGGGCACGGGCGCGCTTGTGGGACGCGGCGCCCCCCTCCCTGCGGCGCGATGACCCGTCGAGCTGGGCGGGGCCCATCCGGCCGGAGGAGGAAGACGAGGCGCGCGGCAACTACCGCAAGGGGTTCCGCTGGCAGTACCGAAGCCTCGGCAACCTGCCGTGGATGGTCGACCTGCTGCCGAAGAACCCCGCCGTGTGGGCGATGGCGCAGCAACTGCTGGGCGAGGGGGAGGTGGTGGAGCCTGAGAATGTGCGTGGCATCTACTGCACGCTGCCGTACGGTGATCACGAGGGCAGGCCCGACAACTGCCACGTCGACGCCCACCCCTTTCACCTGGGCGTGGTGGGGTACATCGATGACGTCGAACCGGAGGGGGGAGGCTTCCGCGTCTGGGCCGGCAGCCATCGCACGTTCTACCCTGATTTCGAATCCGCCTACCGCATGGAACCGACCCCCCGTTACGAACCGGACCGCGAGCGCCTCAGCCGGGCGACCTCCATCGACTGTCATGGGCGGGCGGGGGATGTCGTGTTCTGGCATCACCGTCTGGGCCACATGGCGGCGCACAACCGCACGCGCCGCATCCGCCAGGCAGTGCTCTACGACTTTCGCAAGAAGGACCTGGAGCGGACGCAGGAGGAGCCGCCCGCCGACGACATGTGGAAGGACTGGTCGCCGGCGGTACGGCAAGCTCCTGTAACGAACGGCTAAGGCTTCAGGCAGCTCGCGGGCGGCGACCGAAGTGGGCCACCGGTGCGGCGGAGGACTGGCTTCGTGAACCGTTGTCATCACTGCGTGGTTTACGACGCGACCCCCCACCATTGCCGTTGCTTTTGGGGCGACCTGAACCCGAGGGCCGACGCGGTCCGCGCGCCGATCCGCCGCCTGTGCCTCCAACACCCTTGGAGCCACGCGACTTCTTCGCCGGCGCCGGGACGCCGCTGTCTCGCCGGGAGGCGATGGTGTGGCTGCGATGGGGGTGATCGTGGACTTCTTCCAGGCGAATGCCGGTGAGCTTTTCGATGTCGGCGAGGTAGGCGACTTCCTCGAGGTTGCAGAAGGACAGCGCGATGCCGGCGGCGCCGGCGCGTGCCGTACGGCCGATGCGGTGTACGTAGCTCTCGGCCTCGTTGGGGATCTCGAAGTTGATCACGTGGGTGATGCCGTCCACGTCGATGCCGCGGGCGACGATGTCGGTGGCCACCAGGACACGAACCTTGCCGCGATCGAAAGCGTTGAGGGCCTTCTGGCGCGCGCCCTGGCTCTTGTCGGAGTGGATGGCGTCGGCGGAGATGCCCGCCTGCGACAGCTGTCGGGCGACGCGGCTGGCGCGGTGACGGGTGCGGGTGAACACGAGGGCGCTGCCGATGCTGTCGTCGTCCTTGAGCAGGCGAGCCAGCAGGTCGCGCTTGTCCGACTGATCGACGAACATGACCTTCTGCGTGATGTTGTCGGCAACCGTCGCCGGCGGCGTGACCTGGACGCGGGCCGGCTTGTGCAGCATCTCGCCGGCCAGTTCGGCGATCTGGTTCGACATGGTCGCCGAAAACAGGAGGGTCTGCCGTTGGCGAGGCAGGGCATCGACGATCCGGCGCACGTCGCGGATGAAGCCCATGTCGAGCATGCGGTCGGCCTCATCGAGGACGGCGATCTCGATATCGCGCAAGCGCACTTTCCCCTGGCCCATCAGGTCGAGCAGCCGACCGGGGGTGGCTACGAGGATATCCGGGTGGCGGTGCAGGGCCTGGATCTGCGGGCCGGCGGAGACGCCGCCGACGATGACGGCGTGCGTCAGCTTCAGGTGGCGGCCATAGGTGCGCAGGTTTTCGTGGATCTGCAGGGCCAGTTCACGGGTAGGGGTGAGGATGAGGCCGCGCAACGCGTCACCCGGCGCGCCGCCCTCGTGCAGCATCTGCAGCATGGGCATGGCGAAAGCCGCTGTTTTGCCGGTACCGGTCTTGGCGGTGGCGATCAGGTCGCTGCCCTCCAGCACCAGGGGAATGGCGGCGGCCTGTACCGGCGTGGGCGTCGAATAGCCCTCCTCCTGCACCGCCCGCTGGATGGGCTGGATGAGGTCGAGGTCTGAAAAATGGATGGAACTGTCAGTCTGCAATGTGCAATCCTGTCCTTATGTACCGACGAGTCCGAAGACGCAGAGGCGCCCCGTGAGTCAG
>JAYZCA010000045.1:0-7808 GCA_036339235.1 Candidatus Latescibacterota bacterium | reverse complement strand
AGCCTTCGGGCGAAGCTCTGAATCGAAGCTCCCGTAAACGGCGGCCGTAACTATAACGGTCCTAAGGTAGCGAAATTCCTCGTCGGCTAAAAACCGACCTGCACGAATCGTGTAACGACTTGGCCGCTGTCTCAACGAGGGACTCGGTGAAATTGTAGTTCCAGTGAAGATGCTGGATACCCGCGGCAGGACAGAAAGACCCCGTGAACCTTTACTATAGCTTGGTATTGGACTTTGGCATTGTATGTGTAGGATAGGTGGGAGGCAATGAAACCAGGGCGCCAGTCTTGGTGGAGCCGACCTTGAAATACCACCCTTACCTTGTCAGAGCTCTAACTTGGATCCCTTATCGGGATTGAGGACATTGCCAGGTGGGTAGTTTGACTGGGGCGGTCGCCTCCTAAAATGTAACGGAGGCGCCCAATGGTTCCCTCAGCGCGGTCGGTAATCGCGCGTAGAGTGTAAAGGCATACAGGGAGCTTGACTGCGAGACCTACAAGTCGAGCAGGTGCGAAAGCAGGGCTTAGTGATCCGACGGTAGCGCGTGGAAGCGCCGAAGCTCAACGGATAAAAGGTACTCCGGGGATAACAGGCTTATCGCGCCCAAGCGTCCATAGCGACGGCGCGGTTTGGCACCTCGATGTCGGCTCAACGCATCCTGGGGCTGGAGAAGGTCCCAAGGGTATGGCTGTTCGTCATTTAAAGCGTTACGCGAGCTGGGTTCAGAACGTCGTGAGACAGTTCGGTCCCTATCCGCCGTGGGCGTAGGAAATTTGAGGAGAGCTGTCCCTAGTACGAGAGGACCGGGATGGACGGACCTCTGGTCTACCAGTTGTTCCGCCAGGAGCATCGCTGGGTAGCTACGTTCGGACGGGATAAACGCTGAAAGCATCTAAGCGTCAAGCCCCCTCCAAGACTAGATTTCCCGTGGGGTTAACCCACCTGAAGGCCCCTCGAAGACTACGAGGTTGATAGGTCGCAGGTCGAAGCGCGGCAACGCGTGCAGCCGAGCGATACTAATTGGCCGTGAGGCTTACCCTTTTTTCTCTCCTGTATGTGACACAGTCATCTACGCGGGCGGTTGACTCGCGTGTGAATCCGTATTCGAACTGCTTCGCAGTTTTTGTGAGTCGCTTCGCGACTCTTATGGTGCGCGATATGGTGCGCGATTTTTGGGGGGGTTTGCTTCGCAAACTCCATGCGCAAGTTAGATCGCGGGTTCAGGAGGCCGACACTCCTCCTCGACCAACGCGTTGGAAACATCTGAATATCAGATTTTCCGGTGGCTTTAGCGGAGGGGAAACACCTCTTCCCATTCCGAACAGAGCAGTTAAGCCCTCCTGCGCCGATGGTACTGCTGGGGAGACCCGGTGGGAGAGTAGGACGTCGCCGGAATTATTTTACGAAGGGACTTGTCATCCGTGACGGGCCCCTTCGTCTATGTACCCCCCGCCAGATTCACCTTTTTTCGCCTGCGGCGCGCACTTTCCTGACGGCTTCGAGCAATCGCTTCAGCTTACCCATCCGCAGTAGCCCAGGGTACGCAGCCACCAGTTCTTCATAACGTTCAAACCACAGCTGGAAGTCCGGATAACGGGCGTAGCGCTCCATGGCCTTGCGTCGTTGGAAATACCAGGGCTTGAAGCCGGCGAAGTGTGTTCCGTAGAGCACTTCGAGACTGGGGTACCCGTTGAGCGCGCTGTATCGAACATCGATGTTCCGCCAACGGCCCGACCAGCGGATGGTCAGGTATTGCATGTCCGGCCAATCGAACAGGTCGCCCACGAGACGCCGTATCTCCGGTCGTTCGAGATCCCGCAGGATGGCTTGGTATTCCGCCATCGAGGGCTGCATGACGAACAGGGATCCGTTAAAGCCCATGTTCGTCGGGTCCTGCGCCGGCCTGTCCGAAATATGGCGTGGCACGAGCTGGCCGTGCAGACAGTCCGCGTATATGCGGTGCCAGATCCAGCTTCCCCGTGACGCTTCGGGCGGAATGACATATTGGCCGTTCTCGTCCGTTTCCGCCAAGTGTGATCTGTCCTCGTTGAGCACACCGGCTGGCGCCTCGAGTTCCAGCAGGGCGGCGTAGTCACTGAGGGGCAGAACGTCGGCGTCGATGACGACAACACGGTCCAGGTCGAAGCCAAGATCACCATCGCGCCCCAGCCGCAATATCTGGATGCGCGTGAAGTAGTAGGGTCGATCCTGACGCTGCTGTCGACGGGCGTGTGGCACGTAGATGCGCTCCACTTCGACCACATGATCATAGAGTTCCCGCAGCGCGTCACGCGCCTGCGGCGACACGTCGTCGGTGACGAGGACGAACAGCGGCACGCCAACGCCTTGGCGCCGCAGGCCGCCGGCAAGCACCAGACATCCCGGCAGGTAGTTGTCGTTGAGCATCAGAAAGGTCGCGAAGGCGGTCCGCATGGGGTGTCCAACCTCTTGAAGTGCAATCGGTTACGGTGGGTGAGAGAATGGCCTGTCGCCATTGGCGCGCGTGCTTGACATCCAGCCAAAATCAGGCATAGTTTTCCGCCCCTGAACTCCCGCTCACAGCAGGGCCAATCATCCACCCGGTCTTTGGCCTGCAGAGGTTTCGGGCGGTTCCCTTTTTCGCAGTCCTTTCCCCAGGGGTGTGGTTATGTCGCATACGATCGAGCAGGTTCGAAACCTCGCCCTCACCGGCCACAACGGGGCCGGGAAGACCGCACTGGCCGAGGCGCTCATCTTCAACACGGGACAACTGACGAGGCTCGGGCGGGTCGAGGACGGAACGACGGTTTCCGATTACGACACCGAGGAAGTGGAACGCAAGATGTCGGTGAAGACGGCCCTTCTCACCGGCGAGTGGAACAAGTTCCACTTCGATCTGATGGATACGCCCGGCTATGCCGACTTCATTCCCGAGACGTTGTCGGCTCTGCGTGTTGCCGACGGCAGTGTCGTCGTCATCGACGCGGCTGCCGGCATTGATGTGGGCACGGAGCGGGTATGGCGCTACGCACGCGACTTTAACCTGCCACGTATGGTCTTTGTGAACAAGATGGATCGTGCCGACTCCGATGGCCCCGACATATTGACGCAGATCCAGGAACGCTTCGGCCGCGAGGCTGTCGCTTTCCAACATCCGCTGAACCCGGGCGAAGGGTTCCATCAGGTAGTCGACCTCATCGATATGAAGTTGATTACCTATGTCGATGGCAAGGCCGAAGAGAGTGAGATCCCCGCAGATCTGCAGGACGAAGTCTCGACATTACATGAACATCTTGTCGAGGCGGTCGCCGAGACCGACGAAGAACTGATGGAAACGTACTTCGGCGATGGTGGCCTCGGAGTCGAGGCGCTGAAGGAAGGTCTGCGCAAGGCCGTCCTTGCCGGTCAGTTCTTTCCCGTCCTGTTCGGTGACGCCTACAACAACGTCGCCGCCGACCGGCTGTTGCGGGCGGTGGCTGATTATTTTGCCTCGCCCGCAGAAAGCCCCGGTCTCAACCTGACCGACGCCGATGGCAACGAGCACACCCTCGTCGCCGCCGCTGATGCGCCGCTAACCGGCTTCGTGTTCAAGACGGTCGGTGAGCAGCATGTGGGCGAACTCAGCTACGTTCGGCTCTACGCCGGTACCCTGAACCACGGTGACGAAATCACCAACGTCACGCGGCGCAAGACGGAGCGTATCGGGCAGATCTTCGAACTCAACGGCCATGAGCGTCAGGAGGTGCAGAGCGCCAGCGCCGGAGACATCGTCGCTCTGGTGAAACTGAAAGACACGCACACGGGCAACACGTTGAGCGCCAAGGGTGCCAGCCTCCAGCTACCGGAAGTCACCTTTCCCGATCCTCTGATCCGGGTGGCCGTGACGGCCAGCGAGAAAGGTGGTGAGGAGCGCATGGTCTCGGGACTTCAGCAACTGCGCGAGGAGGATCCGAGCTTCAGCTTCAGGTTCGATGGAGAGATCCGTCAATCGGTGCTGGCCGCCCAGGGGGATCTGCATCTCGAAACGATCTTCAAACGACTGCGCGATCGGTACAACGTCGAGGTCGACACAGCGCCCCCCCGCATTCCCTACCGAGAGACGATCCGGGGTCGAGCCGAAAGCCAGTACCGCCACAAGAAACAGTCCGGCGGTCGCGGCCAATTCGGCGAGGTGGCCTTGCGCGTCGAGCCCCGCGAGCGTGGGGCAGGCTTCGAATTTCGCAACGAGGTCGTGGGCGGCAGCATTCCGACCAACTTCATTCCCGCCGTCGAAAAGGGCCTGCAGGAATCCCTCGACCAGGGTCCCATTTCAGGCTCGCATGTCGTCGACGTGGCCGTCGTAGTCTACGATGGCAAGCACCATGCCGTTGACTCCGACGAGGTCTCCTTCAAGATCGCGGCATCTCACGCATTCCGCGACGCTTTCATCAAGGCGAAACCGGCGCTGCTCGAACCGATCTACCATGTCATCATCACCGTGCCCGAAGAGTTTCTCGGCGAGGTGATGGGGGATCTGACGTCACGTCGTGGACGTATCAGCGGGACCAGTGCGGACGGACATTTCCAGGTGATTGAGGCGGAGGTGCCGCTGGCAGAGATGGACCGCTATGCAACACGCTTGCGTTCGATGTCACAGGGGAAGGGCATGCATACGCAGAGACTGGAGCGCTACGACGAGGTTCCTCACGATCTGCAGGCCCGCATCGCCGAACAGGCCGCCAGCGAGCAGGCACAGGCCGCCTGAGGCGGGGAACGGCAGAAGGTGTGCCCGGGCGGCCATTGGCCCGCCTCCCCTTTCCATTGCCTTAGTTGTTGTCTCCGTTCAGGTTAGCTAACGACTCGGTTGCCACGGTTGCACCTAGTCCGTAGATTCTCGCCACATCCAAAAAGATCCACGTATCAGGTTGAGAGCACCATGTCCGGTCACTCCAAGTGGAGTACTATCAAGAGGAAGAAGGGCGCCGCCGACGCCGCCCGCGCCAAACTTTTTACCAAACTGATCCGAGAGCTGACCGTGGCTGCCAGAGAGGGCGGCGGCGATGAGGACGCCAATCCCAGGCTGCGCACTGCGGTGCACAATGCCCGCGGCAGCAACATGCCGTTGGACACGATTCAACGTGCCGTCCGACGGGGCACGGGCGACGAGCCCGGCGCCGTGTACGAGTCCTCCGTTTACGAAGGCTACGGCCCCGCGGGTGTCGCCGTCATCGTGGAGACGCTGGCGGACAACAAGAACCGAGCCGTGTCCGAGGTCAGGCACGCCTTCACCAAGCACAATGGAAATCTCGGTGAGAAAGGCGCCGTCTCGTGGATGTTCGCGCAGAAGGGGCTGATCGAGGTGGACGGCGCCGATGTCAGCGAGGAGGATGTCATGCTTGCCGTCATGGACGCGGGCGCTGAGGACATCCAGAAGGCCGACAGCATCTACGAAGTGCTGTGTCCAGTCGAAAGCTTCGAATCGGTCAAGCGCGCGCTGGACGAGGCGGATATGACTTACCGTCAGGCGTCGCTGGCCTGGATTCCGCAGAACCTGCTGGAGGTGGCGGGGGACGACATCGAGAAGATCCTTCGGCTGCTCGAGGCGCTCGAGGATCTGGACGACGTGCAGAAGGTGTTCTCCAATTTCGACGCGCAGGAGGAGGAGCTGGCCAAGCTGCTCGCCTGACCGGCTGTCGCCACAAAATCTTGCTCGTTCTCGGACTCGACCCGAGCAGCTCCTGCACCGGATACGGCCTCGTTCGCAAGCAGGGCCGCAAACTCCTGTATCAAGACTGTGGCTGTTTCCGTTCCCGCCCCGGCGTGCCCTTCGCCGCGCGGCTGCAGACCATGTACGACGGCCTCGTCGCTCTGCTCGACACACAGCGGCCCGATGCCGTCGCGCTCGAGAGCAGCTTCTATGGCCGCGATCCGGATGCGGCGGCCAAGCTGGGCGAGGCCCGGGGCGTGTTGCGGCTGGCCCTCGTGCAGGCCGGGTTCGACACCGTCCTCTACACGCCGGCGCAGGTCAAGAAGGCCGTCGCCGGCAACGGCCAGGCCACGAAGGAGGCTGTCCAGGGCATGGTGGGGCGTCTGTTGAAGATGGCCGAGTTGCCGCGACCGCTCGACGCCTCGGATGCTCTCGCCGTCGCCATCTGTCACCTCCATCGCGGTGCCGCCACGAAAGCCTCAGCCGGGGGGAGTCGCCGCCGCCCGGAGGTCGAGGCACTGCTGCGCCGAGTCGTCCACCGCTGATGCGACCGATCCCTTGATTCACCACCTTCGCGGTACTCTCATGGAGAAGTCCCCCACGCAGGCGGTCGTCGACATCGGCGGCGTCGGTTACGGCCTGAATATCTCGCTCAATACCTTCGACAACCTGCCTGCAGAGGGTACACCCGTCAGCCTGCACACATACACCTACGTGCGTGAAGATCGCCTGCAGCTGTTCGGCTTTTCCCATCCCGCCGAGCGTGAGATGTTCGAGCTGCTGATCGGGGTCTCCGGAATCGGCCCGAATTCGGCGCAGACGATCCTGTCGGGAATGTCCGTCGCCGACCTGCAAAGGGCCATCCACCATGAGCGGGTCACCGAGCTCACCAAAGTCCGCGGGGTGGGCACGAAGACCGCACAGCGAGTCGTCATCGAACTGAGAGACAGGATCCGGCTGCCCCTGGCAGGTACCGATGATGCCGAGGAGGAGCCACAGCAGTCTCCTGAGGATCCGCTCGGCGAAGAAGCGGCGATGGCCCTCGAGAAGCTCGGGTTCGCCACATCCGCAGCGCGCAAGGCTGTGGCAGCGGCACGCAAGAAACAGGAGGCAGGAGCCCCGACAGTGCAGGATCTGATCAAGGGCGCCCTGCGGGAGCGGTAGGCACGTGGATCTGCGACAGGTAAACCCTGAATTCGAGGGTGACGAGGACGCCGCCGACAGGACGCTGCGGCCGCGACGTCTCGACGAGATGCTCGGCCAGGTGAAGGTGAAGGAACAGTTGCGCATCGGCATCACGGCAGCAAGAGCGCGCGCCGAGTCCCTGGATCACGTGCTGCTGTCCGGTCCCCCGGGGCTTGGCAAGACCACACTGGCCCACGTCATCGCCAACGAGATGGAGGTTGAGCTGCACGCCACATCGGGCCCACTGCTCGATAAGCCCGTCGATCTGGCAGGCATCCTCACCGCCCTCGGTCCTCGCGACGTGCTCTTCATCGACGAAATCCACCGGATCAATCGCGCCGTGGAGGAGTACCTCTATTCGGCGATGGAGGACTACCGCATCGACATTCTCATCGACTCGGGGCCGACGGCACGCTCGGTGACCATCGACCTGGAGCGCTTCACCCTGGTGGGCGCGACGACGCGCCAGGGTCTGCTCACGTCGCCGATGCGGTCGCGTTTTCACATCACGGCAACCCTCGATTTTTACAGCGTCGACGAACTGGCCGAGATCATCAAGCGCGACGCACGTCTGGGCGGTTTCGAAGTTCAGGCGGATGGCGCCGAGGAGATCGCCGGCCGTTCTCGCGGCACGGCACGCCTCGCCAAGCGCTGGCTGCGCCGGGTACGCGACTACGCCCAGGTCGAACGGGACGGCATCGTCAATCAAGAGGTGGCCGCGGCGGCCCTGGAGATCCTCAAGGTCGACGAACTGGGACTCGATGAGACCGACATTCGACTGCTGACGACGATCATCGACAAATTCGGCGGCGGGCCCGTGGGGGTTAACAACCTGGCCGCCGTCATCGGCGAGGAGGAAGACACGATCACCGAGGTGTACGAGCCTTACCTGATTCAACAGGGCTTCCTCAAACGGACGCCGCGCGGGCGCCAGGTGATGCCCCGGGCGTACGAGCAC
>JAYZCA010000044.1:0-4508 GCA_036339235.1 Candidatus Latescibacterota bacterium | reverse complement strand
GCCGGCGACGGTACGCAGCGGATGTTCATCGTGGAGAAACCCGGCACTATCAGAGTTCTCGACCCCGGTGCCGAAAGAGTCACAGTGTCCACGTTCCTGGATCTGCGGGACGTGGTGCGGGCCTTCCGCCCGGAGACCGGTCTGTTGGGGTTGGCCTTCCACCCTGAGTACGAGACCAACGGCCGCTTCTTCGTTCACTACAGTGGCGCCAGCTTCCGTTCCTTTCTGTCAGAGTTCCTTGTTTCCTCCGATCCCGACAGCGCAATCCGGGAGAGCGAACGCGTCCTGCTCGACTTGCGACAGCCCTCGGATATGCACAACGGTGGACAGCTCGAGTTCGGTCCCGGCGGGTACCTGTATGTCGGGTTTGGCGACGGCATCGGCCCCGATGACCGATTTGGCAACGGCCAGAATCGCGCCACGTTGCTGGGCACGATCCTGCGGCTCGACGTCGACGCGGGCGACCCTTACGGAATTCCGCCCGACAATCCCTTCGTCGGCAATGTGCAAGGCTGGCGGGAGGAGATCTGGGCCTGGGGGCTGCGCAACCCGTGGCGTTTCAGCTTCGATCCGCACACGGGCGAGCTGTGGGCCGGTGACGTGGGGGAGGCCGAGCGCGAAGAGGTAAACGTGATCGAGAAGGGCAGGAACTACGGTTGGAATCGCATGGAAGGGACCCTGTGCCGCGACGCGGCGGGCTGCGACGACGGGGAGTTGACGCCGCCGGTGTTCGAGTACGACCACACCGAAGGTGCGGCCATCAACGGCGGCTATGTGTACCGAGGCCATCGGCAGCCCGCTCTGCAGGGTGTATACCTGTTCGGCGACTTCGGTTCGCGTAAGGTGTGGGGTCTGAGGCGTGAACAGGACGGTGATGGTACCGGCGTGCGCGTCGATCTGCTCGCCCTGGCGCCTGCGCAGATCACCAGCTTCGGTCGCGATGCGCTGGGAGAGATCTACGTGCTCACCATCGCCGGCGAGGTGCAGCGCCTGGAACGGTCACCACCGACGGTGTCCCCACCGGAGCGTCTGTCGGAAACGGGCATTTTCGCCGATCTGCCCACGCAGGAGCCGTCGCCCGGCGTGCTGCCGTACGAGGTAAACGTACCCCTGTGGTCGGATGGGGCCGGCAAACAGAGATACCTGAACCTGCCACCCAGAAGCGGGATCGTCTATCGCGAGTCCGACGCCTGGTCGATGCCGCGGGGCAGCCAGCTCATCAAGAGCTTCTATCTACCCGGTGAGGACCGAATCGTTGAGACGCGCCTGCTGATTCGACGTGATGACGGACAGGGCTGGGACGGCTACACGTATCGCTGGAACGAAGAGGAGACGGAAGCGATCCTCATCGATGGATCTCTCAGTCAAACCTACACCGTGGACACACCTGCGGGTGAGGCACAACACACGCACTACTTTCCGTCCCGCCAGGAGTGCGGCCAGTGCCACACACGGGCGGCCGGATATGTCCTCGGTATCCGCACCGGGCAGCTGAACCGCAACGGTCAGATCCAGGCCTGGCGCCAGGCGGGGGTGCTCATCGGTAGAGTTCCCGAGGTTGCCGCGTCGGCCCGTCTGCCGCCGTCGGACGATCGCGGCGTGTCTCGAACCAGGCGAGCCCGCGCCTACCTCGACGCCAACTGCGCCCACTGCCACCGCCCCGATCACTTTACGCGGGCGGCGCTGGACCTGCGTTACGGCACAAACCTGGCTGACACGGGACTCCTGCGGCCCCCGGACCTGGGTGATTTCGACGTGCCTCGAGCGCGGCTGCTGACGCCCGGCGATCCGGCGGGCTCGATTCTCTATCACCGGATCCTCGATACGGGCACCCGGCGCATGCCACCACTGGCCAGCGCCCTCGTCGACACCCAGGCAGCGGCGTTGGTGGCAGGCTGGATCGAAGAATTACTACGACGAGCGACGGTGATCGGGCAAGAAGAACGGAGTTCGTCCGATGATGTCGGTCTGCACCTGCCGTTCCCGAATCCCACCAACGGGCAGGTCACCATTTCCTTTGAACTGGCGACAGAAGGTCATGTCCGACTGGAGCTTTACAACGTGGCCGGTCAGCGGATCGAGGTCCTGCTGGCGGCGCAACGGTCGGCGGGGGAACACCGGGTCCATTGGAACACGGGGCAGCACGCCAGCGGGATGTACTTCCTGCGCCTGCTCAGTGGCGGCGAGTGGAGCACCCGGAGACTCGCCCTGGTGAGGTAGGAGCGTGTCCGAGCATCCCATTTGGGCTGCGGCCGCGCCCTTGACGCCGCTCGCTGCGTTCCGCTCACTCTCGCGCAATCGCCGCCCGGGCGCTGCGGCAGATGCGTCGAGAGCTGGAGCCTGCCGTGGCCGGACTGCAGGCCCTGGTGGCGACCAATCCCGCCGTGGGCGCCGCCGAGCTGGAGGTGGCGAGGACGGAACTGGATCGACTGGAGGCCGGACTGCACACGCCTCGCGTGCGGCTCGATGGTCTGCGGCTGATCCTGGTCACCGATCAGGAAACGGATTCAGACGACTGACAGGAGCCCTCCATGACCGAACCCCTCGTCTACATCAAGGGCGCCACAGTACCCGCTTCGCAGGCGCATGTGGCCATCTTCGACGCCGCTGTCGTACTCGGCGCCACGGTCACCGACCTGGCGCGCACCTTCGCCGGTGAACCCTTCCGGCTCGGCGATCACATAGACCGCTTCTACCGATCCTGCCGTTACGCCCGGATCGAGCCGCCCATCAGCAAGCAGGAGACGGAGCGCGTCTGCCGCGACCTGCTGAGCAACAATGGTGGGTTGCTCGAAGTGGACGCCGAGCAGGCTGTCGTGCTGTTCATCTCCCCAGGGGAGCTGTCCGTGTACGCCGGCAGCGGCGGGGGCGCCGACATGACGCCGACATTCTGTATTCACACCTTCCCGCTGCCCTTCTACATGTGGCGGCATTTCTTCGACGAGGGCGCTCACGTGGTGACCCCGGCGGTGCGCCAGGTGCCGGCGGTGTGCGTCGACCCCAAGATCAAATGCCGCAGCCGCATGCACTGGTGGCTCGCCGACGGCGAGACGCACCAGGTGGACCCGCGGGCCGTGTCGCTCTGTCTCGATCTGCAGGGCAACGTCACTGAGACGGCGGGATCTAACTTCCTGATCGTCAGCGACGGGGTCGTCATCAGTCCCGCCCCCGACCAGATCCTGCGGGGCATCAGTCTGCTGACGGTGGCCGAACTCTGCGACGAGCTGGGGATCGGTTTCGAGGAGCGCAACTTTCAGGTCTACGACGTCATCAACGCGGACGAGGCGTACCTGGCGACCACACCTTACTGCCTGGCGCCGGTGACGAAGATCAACGGTGTCGTCATCGCTGACGGTCGCCCCGGGCCCGTCTTCGCGCAGCTGATGGCGGCGTGGAGCGACCGGGTCGGCCTCGACATCGTCGGACAGATCCACGGATAGTGAGCACCCCATAAGTAGACTCGGTAGAATCCCCGAGCTTTCGTGGGATGGTTGCACAATCATCACGTTGAAAACCAGCTACCGGTGGGTCGGCCTCACCTGCCAGCGCGAACTCCAGCCCGTAGCCGTCGTGTCCATCCAGGCGCCAGGGGAAGGTCGAGGCTGCACAAATTATTTATTCGAAGCGCCGCGCAGATCTGTGAGCATGGTTCCGGCTACCGTCATCGGTTATCCTTATCGCTCTAGGAAACAACACTTCACACTCCAGGGAAAGACTATGAGGTTGAAGCACATGGTCGCGATCGTGGCCATGGCCGGAGCGGTGTCGAGGCGCAGACGTTTCCGGTGGTGGTAACGCAGCAGACGCGAACCGACATTGAGGCGCTGGCCTGGCTGCAGACGCCGGGTACCGTGTTCTTCAGCGACGACGCCGAGTCGGAGGAGGGCTTCGATCGATATCTGGAAGTGCGCGGCCGTGGGGATGGCCGGGCCCCGGGTGACTGGCGACCCGTCGCTGGCGCACCGTGGCGGAGGCGCCTACATCGGACCCATCGAGTCGCAGGGGAGCGATATCGGCACCGACGCGGCTGGCAGGCCCTGGGGGCAGGTCAAAGCGCCAAACACGGGAGAGATAGAGTGACATGTGAAGAGGCGCTGGCGCAGCTCGGCGCGACGCCGGACCTGTTGTCCGACGAGGAGAAAACCTGCCTCGACGAACGGGGTTATCTGCCGCTGCCGGGAATCCTGAGCGATGCGCAGGTGGAGGCCCTGCGGGCGCGCTTCGATGCCCTCGTGGAAGAGGAGAGGGAGGCTGCCGGGACCGAGGTACACCAGGAGGAGGGCACCAACCGCCTGTCCGATCTTGCCAACAAGGGTGAGGTCTTCGAGGTCTGCTTCACGCACCCCAAGGTCCTGGCCTGCATCTGCCACGTCCTCGGCAATTCGATCAGGCTGTCGTCGTTGAACGGGCGTGCGGCGTTGCCGGGGTCGGGATTGCAGGGCTTACATGCCGACTGGGGGGAGGCCGTCGAACCGGGGGAGTACTTCGTGTGCAACTCGATCTGGCTC
>JAYZCA010000043.1:0-8573 GCA_036339235.1 Candidatus Latescibacterota bacterium | reverse complement strand
CCGGCGGCCGTCCACCGTCGCCAGACCCGCGGGGTTGGCGAACACCGCGTCGCCGTCGTCGGCGATCGCCACGAAGGCATTGCCCAGAGCCGCCGAGCGAGCACTGCCGCCCAGACTCTGGATGTTGACCACCGCTTCGGCCGCCGTGGTCAGACCGGCGATTGCGATCACGGCGAGGGTGAGCGAAAGGCGCTTGCCCATGATGTGACTCCTTCTCCTAGTCGTTTCGTGCCCCCCGGAGGGAGCAGGACCCGGCCCGCAGGCCTGCGGTCGAATCAGCCGGCCTTGTCGAGGTCCAGGCGGCCGTCTCTGTAGATCTTGCCCACTTCGCGTTCGAAGTGGCACTGAATCTGCACCGTCTCAACAGGCTCGTTCCGGTAATCGAACCGCAGTACCGCGTCGTGGATCACCAGTTTGACGTCGCTCACCAAGTGATGGAGCGTCGGGAACACGACGTACCCTTCGACCTGTTGTCCGTCGAAGATCTCCTCGTTCTTGAACAGCGTCCGCCGCATGATGTCGAGGCGTTCCTGGTAACGCGCATACTCGTTTCCACGAAAGCCGATGGCGTAGGCCCTGTAGTAGGTGTCGAGTTGTTGGAGATTCAGGCTCCAGTACTCGGCGCCACCCGCTTTCAGCACCATACGGGACGGATCGATCTTCACCTTCGGGTAGCCATCGTTGGTGACCCGGATGCGGAAGATCGTAAACCGATGCCGCTCCTTCTCCCCTTCCCAGAATCGCGTGTCGCCGAACGTGTACGGATTCGTCGACGACGGACCATCGCCTGAATGCGTCGCGAATTGGCGGTTCAGTTCTGCGTCGGTGAGAGGCCGCAACTCCACCTGCAGTTGCCCCTGGGTGAAGCTCACCGCGTTGTCGCCGATGACCGTCACACGGTCGGGTTGCCGGGTCGCCGGCTGCAGCGGCCCGGCGTAATGATAGTAACCACAGCCCAGCGACGAAACCCCCCACAGGCAGAGGGCGGCCAGAAGCAGGTGACGGCAATAGGATCTGTTGGCGGGGACTCGTGACATTCGTGCGGTTTCTGGTTTGATGGAGATGTTTAAATATATATGAAACTAGGGGCGGAAGAAAGCCTTGATGCGCCCCCAGGACACATCCTGAACCGCCGTAGCCGTGGCCGGCGGTTCAAGCCGTAGATCGGTGAAGCGTTCGGACAGCCGGAAGGCGTTGAAGCCGCCCGAAAGAGACCACTTTGCGTCGTACAGCTCAGAATGATTGTCGAAGTCGCTGAGCTCCAGATTGAGTCCGACCACCTCCCCGGACCGCAGGTCGTGGCGATTGCTGAGAAAGTCAGCGGTGACGTTGACGCGGTTGAACGGCACCAGGGACATCTCGTAGCGGGTCACCCCGGCCCCGCCGGGAGTTCCGTCGAAGCGGATGTCGGCCTGCGTATACGGACCGTCCCGCAACGCATACCATCCAGCCGCAGAGAAATTAACGAAATCATCGCCATCCTCGTGCGGACCTGCGAGTACGAAGTGGTTCGCTTCAGTGCCGTTGCGGGCCAGTTGCTCGTCGGGATCGAGGTCCGAGAAATCGGCGTACTGGCCGCCGGAATGGTCTGCGTCAACGAAGACCTCGAGGTCGTCGTCCTGGAATATCCGTGTCGTGGCGGACCCTTCGGGGCGATCTATCTGGTGGATGTCGTCGTCGACTTCGACAGCCAGATAGAGGCGATTCTCATTGTCGTTCCAGCCGATCCACACGCGCACATCGAAATCAGCGGCGTCGGGTTCAGCGCCGGCGACCAGGTCGCCGAAATCCGACATCCGCAAGACGGGCGCGATCCCCTCCCAGTCGTCCAATTCGCCATCGATGATCGGGGTCTGGCCGTCCTCGAGGTGCACGGCCCACACCATGTCTCCTGTGGGCATGTGCCCCAGAGCATCACCGGCCAACAGGATCGTACAGGCCAAAATGGCAACGGTCACAGGCTTCATAGACGGCTTCAGGGTAAAGCGGCAGAGGCCGTGTGTCAATGTGGTACCCGTCCTTCGTGAGCAGCGGCGTGCCGCCGTCGATCCCGGAGGTCCCGTGTCTACGCCGGGATCCGAGCCAGACAAGCCCCGTTAGTCGTTGTATCTTCTGAAGATATGCTGTTCGGCCAGACGACAGAGGAGAGCACGGGGAATGCCTCCGATCGTAGAAGGATGGCGACGCTCTTCACAAGCGCCCTCGTCATCCGGATTCTCTACCTGATCGAGAGCCGGGCGTCAAATCCATTTTTCGACGACCCCGTCGTCGACGCACAGTCCTATCTGGAGCTGGCACGGCGAATCGTGGGCGGGGACTGGTTGGGCGGCTCAGCCCCATTCTGGCAACCCCCGGCCTTCCCTTATTTGCTGGCCCTCATTCTGGGCCTCTTCGGCGACGACAACATCTTCGCCGCGGTCCGCGTCGCCCATGCCGTGCTTGGCGCCGGCTCGACACTGCTCATCTATCGACTCGCCAGACGCCCTTTCGGCGCGTCGACGGCGACGCTGGCCGCTGTCGGTACTGCGCTTTATGGTCCCTTGCTGTACTTCGAGGGAGAATTGCTGTCCGTCGCCCTCGAGGTTTTCCTCTACCTGACTCTGTTGTTGATGATCGTGCGCGCCGCGGAGCTCGATCGGGTGCCGGACTGGGCCCTAGCGGGGCTGCTCGCTGGCGCTGCGGCGATCACGCGACCTAACGTCCTGCTCTTCGTCGTTCTCGTCGCGCTCGTGCGGGTCGTGCGTACCGCCGCCCATCAGCGGCGCCGGGCCGTCGGCCGCCTCCTGGTCGCTGCCGCCACGCTCGCCGCTGTCGTCGCTCCCGTCACCCTGCGCAACGCCGCCGTGGGCGGTGAGTTTGTTCTGGTCTCGGCGAATGGGGGGGTGAATTTCCATATCGGCAACCACGCCCGTCAGGACAGCATGGTCGCCATCCACCCCGGAGTATTCTGGGAGCGCCTCGTCGCCGAACCGCTGGCGGCGGGATACTCGGCAGCGGGGCAGCGTTCCCGCTACTTCTACCAGCGTGGTTTTGCCTCTATTGTGGGCGATCCCTTTGGTTGGCTACAGCTGATGGGTCGCAAGAGCTGGCAGCTGATCCAAGGACCGGAAATCAAGCGCAACCAAGATGTCTACTACGCGCGAGTGCACTCCCTGTTGCTGTCGGGTCTCCTCTGGGACCGGTGGTTGTCATTTCCTCACGGCTTGGTGGCCCCCTTGGCGCTGTTGGGTCTGGCCCTGACTTGGCGCCGCCGCGAACCCACCCTACACCTGTTGCGCCTGTTCCTGGCCGGATACGCCGGTTCCGTCCTGCTGTTCTTCGTCACCAGCCGTTATCGCGTCCCTCTGGTTCCGGTAGCGATGATCTTTGTCGCCATCGCACTCCAGGAACTGGCGGCCCGGGCCCGCGCCGGCGGCCGACGCCTTGCGGTTCCCGCCGGAGCTTTGCTCCTGCTCATCGTTGCGGTAAACGTGCAGAGTGCCCCCCCCTCCGTCGAGCAGGACGCGCAGCTCCAGCACGACCTCGGTGAAGTCCTCTTGCGCAAGGAGCGGTTCACCACGTCGGCTCAGCACTCGCGGCGAGCTCTGACCCTGGAGCCGGATTACCCCTCGGCCTGGCATAACCTCGCCGTTGCCCGGCTCGCTCTTGACCTGCCGGTGCAGGCGGAGTCGGCGGCCCGTCGCGCCCTTGCCCTGTATCCCTTGCGCGCCGACACCCGTATTGCCCTGGCCCGCGCGTTGCTATCCCAGGGGCGAGGAGACGAGGCTCTGGAAGAACTCGAGACAGCGGCGCGGCAGGAGCCGGACGACGGGGACGTGCGTTACGGGGTGGGCCGTCTCCTGCTGCAGACCGGGCTGACCGACGCCGCGCTGGAACATCTCGAAGCAGCGGCGCGGCTACGCCCGGGCCGCTACTGGGTGCACTACGATCTGGGACGCGCCCTCCATGCGCGTGGCCGCGCCCAGGCTGCCATGACGGTCTTCGAACGCGCCGTCCGACTGGAGCCCGAGCGTGTCGACGCCCTCAGTGCCGCCGGCGCCGTGGCCCTGTCTTCCGGGGACCTGTCCAGGGCAAGAGAGTATCTGGTGCGGGCCATGGCAGCAGACGTCGACTACCTGCCGGCGCGCATAAATATGGGCCTCCTCGAAGTCGGTGCCCAACGGTACGACGTCGGCATCGAACTGCTCGAAGCCGTGATCGATCGTGCCACCGATCCGGCGCCCCTGTGGTCGGCACTCGCCGGTGCCTACCGAGCGACGGGCCAGATACAGAAGGCCCGGGCGGCCATGGCGGCGGCCCGGGCTCGGTAAGATGGCGACTTGATCAGTACGCGACTGCGATCGTCCCCAGCTGTTCCTTGCTCTCATCCGTGTCGCTATCGACGAACAGGCGGTAGAGGTAGATCCCAGGTGGCACCAGGTCGCCGGATTCGTCCGTGCCGTCCCAGGTGACTACCAGTTCCCCCGCCGTCGCTGCCATGCCGATTTCACGGATCTCGCGGCCATTCAAGTTAAAGAGCGTGACCGAGATGTCCGTAGCTGCCGTCAGCAGGTAGACATCGAAGGTCCACGCGGCTGCGTCGTTGACTCCGTCTCCATTCGGTGTGAACGGATTCGGTGACACCTCGCGTATGCTTACCGTGTTCCCGGCGCTCTGCACGGTGACGCGAACCGCATCGGACGGCAGCCTGTCGGAGGCGTTGCCCGGCTGCGTCGGCTGTTGCAGTTCCTGGGTGGCGGTCTCGTTCCAGATCCAGCTGTTGAAGCCGGTGAGCAGGCGGTAGACAGGCGTCTTCAATGCGATCCCAATTTCGCGATCCTGGCCTTGGGGGAAATCGACCGACGTCAGGGTCCGCGTCTTGATGCCCAGCTTGTGCAAGGTCGCGGCGGAATCGAACCAGGTTGCCGCTGCGAAGCGAGGGCCATTGCCGATCGACATCGTATCGAGCCACGTCTTGCTGGAGAGTCGAGCGGCGATCCAGTCGGCAGCCTCGATCTGACTTAGCGCGGCGGGCGGCACTGGCATGATTCGCTCCCAGCGCAGGTCGTCGACAAGCATCGAATCGAGGCTGGCCTGTGGGGACGGCACCGCGATGTCGATGCGATTGAAGCCGACATCCTCCGTCGCCACGTCCGGCTTCAGAACGTAGGTGAAATCGGTGGGCAGCCCGAGGACCGCCGCCGTATCGGGGAAGATCTCGGCGAGGATTCCGCGGCTGACGACGGGGCTGGCGAAATCGAACTCGACATAGTCGAGACTGAGGCCGCTGGCCTCACCGCTGACAAAGTTCAAATGAAACTGGATGTACCTGTGGAGAGGGGGCAACGGCAACAGGACGCCGCCTGTGGTGGCATCCTTCTCAACCAGGCCATCCCGGAAGTCGAAGGGCGCGGTCCACGGGGTCCAGCCTCCCGGATTGCCATCCTGGTCGGTGACCAAGTTGTTCGGCAGGTCTTTCACCGGCGTGCGCTCCAGACCTGGCAGCTGCATGTAGCTGGACAGCTCGAGGCGGCTGCCCGTCGCCGGCCAGTCGGCGACGATGAACGGGCCTGTGAAGGGCGATACGACACCGCGGCCGACCTTGCGCTGGTAGATGTGGGTGTCCAGGCTCGTGCCGGAGCGCACCCGGATCTGTACGTCCGCCTCGTCTCCCTCGACCTTGCCATGCCACCGCATCCGACCCCAGGTGACAGGACTGCCGTTGGCATCGGGATCGAACTGCGAGCTGACCTTGGTGTCCGCCAGTTCGTCGATCGAGATCGTGCCATCGTCATCGCTGTCCCGGGTCTGGATGGTCTCGAGTGCGATGGGACGGTCCGAGTCTTCCAGATCGAAGTATCGGCGAAACCGTGGCTGTGACGTGCCCACGTCGATGATCTCGCTCACATACGCCGCGTCGAGAGCGTATCCGTGGCCGTAGGCCTGGAACTCCGATATCTCCCATGTCTGTCCTTCTTGCATTCTACTGGCGAAGTTGAGAATCCGGGCCTTCGTCGGCGGAAATTCCTCTTGTTCTCCAAAGCGGTATTCTTTGATCGGCGGCCGGGCCTGGTCGGTCTGCCGGGGAATGATCGGGTCGCGGACATTCATACTCGTACGCAACTCGCCAAGAACGAAGGAGGTACGAAAGTGAGAATCCTTGTCTCCCGCGTGCCAGATGTCGAATGTGGTCGGCGTCCGGTCCGGGAAGTCTGGCCGGGGGCGCATACGGATCAGGTCCAGCCAGTAGAGCGCCAGGAAGTGGATGCGGAAGAAGCTCGAGGAAGAACGCTGTGATGTGACTCGCGCGGTGAAGATGCTGCCATCGGCCACCTGGCCATGACCGGAGGTCCCCGAATGGGCCGTGCCCGTCAGCGTCGCCCCCCACGCCTGGGAGTCGGTTGGATCGACGTTGCTGAACTCGCCGCTCATGAAACGATCGACGGCCAACAGAGTGATGTTGCGAGTCGGGTCAAGTCGGATCGGCCGGAGCCAGTCCACCGGAGTAAATCGTTGATTGGCCGATGTCGCCGTCACCGTGGCACCCGCAGGCCCGTCCCCGAAATAAGCCGACGCATCCGGGTCCCAGATGAATGGGATCTGCGATCTTTGGGTCTCCGTGAAGTTGTCTGCCTCATAGGAGAAGGTGCGCACCAGCCAACTTCTGGGCAGGGGTCTGGGTGGGCCTTCTGGATCCTCATCCACGAGTCCGTCGTTGTCGTTGTCCACCCCGTCTATGGGATCCTCGTTGAAGCTGACGTCCCGGTCGTCGTCGCCCCAGCCATACCCTGGTCCCTCGGGGTCGCCAACTGCATCGGCCGCGGTCTCATGGCGGGAGTGCGGCGGCTCCGTCAGGGCGGCGCGCAACGGCGGATCGTAGATCACACCGCCCGTGCGCATGCCGTCCTCGTTCAACAGGCCGTCGCCGTCGTTGTCGAACTGGGGATCGGCCCCATCCTCGTCGATCAGCCCGTCGCGATCGTTGTCGATGCCATCGGCGGGGTCTTCGTTGAAGAGTCCATCACCGTCGTCGTCGACCACGTCTACGGGATCTTCGTCTACCAGACCGTCGCCGTCATCATCGACGATGATCTCGATGGCGTGGGCGCCGCCCAAGATGTAGTCGGGCCTGTAGACCTCACCGGCGTTGAGCATGAAACTGACGGGGTACACACGCCAGGGCTGGTCGGAATCCCCCACACGCCAGGTCGTTGCCTCAGCGTCCTGCGGAGTGACAGCCACGAGGGTGACAAGGCTCAGGGCCATCGCGCCGAGGGCTCCTGTGCCATGGGCACGTGTGCCCCCACCACCGGCGTTTGTCACGTGTCGACGAAGGTCTGACATCTTATTCCTCACTGAACTGTGGATTCAGCCTTCCGCGGGGCACCGCGCGGAGAGCCGCAGCCGAATCAGGGCATGGGTACGATCGGCCGAGTTGGGCTCAAAACAATATAATGCTTCGATGTCAGCAATCACAGCCCTTGCAACCCCCTGAGGGCACGTGGATTCCCCGGCGCAGACCGCAAGGCCTCTAGGTACGCCCGGCGTGCCTCCTGCCGGCGTGTCAGCGCCCGAAAGGCATCGCCCAGGTTGACCCAGGCCCGCGTGTAGCCGGGTTGCACGTCGACGGCACGCTCGTACCACGTGACCGCAGTCGCCAGATCCCCCTTTTGCGCCCAGGCGACGCCGAGATTGTTCGCAAGCTGCGCCTCTCGAGGAGCCAGTGAGACTCCCTTGTCGAAGATGCCGATGGCGGCATCCCAGCGCTTCTGTCGCAGATGGAACTTGCCCCATTCGTTGTACACACGGGGGTTGTCAGGTTCGATCTCGGCCGCCGCCCGATAGTGCGTGTCAGCCGCCGCGACCCGGCCATGCTTCGCGTGCACTGCGGCAAGATACAAGCGGGCGGGCAGGGAACGAGGGTCGACGTTGACGGCGTGATCGAAAGCGAGCAGGGCATCGTCGTCATGTCCCATCTGCTGATGGATCTTTCCCAGGCGCAACTGCATCCGGGCATCGTCGGGGACCACCGTCAGCAGGCGTGCGTAGAGATGTGCTGCCAGGTCCAGATCCCCCTGTTTCTCCAGCGCCGTACCCGCCACCGCGGCGAGTTCGGGGTAGAGTCGGACCACTTCCATGTCGACGCGATTCGTCTGCGCCGCCCTGTCCATCAGCGCCACCGCCTCTTGGAGGTTGCCTTCGTTCATTCGCACCTGTGCCCGACGGGCCAGCGCGCGCGCCGTCCAGGCCTGCTCCAGGGAAGCGGGGACCCGGTCGTCGTCCAGGAACTGGGCGAGCGACGCGATCCGGAATCCGTCGAGATCCTCGGGGCCGAACAACCCTCCCACCCCCCCGATGAGCCCTTCAGCCAGTCCCCGAGGCGCCGAGAACTCGAGGGTGGCGTTGTCGTCCGTGTTGAGACGGGCGCCATCGGCGAAGCGACGCAGATCGGCGTCGGCGGCGACGAAGGAACTCAGGATCTGCTCGAGGGAGCCGACACCGATTCGCTCCAGGTCAACCTCCAGCTCACGATCCCGGATGCGTCTCGACAACTCCTCGAATGACATCGACGGGGGCGATTGGCTGCCGACGAG
>JAYZCA010000042.1:0-7793 GCA_036339235.1 Candidatus Latescibacterota bacterium | reverse complement strand
GAGATCTGCCGACAGCTGCGCGAGGCAGTGGGTCTCGACTTCGGTCTGGGCTTAGAGAAGAAGGGCTACGACTCGTGGACCCTCGACGAGTGCCTGGAGATCGCGCCGATCATCGACGAGCTGGGGTTTCTGTTCTTCGAGCAGCCCATGGGCGACGAAGGTCCGGCCCAGTTCGACGACTACCGGCGCCTCAAGCAGCGTATGCCCGGGGTGATGCTGTGGGGAGGAGAGCGTTTCCGCTGCGCCGAGGATGCACGGCCATGGATTGAGGCCGGCATTTACGACGCAGTGCAGGCGGACTGTGTGCACCTGGGTATCACGGAAAACTGGCGTCTGGCCCAGATCGCCGCGGCCCACGGAGTACGAACCGTCCCGCACAACTGGCAGACCAGCCTGGGGACGGTGTGCAACAGCCATCTGGTGGCCGGCGTTGAGAGTGGGTACATGTGCGAGTTCTTCATGTATCCCAACGACATGCGCTACGGGTTGCTGCAGGAACCACCGCGCCCCGAGAAAGGTGTACTGAACGTGCCGACGCCACCCGGTCTGGGGGCACGTCTGGTAGACGACGTGGAGACGCTGTTTCCTAGAGTCGAGGGGCAGGCAGTCCTCGCCAACCCGCGTTTTCCCCACGCCTGGGACCGCGCCAGGATTCGCGAGGCTGAGGTAGCCGCCAACTACGTCTCCGGCTGAGGTGCTTGCCCCCGACTCCGCACCGTCGTAGCCTGCATTCCATAGCCGTCGTTTGTCTCGATACCAGCTCAGGGGATCACCGTGAGCAGATCAGCAAGAGGGATCCGTGACATCGCCGCCGTCGTCGTGCTGTTGTTGTCAGCGCCTGGGATCAGCGGCTGTGGTGGTGGCGGCGAGGGGGAGCAGCGCGTCCCCCGGTCGCGCACGTTCATCACCGACTGCGTCGATTTCGGGATCTGCGCCGGCCAGTTCAAGGACTACAACAGTTTTCATCCCTACCAGCCCGGTCAGACGAATCGCACGGGTTTCAACTTTCTCTACGAGCCGCTCTATTTCTACAACGCCTATGTCGACTCGAACAACATGATCCCCTGGATCGGCACGGGGCACGAGTACAGTGATGACTTCACCGTAGTCACAGTTCACATCCGACCCGGTGTGGAGTGGAGCGACGGGCACCCGTGGACGGCCGAAGACCTGGTCTTCACGATCAACATGCTGCGAGAGAATGCACCCTTTCTGAGTTTCGCTGTGGACATGGAGACCTGGGTGGAGGAGGCCCAGGTCATCGATCCGCTGACGGCCCGCATCAAGCTCACCGCGCCAAATCCTCGCTTCATGTTCACCTACTTCACGCACAATTTCGACAATGGTGTACCCATCGTTCCAAGACACATCTGGGAAGGTCAGGAGGCGCAGACGTTTCCCAACTTCGACATGGAGCTAGGCTGGCCGGTGGTATCCGGTCCCTACAGGCTGGAGCACTCCTCGCCGGAGCAGCGCGTCTGGCGCGTGCGCGACGACTGGTGGGCGGAGAAGATCGGTTTCCAGCAACGACCCCAGGTTGAACGGCTGATCTACCTGCCCTTCATGGATGAAGCCAAACGCGTGCAGAATATCATCAGCAATACCGTCGACATGACCATGGGCCTGATGCCGGCCAATATTCAGACCATGATCGAACAGAACCCGAAGGTGACGACCTGGTCAGGGCGTACGGTGCCATACGGTTATCTCGACTGGTGGCCACTGTCCTTCGGCTTCAACGCGCTGGAGCCCCCCTTCGACGACCCGGAGGTTCGGTGGGCGATCAACCACGCCATCAATCGTGAGCAGCTGGTGGAGGTGGGCTGGATGGGAGCGGGCAAACCCTCGGTGCTGCCCTTTCCCGACTTTCCCTCGCTGCGGGGCTACCTGGATCAGGTGCAGGACGTGATCGACAAGTACCCCGTCGACGTGCATGATCCGCAGCTCACTGCCGAGATCCTCGAGCGCAAGGGGTGGTTGAAGGATGACGAGGGCGTCTGGACCAAGAACGGTGAACGCTTCAAGATCGTCATCGAGATCTCGCCGGGGTTTCAGGACATCACCCCTGTTCTCGTGCGGCAGCTGCGGGATGCCGGTTTCGATGCCAGCTCGCGCATGACCTCGGATGCGTACACGCGTACAACGCAGGGCGTCGCGCGGGCGTATATCAACGGCAATGGCGGCTCGGTGCGCGATCCCTACTTCACGCTGCGCCTGTATCACAAGCGTTTCGTTCTGCCCACGGGCGAAGCGACGACGGTGTACTGGCGCTGGGCGAACGACGAATTCTCCGATCTCGTCGACGAGATGGGCAAGACGGCACCCGACGACCCACACATGATCCCACTGCTGAGAGAGGCGCTCGATATCTGGCTGTCGGAGATGCCCGCCATACCGCTGCTGCAGTTCTACCACCGATTGCCGCACAACCAGACGAACTGGACGAACTGGCCGTCGGAGGAGAATCCCTACATTAACTCGGCCTACTGGCACCGCACATGGCTGCTGGTGCTGTTGAACCTGAAGCCGGTTCAGTAGTGGGAATTCTGCGTATCGGCGCCCATCGCGGCGCGATGGCGCATGCACCGGAGAACACGCTGGCCGCTTTCGACAAGGCCATCGAGTTCGGCACCTACCGCATCGAATTCGATTTGCGCCGAACACGAGACGGACACCTGGTCGTCATCCACGACGCCAAGGTGGACCGAACGACGGATGGCGAGGGGTTGGTGTGCGACATGGACCTGGTGGCGTTGCAGGAACTGCGCAGCGGCGCCGAGCAGATTCCCACATTTGCCGAGACGATCGACTGCATGGACGGGCGCTCCCGGATGCTCGTGGAATTGAAGGATGAGGACATCGCCGAGCAGGCAGTGCGGCAGATCGAAGCGGCGGGCGTGGTGGATCAGTGCACACTGTCGACATTCCACGAGCCGTCACTGCGGCAGGTCCACGACCTCAACCCGGATATCGAGATCGCCTGGTTCCACGTCACGCCAGGGCCTCTCGATGCAGCCGGGATCGTCAAGCAATACGGCGCCGGGCTGGTCATCGTATGGCCAGCAGCGGCCGATCGCGAGCAAATCGCCGAGGCCCGCGAGTGTGGCCTGCAGGTCCGCTGTGGTTTCCGAGACGACCTCAGTTTCGACGAGATCTACACACAGCTCTGTGAGTTCGCAGAGCTCGGTGTTACCGAGTTCTCCAGCGGGCGTCCGGATTGGATCGGGCGTATGATCGCGACCTATCTCTCACGTGGATAGGAGCACATCGCTCCGAAGACCTGGAATCACACTGCCTCAACGGAGTCTCTACCCTTGTTCAGGGCGATCATGGTCGCCGTCTGGCGGTTGAATCGCTGGTTCATCTCCCGCCGCAGGTCGAGAAGGTCGCCATGGGTTTCGCGTGTGAGTTCACGAATCTCCCGGCGCAATTCCTGGACGTCCTCGCGCAGGTAGTTGAGTCCCCAGTGCATGGCAGCGTCTTCTCGAGTCATCTGCGGATCGTCCGAAGCCATCGTTGGTGCTCCAGCAAGGGTAGTCGGGGCCGATCATCGCCGCAACTACCTGCACGAAGCATGCCAATCGAGTTTCTCCGAGGCCGCCTCGCATGCCGTGTGGCCATGGTGACAACACTGTGGTGTGAGTCCCTCACCGCACGGCAACGACTTTCAAGCGGTACATTGAAGGAGTCATGGCACGAACATCACAAATGACACAGGTGGGCAAGCGCAAGATCGAACTGTCCAACCTGGAGAAGGTGCTGTGGCCTGAGGACGGCGTGCTCAAGGCCGAACTGATCCAGCATTATCTCGGCATGGCTCCGACCATTCTGGCCCACATCAAGGGGCGACCTCTGTCACTGGTCCGTTTCCCTGACGGTATTCACGGCGAGAGCTTCTTCCAGAAGAACCGGCCGAAGTACTGTCCCGAGTGGCTCGACCACGAGAAGCTTGGCGACGACGAAGCCGAAGGGAAGGGGATCGACTATGTGATCGCCTCCGACGATGCGAGTCTGGTGTGGCTCGCCAACCACGCCGCCATCGAGCTGCACCACATCCATGCACGCCGCCCGAACTTCGACAAGCCCGACTACTTCGTCTTCGACTTGGACCCGCCGGAAAAGTATGCCTTCCCCAAAGTAGTCGACCTGGCTTTCCAGCTGCGCGAGCATCTTGAGGCATTCGGTTACCACTGTTTCTGCAAGACCACGGGGCGTAAGGGGATCCACGTGGTGCTGCCGCTGGAACCGCGCTACGACTTCGGTACGGTCTTCGAGACGGCCAAGGCGCTGGCTCAGCCTTTCGTGCGGGCCCGCAAGACGACGACGACCCTCGAGATCCGCAAGGACAAACGTCCAGACAAAGTGCTGATCGACGTCTACCGCAACCGGCCCGCGCAGACGATTGTGGCTGCTTACAGTCTGCGCGGCTCCCCGGGCGCGACGGTGTCGATGCCTCTCACCTGGGAGGAGATGGAGGCTCTCGAGGATCCACGGCTGTACAACATCCACACGGCCCGTGATACCGTGCTGGAGCGAGGTGATCCCTGGGAGACGATGGCGGCGTACGCCGTGCGCCTGCACACGGACAGGAAAGGCGCCCGGCCCGCCGGCAAGCGGAAGATATCGAAGTCGCGCACGCACAAGACGGCGGAGCAGTTATCCGAATACGACAGGAAGCGATCCTTCGACCGTTCCCCGGAGCCCGGGCCCGAGCTGGAAATCGGCGAGGGCAACGCCTTCGTCGTGCACCGCCATCACGCGACGCGCCTGCACTACGATCTGCGTCTGGAGAAGGACGGGGCGCTGCGGTCATGGGCGATCCCCAAAGGTCTTCCCCCGCGGCCCGGGATCAAGCGGCTGGCGGTGAACGTGGAGGACCATCCGCTGGAATACCTGACCTTCGAGGGCGAGATCCCGAAAGGGGAGTACGGCGCCGGGCCGATGTGGGTCTACGCGCTGGGCAACTACGTCGTGACGAGGGACAAGAAGGACGCCTCCTTCTACTTCCGACTGCAGTCGAAGCAGCTCACCGCCGAGTACCGGCTGATCAACACCAAGGGCAAGGACTGGCTGCTGGAACGTGTCGACGAGCCGCAGGTGCACTGGCTGCAGACGGACATCGAGCCGATGCTGGCGGAGAGTCGTGACACGGTGCCGGTGGGCGGCAACTGGTCGTACGAGGTGAAATGGGACGGCATCCGCGCCATCATCACCGTCGAGGAGGGGGTGGTGCGGATCAAGACGCGCAGTCAGCGGGACGTAACCGCCCAATTCCCGGAACTGTGCCTGCCGGAACAGGCGTTCTACGCCAGCGCCGCCGTCTTCGACAGCGAGATCGTCTGCCTCGATGGCACCGGGAAGCCGATCTTCACCGACGTCATGGGGCGCCTGCACGCCAAGGGCGAGCAGGGTATCGACCGCGCGTGGGCTCGTCATCCGGCCGTCTGCTACCTGTTCGACTGCCTCTATCTGGACGGGCGGCCCATCGTCAACGAGCCTCTGGACCGCCGGCGCGCATGGCTCGCCGACGCCGTCAGGAGTGAGCAGACCGACTACCGTGTGAGCGAGACCGTCGAGGACGGAGAAGCCCTGTTCGAAGCAGCCAAAAGCGTTGGGGTAGAAGGAATTGTGGCGAAGGAACGGGACGGGTCCTATCTTCCCGGGAAGCGCGCCTCCACGTGGCTGAAGATCAAGGTGCGGCGCACGATGGAGAGCCTGATCGCCGGCTACACGAAGGGAAAAGGGGATCGTTCCCGGACCTTCGGGGCTCTGCACCTGGCGTTGCCGTCAGAAGGCAAAGCCCTCCAGTACCTGGGAAAGGTGGGAGGTGGCTTCGACGACAAGTCGCTGAAGGCCGTACTCGAGGAATTGAAGAGGCTCGACACGGTCGAGCGTCCCGTGGACGACAAGCCACCGGACGACGCCGAGACGATCTGGGTCGAGCCACGGCTTTGGTGCGAGGTCCAGTACGCCTCGTTCACCAACACCGGGACGTTGCGGGAACCGGTGTTCCTGCGGATGCGCCCCGATCTGGCCGATACTAAATAAGATGAGAGCCGCCCGGCTCTACAAGCAGGAGACTGACGAATGCGCTCTCTTTGGAAGGGACATATCCGGTTTTCGATGGTGACCATACCCATCCGGCTCTACAACGCCGTCGATTCCGGTTCGAGCATCCGCTTCAACCAACTGCACAAGGAAGACAACGGACGGGTCCGCTACGAGAAGGTCTGCCGCAGCTGCGGCGACAACCTGGGGGGCTCCGACATCGTCAAAGGCTACGAATACAGCCCGGACGAGTACGTCATCGTCGAGGATGAAGACTTCGAGAAGGTGAAGATCAAGAGTTCGAAGATCATCGAGATCGAGGGATTCGTCAGCATCGACGAGGTCGATGTCAGCATGTACGACACACCCTACTTTGCAGGCCCCGACGGCGACGTGGCCGTGAAGGTCTACGCCCTGCTGACCAAGGCTCTGTCCGAGAGCGGCAAGCTCGGCGTCGGCAAGGTGGTCCTGCGGGACCGCGAGGACATGGTCCTCATCGGTTGCCAGGACGACGCACTGGTGCTCTACAAGGTGCGCTACCCGCAGTTCCTGCGCAGCGTCAAAGACGTGCCCGGACTGGCTGAGACAGAGGTGAGTCCTGACGAGTTGAAACTGGCGCAGAACCTGGTGGACTCGATGACAAAATCCTTGAGCGACATCGAGATCAAGGACACCTACCACGCCGCCGTGAAGGAAATGATCCAGGCCAAGGTAGAAGGCAAGGAAGTGGTGATGGCCGGTGAGGACGAAGTGAAGCCGGTGGTCGACATCATGACCGCCCTGCGCGAGAGCATCGAAGCCGCCAAGGGAGACGCGAAGCCGCTGGAGCGCGCCACGGGCGAGGCAGAGGCGGAAGAGGCGGAGATGGGTAAGCCCGTTGCGAAGAAGAAGGCGCCGGCTAAGAAGAAAGCCGCGGCCAAGTCCAAGGCGAAAGCCAAGTCGAAGGTGGCCTGACCAGACCTATGTCGAAGATACTCTCCTTCCCCGGCGCCAATCCGGGTCTCGATGCCGATGGCGGCGAGCCGGCACCGCTCCAAGAGACAGCGGAGCGCAAGCCGCCGAAGTTCGGCTTCACCCGTGTGCGTCGCACGCGGCGTGGCGCCAGCCCCGGACAACTCGACCTGTTCGCCAGCGGCGCGCCGGCTCAATCTTCAGCCGACAGCCGTCTGCTGCCTTTCCCCGGTGCCACCAGCTCCTTCGAACAGGCCCTGACCGACGACGAGGCGGGAAAGGAGGCGGCGGCGCGCGCCGGTTACCTGGCGGCCATCGAGACGGGAGACAGCGAGAGCGACGCCTACTGCAACCTGGGGATTCTCGAATACATGGCGGAAAACTCCGAAACCGCTTTCGACTGCTTCCGCCAGGCGCTGAAGCACGATCAGCGGCACTGGGAGTCACACTACAACCTGGGCAACCTCTACTTCGACTCCGGTCAGCACGACCCCTCGCGTGTGCACTACGAAGTCGCCGCCGAGATCGAACCAGGATTCCGCAACGTGCACTTCAACCTGGCTCTGATTCTGGCGCTGGAGGCCGAGTACGGCGCCGCCGTAGAGGCCCTGGAGCGATTCCGCGAACTGGCTCCGGAGGAAGAGGCGGAGGCGGCGGAAGAACTGCTGGATACACTGCGGGCCTCCCAGGCCCATGCGGAAGCGCGTCGGTCGCCCGACTGACGTCCTCGCTTCGCGCGCAGCGACGCAACCGCACTCTCACCACTGGACGCGCTTCAACTCCAGCTCGTGTTC
>JAYZCA010000041.1:0-10321 GCA_036339235.1 Candidatus Latescibacterota bacterium | reverse complement strand
GTCGTCAGCGTCTGCAGCGGGTTCTCGAGGACATACTCCACGCCGACGGCGGCGGCCAGATGGTAGATCAGGTCACAATCCGAGACCAGCTCGCGCATGACCTCGACGCTGAGAATATCGTCCACACGGCAGTTACAGTTTGGATGTTCGGCGAGGTGCTGAATGTTTTCGATGGTACTCGTCGACAGATTGTCGATGATCGCCACCTCGTCACCAAGATTCAGGTGGCGCGTCGCTAGGTGGGAACCGATGAACCCCGCTCCTCCAGTGATCAGAACCTTCATTCGTGTTCCAGCGTTCGAGACTCGTTGTTGGCCGGCGGCAGACCCGACCCGGCGCTTACCAGATAATCTCTGCTCAACTGTGTGATCTGCACGTCCTCCCAACCCGCGTCGGCCAGCAATTGTACGACTTGGCGCCGATCGTAGAAAAACACGGGACATCCCCGCATCCGCAACCGCAACCAGCGTGTCGGTGTGCGCAGACGCCAGCGGATCGGGAAACTGAAGATACCACGTCCCTCCGTCACCTCACGAATACGTTCCAGCATGCGACCCGGATCGGCGATATAATCAAAGAAACCGATTCCCAGGCTGACCTCGAAGTGATGGGGCGCACACCACCCGAAGACGTCTGCCACTTCAAAGTGACAACGGTCCTCAACACCGGCGTCACGGGCCGCCTGACGCGACATATCGACCATGGACCCGGCCAGGTCGATACCGGTCACATCGGCGCCACGGCGTGCCAGTTCAACGCAGTAACGCCCGGATCCGCAGCCGGCATCGAGTATTTTCTGGCCGGTCACTTCGGCGCACCAGTCGAGGGTCAGTTCGAAGCGCTTGTGAATAACGCCACGGAACAGCCCGTCCACACAGCGCTGCAGAATCCCCTTGTCGGTGCCATAGATGGCGTCGAATCGGGCTGCTTCGCCGTCGAAGTGTCGACCTACCGCCTCGGCGGTGGCGGGTGATATCACCTGGACAGCCTTCCCGAAAGGACTTCGCCGGCAGGTGCAAAGTTAAACTCTGCCAACAGTTTACGTAACCGACCATGCGTCGCCGCCAAATTGTGATAGTGCGTCAGGGCGACCCGACGTGGCAACGGTAGACGAGGGTGGTCGGGATCCAGCTCCCAGGGATGCAGGTAAAACACCGCTGGCTCGCCCTCTGCATGGGACCGTCTCAGCCCCAAGCGGGTAAGAGTATACGGAAAGAGGCGGAAGTAAGCACCCCCGGCGACGGGGAGGTTGCGGCCGGCGACCCGCCACGTGGAGGGCGGCACCTCGAGCAAGCCTGGCCTGACCTCGTGAACAAAGCGCGGAGCGTCGGAAATCCCGTAGCGGTGGTTGTGCACCGGAAAGACGCTGGCATCGTAGCGAATGCCGCACTCCAGCAGCACCTCGAAGGCCCACAGCGAATCCCGGGTGATGGAGAAATACGGGGCCCGGTAGCCATAAACAGGGTCGGAGACGATGCCTGCCAGGACCTCGAGGGATCGCTGCAGGTCGGCTCGGAAACCTTCGGGATCCAGGTCATAGACGAATTCATGGCCATACCCGTGCGTCGCGATTTCGTGCCCCCGGTGAGCGATCTCGCGCACCAGGTCCGGCGCCCCCTCGGCGGCGGCACCGAGGATGAAGAACGTCGCCCGCGTACCGGATTCCTGCAGCAGGTCGAGGAGCCGACAGGTACCCACCCGTATGCGGGATTCGAACTGACCCCAGTCGCCGCGCTCGATCTCGATGCCCTGGTACCAGTCCTCGAAGTCGACGGAAAAGATATCGACCAGGTCACCGGCTCGTTTCATGCCTCTGCCATGGCCAGCTTGCGCAGCATTTTCAGCAGGTAATCCTGCTGCACATGTTGCGAGTAGCGAGCCTCGACGCGCCGACGCCCGGCCTCGCCGAGTCGGCCCCGCAGGTCCACATCGTCGATGAGCCGCGCCAGGGCCGACTCCCAGTCGGCGTCGCCATCCACCAGATAGCCGCTTTCGCCGTCGACGACGATCTCGGTGTTGATCCCCACGGGGTCGGTGACCACCGGCAGGGCCGTCGCCATGTATTGCAGCAGCTTGTACCCCCCCTTGCCGCGGGTCCAGGGGTCGTCAGGCACGGGCATGATGCCGATATCACACTCTGCCAGGTCGGCAGGCTCCCGTTCCAGGTCCCAGCCGCGGCACTCCACCTCGACTCCGGGAGCCGACCACTGGGCTCCGATCACGAGCAGCCGCAGGCCGGCGTACCGCTCTGTCAGCCGCTGCAGGGGGACATGGATCCGGTCCAGGTAGCCCACCGTCGAGCCGCTGCCGATCCAGCCCAGCACGACCTCTTTGCCGGCGGATTCTGGCCTCGGTTCCATGTCACGGTAGGGTCTCGTATCGATGGGGCCGGTGATCGTCAGGATCGGGCAGAAACGACTGGCGACCTGGCCGGTGTAGTCGTTCTCGACGACGGCATGGCTCGCCAGCGCCAGCATGGCAGGCAGGCCTCGTTCGTTGCGCCTCTCCTTCCAGCGCGCCAGCCAGTGACCTGAGCGGATCTCGGTGGTAAAGATGGCATCGTCGAAGTCGTAGACCACGGGTGTGGGTATTCGCCGCAGCCACCAGCGCACTGGCGCCGGAAAGATGACTTTCTGGATGAACAGCACATCGAATCGGGCGCCACGCCGCGCCGCGCTCACACCACACGCCAGTGTGCGGCACGCCGCCCGCAGGTAGTAGAGCATCTTGCGCATCGGGTGCTGTGAGGCTACCACCTGCGAGCCGACCATGTCGTCGTCAAGGACGGTGATGACCTCGCAGTCGACGCCCCGGTCCCGCAGGAAGGGCAGGTAATTAAAGACGCGCGTGCGGCTGCTGGCGGCGCGCGGACCGTACTGGGTTACGAAAAGAATCTGCAACGACGGGCAGGCGCCGGAAGCGGAGGGCCGCAGTGCTACCCGGCCACGACCGACTTTCGGCTCTCTCCCTGGGCGAAGGTGCGAACCGCGTCGATGACCCGATCCTGTTCGCCGTCGGTCAGCTCCGGATGCAGAGGAATCGACAGGATGCGCTGCCACTCCCGCTCGGCGACGGGCAGGTGAGTCGTGTACGGGCGGAAGATTCGGAACAGGTGGTTGGGATAGAAATGCACGTTGGAGTCAATGCCGCTGGCGTCGAGATGTGCGTATAGACCCTCGCGGTCGTCGAGGCGAACCACGGCATTGTAGCAGGAGCTGACCGCATAGTCGCGCGCCGCCAGCATGTCGATGTCGTCGACATCGTCGAAAGCCTCTCGATAACGAATCATCAACTCGCGCCGGCGCTCGTTACAGGCCTCCAGGCGGTCCATCTGCGCCAGTCCCAGCGCCGCGGCGAGGTCGTTCATTTCGTACTTCCAACCGACCTCTTCCACGTCATACATCCAGCCGCGCTGGACGTGGTCGACCTTGAAGCGTTCCCACGTGGGCGAGGTGATGCCGCACCAGCGCAGCTTGCGCACGCGCTGGGCGATACTCTCGTCGTCGGTGACCAGCATGCCGCCCTCACCGGTGGTCATGTTCTTCGTCGCCTGAAAGCTGAAACAGCCCATCGTACCCATCGACCCGAGCATGCGACCCTGGTAACTGCCGCCGCAACCGTGCGCCGTGTCCTCGATGACGGACAACCCGTGGTCTGCCGCCAGTTCGAGAAGGGAATCGAGATCGCAGGACTGCCCCCCGTAGTGCGTGACAACGACGGCGCGGGTCGTCGGGGTGATCTTCCTGGCCATGTCCTCGACGCTGATGTTGAGCGTGTCCGGTTCGATGTCGCAGAACACGGGGCGCCCGCCAGCCAGCAGGATGGCTTCGGTGGAGGACACGAAAGTCATCGTGCTTGTCAGCACTTCCTGCCCCTCGACCTCGGCGCACAGCAGACCCAGATGTAACGCCGCTGTGCAGGAGTTGAGCGACACGGCGTAGCTCGTCCCGATGTAGTCGGCGAAGCGCTCTTCGAAGGCGATCGTGCGCGGGCCCCGGCCGACCCATCGACTGTCGATGGTGTCGCACAGGGCTTTCTTCTCGGCTTCGCCGAAAGTGGGCCGGAACAGTCGAATTCGGTCTTCCACAGAAACCTCAGGGTTCGTCGTGAACAATCAGGGACATGCGACGCCGTCTCGAGGCGCCCAGTAACTACGGTCGGCGAGGGTGCGCCGCAAAATCACACGGTAGGCGGCAAGCCGACTGCCCGCCTCGCTGCGTGCGCCAGGCCGGACCGTCCACAGGGCTGACCACAGCACGGTGCGCAGAACCATCTCCACTGTCGTCAACAACCGCAGTGCGTGCAGGTGGGAGCGGCTGAAGTGCTTCTGAAACAGGTAGTAGAGACTCTGCTGACTGACGATCAGCATCTCTCCCAGGCGCTGACTGATACTCTGACCCTCCAGGTGTACGACCTGGGTGCCGGGCACGTATTCGATCCGCCAGCCCACAGCGCGCAGGCGCATGCACCATTCCAGATCCTCGAAACACATGAAGATACCGTCATCGAGACTTCCCGCCGCGTCCAGCGCCTGACGTCGGATCATCAGGCAGGCACCGGTAACCCAACCGACGTCACGCGTCTCCCGGTGATGCCAGCGGCCAAATCTAAAAAACGGGAACACTCTGTGCAATAACAACTTATGGAAGATTTCCGGAGTCAGTCCAGGAGGCCGTCCGCAGGACAGTTCCAGTTGCCCCGCGGCGTCGACGAGTCTGGGGCCGGCGGCGCCCACCTGCGGATGTTGCTCCAGGTGATCCAGCAGATGTCCCAGCGCCCCCGTAGGCACTCGCGTGTCGGAATTCAGCAGCAACAGGAATCTCCCCCGTGCATGGGTCAGGGCCAGATTGTTGCCACCGGCGAAACCCAGGTTCTTTGGGCTGCGGATCAGCTCGGCGGCGGGATACTCCTCAGCCACCATGGTGGCTGAGCCGTCAGCGGAGTCGTTGTCCACCACGATCACCTGCCAGCCGCTGGACCGCGGGTCGGCGAACAGCGATGCCAGGCAGTCGCGGGTGAACGCCTCGGTGTTCCAGCTCAGGATGCAGATCGACAGCTCGGGTGGGGGCGTCGCCGTCACTTCAACCCTCCGGCGCGCAGCAGACCGATCACGGCGCCCCGCAGCGAGTCATCGAACAGTCGCGCCAGCGCGTTGCACCCCACCCAGGCGCCGCACACGGCCGCAAATCGAACACCCCAGCGGTGCCAGCCATCGACGACAGCGGCGGTGGCGAACACGAGAAAGAACGCTTCCAGGGGTAGTCGAAACCGTGTCGAACCGTACAGAATGAGACAGAAAACCGCGATGGACAGGGCGGAGACGGCGCTCAGATAGCGGAATCCCGGATCCCAACCGCGGCCCCACATGCCCGCCAGCAGGAAGGGGACGATGATGACGAAGGCCGCGTTGTAGTCTGGACGAAAGACGTAACCGAAGCGCAAAAACCGTTGGGCACCCAGGCCCAGCCAGGCGCCGGGATGATCGGCGATCCACCGCATCCCTTGATCCATCCAGCGGCGGTCGCGTTCGACCTCGCCGGGGTAGGTGTCGAAGGTCTCCTTGTCGATCTGCCACCCGTGGGCCTGCCGCCAAGCGGGATGCTCGCTATTGCTGCGCGCCACGATAAATCCCCCGTGAGTCGACAGGGGGACGAAGGCACCCAGCACCGCTGCGTTGCGCACAGTCCAGGGCAGCATCGCCGCCAAGACCCCGGCGCTCAGCAGCCCGGTAAATGGCAGCCACCGCTGCCAAGCCCTGTGACCGGGAAGATCCTCCCAGGCGGAGACGGCGAGGATTGCCGGCGCTGCCAGCAGACCCACGGGGCGCGTCAACGCCGCCAGGCCGACGAGTATGCCGGCTGCTGCCGGCCAGTACCATGCCGGCCGGTGCCTGGCTTCGATGGCGGCGGCGACGGCGGCCACCAGCAGTGTCGTGAACAGTGCCTCTGTCATCACTTCGTTGGCACTGGCCACCAGCGGTTCGTAACCAGCGGCGAGCCCACCGGCCATGATCGCCGCCGGCGGATACAGCCGACGGGTCAACAGATAGACGAGGAGCACAGTCACGGCTCCGAGAATGGCCTGCACGACCTGTACCGCGACGTGATTGTCCCAGATGGCGTAGACGGCGGCCAACAGGAGCGGGTAGAGCGGCGCCCGCCAGGCGCGCAGTTCATGGCCGAACCAGTTGCTGCTGGCCACAAATCCTTCCCCGGCAAGCAGGTTGTGGGCGATCTCATCGTAATCGGGAGTGTCCTGCGGAGGCACCTCAATGCCGGCACCGATGTAGAGTAGCCGTACGATGAGGGCGATACCGAACAGCCACAGCAGCCGACGGCGGGTTTCGCTCACCGTCGCAGGACCGCGTCGAAACAGGCAGCCAGCTGGCGGGTGAGCTCGCGCCGGTGATAGGGCCGGAGGGACGCGGTCACCCGCGGCAGCGTGCCCTCCTCGTGTCGCAGCCAGAGATCACGCAGTGCGCTGTCGATGGCGTCGACGTCATCGGGCGCCACGCACACCCCGGCATCGAGCTCGGTCACCGTTCGCGCCACCTCCCCAGGACCGCACAGAGCCAGCACTGGCTTTCCCGTAGCCAGGTATTCGAACAGCTTGCCCGGCACGTTCGACGCGGGCCAGGGCCGGAGATGGTCGACGACGAGCAGGACATCGGCTCGCTGTTGATACCCCAGGGAGGTGGCGCGATCGACGGCGCCGACGACGCGGGCTACGCCCGTGGCGGCGCTCTGCTCCTCAGGTGACAGTTCACCGACTAGCGTGAGCTGAATGCGCTCTGCCCAGATCGGCTCCAGCTCGATCAGGCGGCGCAGCGCCGTCAGCAGCGGCAACGGCGTTCGTTGTGGGTGACTGTAGGCGAAGCTGCCGGTATGTACCAGGCGCAGCGGCCCATCCGCTCGCGGTTCGGCTAACGGCGCCAACGCCTCGTCGTGGTCGCCAGCCTCCGGACCGACGCGTGTACCCGCGTCGATGACGAGGCCTTCCGGCAAGGGCGTACCGTCGCCGGGGTCGAAGCCATTCGTCACGATATGGATCTTGTGGGCCTGTTCGGGATATCGACAGCGCAGGTCGTCCGCGGTGATCTGTGTCGCCGCGATCACGGCGTCCGCCTCGGCCAATACCGACGCCTCCAGCCGGCGCTCCAGTTCACGTCGATACGGCATCGTCAGCAGAGCGGGATCGAGGGGGTCATAGAGCCAGGCGTCGCGGAAGTCAGCCACCCATGGCAACCCTGTCTGTTCCTTCAGGAAGCGGCCCAGCAGATGCGCCGACCACGGGGGCGACGAGGTGTAGATGAGATCCGTCGGCTGCCGGCGCAGGGCGCGCAGAGCCGACCAGGCCGCGCCGGGCAACCAGGTGATCTGTCCGTCGGGGACGAACAGCACGCGGCGGAAGGCTCGCAGCCAGCCCGCTTGCCCCCCGGCGGTGCGGGTGCGCGAAGCGGACTCTGGATCGGCACGGGCCGCCGGGTTCAGCAGCCGACGGTAGAGGCCGACCGGTTCCCAGCAACGTACGACGCCGTCATCCGCATTCCCTCCAAAAGCACGGGTGCTCAATACCAGCGGCGCGAAGCCGAACTCGGGCAGGTAGCGGACGAATTTGGCGGAGCGCTCGACCCCCGCCGACCGCATTGGCGGGAAGTGGTAGGCCACGAACAGCACGGAGCGCTCGGCCGTAACAGGCAGGTGGGTCATGGCAGATGCCGAAAATACAGAGCGGCCAGCGATGTCTCAACCGTGTGTTGCCCTATGTGTAGCCCTCTTTAAGGCTTTGGCCTATATTGTCTGGATTCCGCCCCAAAAAAAACCAACCGCACCGATTGCCATGAGCCTGCTGGATATACTTTCCGTCAAATCGACTCTCGTCGGCCTGAAGGGGTTTTCCAAAGACGAGATCATCGAGGAGCTCGTCGATTCCCTCGAGGTCGGGTCGGCTATCGCCGACCGCGACAAGGTGCTGCAAGCCGTGCTCGAGCGTGAGAAGATCATGAGCACCGGCATCGGTGACGGTATCGCGATCCCCCACGGCAAATCCGACGCCGTTACGGAACTCTCCGCCGCACTGGGTATTCACAAACGCGGCGTGGATTTCGATGCCCTCGACGGTGAACCGACCTTTGTCTTCTTCCTCCTGGTGTCGCCTGCCAACGTCTCCGGCCCGCACATCAAGGCCCTTGCCCGCATCTCCCGGATGCTGAAAAACGACAATTTCAAGAAGAAGCTGATCGAGGCCGGGTCCTCCGAGGAAATCCTGGGGATCATCGAAGCGGAAGAACAGAGCCACCCGGCCACCGGCTGACGAGTCACCAGCGGTTGCAGTTCCTTAATCCCCTGGCGCTGGTGGGCCTGGCGGCTGCACTGATCCCGCTTGCCATCCATTTGCTGCACCGCGGCAAACCCCGCGAAATTGCCTTCAGCAACCTGGCGTTCCTGCGCCAATTGCATCAAAGCCGCATGCGCAGCGTACGGTTGCGGCAATGGCTGGTTCTGCTGCTGCGTATGCTCGCACTGGTCTGTCTGGCCCTGGCCTTCGCCCGGCCTGCTTTGCAGCAAGGTAGCGGCCTTCTGGGCGGCGCCCGGCCGACGACGGCCGTGCTGCTGATCGATCACTCCTACAGCACGCGTTACACGCCGCCCGGGGGACGGACATTCGACCACTTGCGGCGTCGTGCCGACGAGGTGTTGTCCCTTCTCGACGGCAGTCATGATGAGGTCTACCTCGTGCCGGTGCCTTTGCAGGCCGGTTCGGTCGTCGGCCCCATCAACGGCGAGGCCGCTCGCCAGCTGCTGGGTGAACTCGCCCCCGGTGAAACAGCAAACGGGCTGGGGGCGGCGCTGCGGCAGGCGCGCTCCGTGCTCGACACGCGGCGCCCACAGCATCGCGAGCTCTACCTGTTCACCGACCTGGCGCGGCCGGGTTGGGACGAGGCATCGTGGGCTACCGATCCGGACCTGCCGGTTTTTGTCGTCGCCTCGTCCGGTCCGGACCGAACCAACCGGTATGCCGGCCAGGTGCACCTCGCCGACTGGCTCGCGGCTGTGGGACAGCCCCTGATGCTGGAAGCCGTCGTCGGTTGCTGGGGCGGCCCGCCCGAAGCCGAAGAGACGGCGGTTCATCTCTACGTCGACGGTGAGCGCGTGCAGCAGCGTCGTGTGTCACTACAAGCGGGAGTTCCCGTCCGTGTGGAGTTCTCCGTCGCACCCCGCCGCAACGGGCGTCTTACGGGGTTTATCGAAGTCGAGGATGACGCCCTCAACGCCGACAACCGGTGGTATTTCACCCTCCACGTTCCCGAGGAGATCTCGGTCGTCATCGCCGGCGCCGACGTGCGCGACACGTACTATGCGCGGCGCGCCCTGAACGCTGCCGCCTCCGGAGACGCGACACTTTCGATTTCCTCGATCCGCTTCGACGAGCTGTCGAGGGAGCGCGTCGCTGACGCCGACGTTCTCATCCTCGCCAACATCGAAACCCCGACGTCACAGCTGGCCCGTGTTGCCCGCGAATTCGCTGCCGGCGGTGGCGGAGTGCTGATCGTGCCCGGCACCGGAGCGGACGCAGCCCGGCTCAACCGCGAACTGCTCGCCGATCTCGTTCCCGCTTCGCTGGCCACCGTCTCAGGGCGCCCCGGCGGCACCGCCCTCGTCCACCTGGACACGGCGCGAACCACGTCCCACCTCTTTGAGGGCCTGCTGCGTGACCACGACGACAGCCCCGCCTTCTACGCCACCTTCAAACTTACGGCGCAGCAGCAGCTGTCCGTGCTGGCCCGCTTCGACGATGGCCAGCCCGCCCTGGTGGAGGGCAGGAGCCCCTCGGGGCACGTGCTGCTGTGGTCGACCCCCTTCGACCTGGCCTGGAGCGACGTGCCGCTGCGCGGTCTGTTCGTACCGCTGATGCAGCGTATGGTCCGCTACCTGGCGCAGCCCACGGCCCACGGGCAGGCGTACACCGTGGGCGACCGCGCCTGGCGACGACTGGCCGGCGTCGACATCGACGCCCGTGTCGAGGTGGAGTCGCCATCGGGACGACGGCTCGTGGTGCAGTCCGAAAGGGTGGGGAGTGAGCGGTTGTGGAAGGTGCCCGACCTGAACGAGGCTGGCATCTGGCGGTTGCGAGCCGGCGGTGACGTAATCGACGCCTTCGCCGTCAACATCGACATCGCCGAGGCCGACCTCACGCCGGTGACCTCGGAAGAGATCGACCGCCGTCTCGGCGATCATGTGCAGATCCTCGAGACGGGCGAATCGCTGCGGGAAAGCGTCAACGCCGCCCGCTTCGGGCGCGAACTATGGCGCGAGCTTCT
>JAYZCA010000040.1:0-15594 GCA_036339235.1 Candidatus Latescibacterota bacterium | reverse complement strand
CACAGCCACCACCCGGCGTCACTACCTGGGGTCCGGCGTAGTTACGCGTGGCTCCCGGCCGTGGTTGTCTCACCTCACCCTCGCCGCGGCGGGCGGCCTGCATCAGGCCATGGGTCAACTCCGTGAGGGCCTGGCGGGAGGCGGCGATCTCGGCCTCGTCCAACACTCCCTCGAAGGCGATGTAGCCTAGTCCCGAGTACTGAAGGCGGTGGGCGGGTGTCAGTTCGGCGGGGCACTCTTCGACGACGGCATGGGTCAACGACAGGCTCACAGGGATTCTCTCTGGGTGGCTTGGCGGGATCGGTTCGGCAGGAAATCGACGGTGGAGGCGACGTGTCGCCCACCGTTCAGGTCAACCCGCTGCGGTGCGGGTCTTCGGCTTCGACCCGCCGAGGAGGTTCCCTTTGTCCGCTGACTGGAGCGCCGACTCTCAGTCGACAACGCTACTGCTTCGGGGGACGGGTCTCAAGGTGTCACAGTCATGCCGCCAGTACCTCAGCCAGCCGACGCGCCACAACCGTCTCCTCCCCTTCCTCCATCATGTACGGATTGATCGTGAGGCCATCCTTGCCGCCGGAGATCTCGATGCGAGGCTCGCCTCTCGACAGCTGCTGCTTCGCCTCGGCAGGCGACATGCCCAGCCTTTCCTCATCCCACCGGATCGTCATGTGGGGCGCGACGTTGGACGGCCGGGGGGTGCGGATCGAAATGGTGACCGAGTCAAAGGCGCTGACGGTGTCGGCGATCACCTGCAGTCGTCGATCCCACTCGCGTAATTCCACTTTGTGATCCCGCAGCACCCACTGCTCCACGGCGGCGAGGAGCCCCATGATCTCCTCCTTGCCGGCTTTCATCGGTCGGCCGATGGAGCCGTGGGGAGAGCCGTTGGCGAAGGCGGCCCGAAGCAGTTCCTTGCGGCCCAACACCAGCCCCGATGCCTGAGGACCGCGCATGCATTTGCCGCCGCTGTAGGCCACGGCATCGACGCCCTGCTGCAGATACCAGTTCGGCACATTCGGCTGCTCGGCGGCAGCATCGACGATGGAGGGCACACCGTGGGCACGACCGCTGGCGGCCATTTCCTGCACGGTGATCTCGCCCCGCTCGGAGGCGTCGCCGAAGAGAAACAGCATGGCCGTCCGATCCGAGTACGCGGCTTCCAGCTCTCCATGGGTGGTCACCTCGACGAACCGGGTACCCACCGCCGTGATGGCGCGGTCGTAGCCCACGCGGTGAGAACGCTGTACGATGACCTCGTTCTTCATACCCGTGGTATCCGGCAAACGCTTAATTTTCTCCGCGTCGGTGCCGGTGACGCAGGCAGCGGTCAGCTGGGTGAGGGCGGCGGCGCAGCCATTGGTGACCAGGCCCCACTCGCACTGCATAACCTCGGCAATTCGCGCCCCGACACCCTCCATCAATTCGTCGATCTGGACATAACGTGTGCAGGCCTCCACCATGGCCTGTCGAACTTCAGGCAGAATCAGTGATCCGCTGAGGGTGGTGATCGTGCCGATGCAATTGATAAACGGGCGCACGCCGATGTCCTCGTAGCGTTGCACTCGCTGGTCTTGGTTCATCGTTCAACTCCTGTCAGGTGAGGCGGGGCTTCGTGCCGCGCGTAGCGACAACGCTAGCGTTTCGGGGGACCGGACTCAAGATGGTTTGGGGGTCCTCTACCCATGGAGGCCGTCAGCAGAAGGGCGTACGTTGTACGCACGGCGGCTATCACGAGATTCAGCAAATTTCAGGTCTCCCTACTCTACTGAAGGTCACACACATGCGGGTCCTGCCCCTGCTGGTACTGCTCGGCTTCACGGGTTGCAGTCACACCTCTCCCTACCTCGCAAGCAAGGATCCTGCGCCCGGTGGAATCCCGTCCCTGGCGCCGGACTATCGTCTACTCCTGCTGGGTGACGCCGGCGACCCTCGGAAGGGGCCGGTGCTACCTCTGCTGAGTGACTGGGCGAGCCAGTTTCCCAGGCGCTCGACGGTGGTCTTTCTGGGTGACAACATGTACCCGGAAGGCATCACACCGGAAAGGGCGCACCAAGCCGATGCCATCCTGGGGCCCCAGGTTGATGCTGTGACGGGCAGTGGCGCTGATGGCGTGTTCGTTCCGGGCAACCATGACTGGGCCTACGCACGCAGCGGCGATATCGGACTACATGCCGTACGTCGCCAAGCGGATTACATCAACGAACGGCTCGGTGACGGAAGTTTCCTGCCCGAGGGAGGCAAACCTGGGCCCGTCGTGCGGGACCTGCCCGCGGAGAATCCGTCGGTGCGCCTGGTGGTGCTCGATACCCAGTGGTGGCTGCACTCGGCCAGCAAGCCTGCAGTGAATAAGGCCACGGTGCTCGAGGAGCTCGAGAAAGCCGTCGCCACCGAGCTGCCCGTCGTCATCGTCGCCCACCACCCCCTGGTCTCAGTCGGCGTGCACGGCGGTCACTTCTTCCTGGCAGGACCACCTCTTTCCACTGACACGCCTGCGCCGAGGCTTCTGGCTCCCCCTGCCAGTTTTTGGCACCCTGTATACCCTGCTGCGCGCTCACGTTTTGCCCTCTGTGCAGGATCTGCAGAACCAGGTCAACAGACACATGGTGGGTTCCCTCAGCAGCGCCATGAGCACCGGGCACGTGCTCGCCTACGCCGCCGGCCATGAACACAACTTGCAGGTCCTCACCGCCGATCCCGCGGCTCAATACATGCTGGTCAGCGGCGCCAGCGTGCGGGAGCGCCTCACCCCCACCTGGCACCGTGGGGAAACTCTGTTCGCCCACCAACACACAGGCTTCATGGTCCTTGATTTCTGGCGGACCTCCGGGCAGGCCTGGCTTAGGGTCGTTGAACCCGTGCAGGGTTCCCCGAAAGGCCGCGTGGTCTTCGAAAGGCGCTCCGCTAGCACGGTTGCCGGGCTCATGGGTAGATGAGTAACATGTCCCCCATGAGCCCGGAAACCCGTCATGACGAGGATGCTCGTCGAGAGTTCTGGATCTTTCACATGGAGCGCAGCGCCAGGCTGTTGCGCGCCATGGAGGACGGGCCGACCCAGGAGTGCGGCGAGGGCCTTGGCTCCATTCCCGACGCGGCCGAGGAGGCGGGCGTGGAGATGTGGTTCTCCGACAGCAAGATCGCCGGCGACCTCGACCGCATCTTCTTCATCCGCCGGGGTCTGATCGCCGACCTGATGGACATTGGCCGCGACATGAACGAGCGCGGCTGGATCCTGAAGATCGAGGACGGCTTTCGAACCCAGGAAATGCAGACCCAGCTCGGCCGCAAACCCGCCGTCTTCGACATGATCGTGCGCAGCTGCCGGTGGGAATGCGGCGGCCAGCCGCCCTCTTTGGATCTCATCCGGCGGCGCTCCACCTGCCTCGTGGCCAACTTTCCGAACCACGGTACCCATACAATGGCCGCAGCTGTCGACGTCTCGGTCTTTCGCCGCGACGACGGGTGCGAGGTGTGGCGAGGCATGCCGTATCTCGAGATGAGCGAGTACACGCCCATGGATTCCCCCTTCGTCAGCCCGGAGGAGCAGGCGAACCGCGCCGACATTACGGCGATGATGGAACGTCATGGCTTTCTCCATTATCCGGGAGAGTTCTGGCACTACAACAAAGGTGACGCCCTCTACCATCTCATGACGAAGTCGGGACAGGTCTCCGGCTACGGACCGGTCCACTGGGATCCGTCGTCTGGCGAGGTGACCCCCTACGACGATGTGCGCTCTCCTCTGACGCCGCCCGAGACCATGGCCAACCTGCTCGATGCTGCCCTTGCCCGGCTCGACTCTGACGACGGAGGCACCTAGATAGTGACGAACCCAGCGCCGACCATCTATCCTCCAGTGCCCGATGTCCTGCGGAGTTCAGCACTGGTCGAGACCTACCTGAGCAGGACCGCAGGCTCTGCCCGACTCGCCGAAGGCGCCCGCAGCCTGTTTCCCAGTGGCATCACCCACGACGCCCGCTACATCGAGCCCCACGGGATCTACGTCACGCGCGCATCCGGTTCCCGCAAGTGGGACGTGGATGGCAACGAGTACGTCGACTACACAGGCGGTCACGGTGGGCTCCTGTTCGGCCACAACCATCCGGACATCCTGCAGGCCGTACAGGACCAGCTCGTGAAGGGCCTCCACTACGGGGCGGGTTCCGAGCTCGAGCTGGAGTGGGCGGAGTGGATCCAGCGCCTGGTGCCCTGTGCACAACGGGTGCGGTTCACCAATTCCGGCACCGAGGCGACGCAGCTGGCCCTGCGTCTGGCGCGGGCGACTACCGGTCGCTCGAAGGTCATGCGGCTTGTCGGACATTTTCATGGGTGGCACGACTACGCCGCTTCCGGATTCCTCGGGCAGTTCGATGGTTCGCCGGCGCGCGGGGTACCACAGGCGGTGGCTGACAGTGTCGTTCTCGTACCGCCGGGAGATCTCGCGGTGGCGTCAAGAGTTCTCGAAGACGGCGACGTGGCGGCGGTCATCCTCGAGCCGACGGGCTCGGTGTGGGGCCAGGTGCCACTGAGCCCGGACTATGTCAGAGGGCTGCGCCAGCTGGCCACCGACAGCGGCGCGGTGCTGATCTTCGACGAGGTGATCACCGGCTTCCGCTGCGCCCGCGGCGGTGCCCAGGAGGCACTCGGTGTCACCCCCGACCTGGCGACTCTCGGCAAGGTCGTATCAGGCGGCATGCCGGGTGCCGCCGTGGTGGGACGTGCCGACGTCTTCGACGCCCTGGACTTTCGTCGCGCCTCAGCCAACGGGCAGGAGAAGGTCTTCCACATGGGCACCTTCAATGCTTCCCCCGCTACCTGTGCCACCGGCATCGCCTCCCTGCGTCTAGTGCACGATACCGATGCGGTTCAGCAGGCGATCCACTACGGTGACGGCCTCATGGACGAGTTGAATGACCTGTTCCAGGCCGAGGCGGTGAGCTGGATCGCCTACGGCACGTACGGCGGCTTCCACATCTTTCTCAACCCCGAGGCGGCCACCACCGATCGCCGCCGCATCGAAGCCGGCGAGCACGACTTTGACTTCCTGAAGGTCGCCGTCCCTGCAGCGCTGCGGCTGAAGCTGCGCGTGGGGCTCCTGGTCCATGGCGTCGACGTGCAGGGGTGGCCCGGCGCGTCCGTGTCAGCCGTCCATTCAGCCGAGGATCGAGAACAGACGGTGGAGGCCTTCCGACGAACGATCCAGGCGCTCCGCGACGAGGGCGACCTGGAGTAAGCCACGCGGCCAAGTTTGTGACGACAGCTCAGGCCAAGCTGCTGCGCGTCCTCGAGGACGGCGAGATCCGACCGGTCGGTGGAATCAGCGATCGAAAAGTGGATGTCCGAGTCGTGGCAGCGACCAACGTCGATCTGGAGAGCAGGATCGGGGCCGGCGACTTTCGCCAGGATCTGTATTTCCGCCTGGCGCGATTCACGGTCAACATTCCCCCGATTCGGGAACGCAAGGGAGACATTCCGCTGCTGGCGCGGCACTACCTCCAGATGTTCGCCGCGGAAATGGGTCGCGAAGCGCCTCAACTCGGCTCGGAGATACTCCAAGAGCTGTCGACCTATTCGTTCCCAGGCAATGTGCGCGAGCTGAAGAACATCATCGAGCGGGCTCTCATCGAGAGCGACGGGCGCAGCACCTGCACTTCTTCAAGGCGGTGTCGGCGGCGCCCAACGAGCCGGTTGCGGGCGCCACGAGCCTTGTTGCGACCGACATTCCGCTGAATCTGGCCGAGGGGAAGTTGTGGCTCATAAGACGGGCGCTCGCCAAAGCGGGTGGCAACATGTCCGAGGCTGCCCGGTTGTTGGGCACACACCGCAATCGCATCTATCGGGCGCTTGCCGAACAGGAACACGCCTAACAGCCCGTGGACAAAGCCCATCTGGGCTGCGGCCGGCCCCTTCGACCGGTGCCTGCGTTGCGCTCCCTCAACGGGTCCCACTGACCCGCTTCGGTCGCGCGCCTTGTCACCGGCCGAAATGCCTCGGCCTCGCCAACAGAGCGACTTTATCAACGGGCTGTAAGGCTGAGGCGGGCCGCCGGAGCGCTACGGCTGGAGATAGCGGCCATTGCAGAACTGAAGAAACTCGTGGCCACGGAGGATTGGGCGGCCGCCTGACGTCATCCTACAGGGACGGCAGAGACACCTGATCTCCAGTTCGCTTCTGCCATCGTGCGATGCGCCCCGCCAGATCGAGCACCCTGGCCTGGTGTTCCGCCCGATCGTACAGATTCTCCATCTCGTGCGGATCGATGTTCAGATCGTACAGCTCACCCGGACCGCTCTCGTAGAGGTTGAGCTTCCAGCGCTCGGCCGTCACCACCGTGCGCAGGGGCTGGGCCATGCTGCGGTTCACTTCGGCTTCGCCGATGGAGCGCGGATGGTGACCGTCGCTGCCGTTCCACTCGATGAACACGTCGTTGCCCACAAGCGTGTCATTGCCCTCGAGTACGGAGAGTCTGCTCTCTCCCTGAAGATCGCCGGGTACCGGTTCTCCCATCAGCTCGAGCAGCGTCGGCAGGAGATCGATGTGGCTGATGTTGCCCTCGATCTTCTTCATCTGTCTGCCGAAGGCAGGGACGCGCAGCAAGAGAGGCACCTTGACCGATTCCTCGTACATCAGGGTCTTGCCGAGGATGCTGTGATCGCCCATCTGCTCGCCGTGATCGCTGGTGAATACGACGATGGTTTCGTCGGCCTGTCCGCTCTCGTCCAGGGCGCGCAGGATCTTGTCCACGGAGCGGTCCACTAGCGTCACGTTCCCCCAGTAACGGGCCTGTAGTCGGCGCCAGCCCTCCTCGCTGCGCAGATCGCATCCATAATCCTCTGATTCCATATAGAATGCGGCCATGAGTCGGTTGAGCAGCGGCGCGTTGGCCGGCGGCCGCTGCATGAACGCGGGACCGGTGGGCAGACTCCACGGATCGTACAGGTAATTGAGCGGGCTGGTGTGGGGCGGGTGAGGTTCGAGGTAGTTCACAAAGAGGACAAAGGGCTCGTCGCGCTTTTCCCGGATGAACGCCCCGGCCCTGTCACCGAGAAAAGCGGCCTTGGTGAAGGGCTCATCCAGGCTCGCCCCCGCGTGGCGGGAGAACACTCTCTGCCCCATGATTTCGACATCGGGTGTGAAACCATTTTCGAGCAGATGGTGGTGATAGGGGCTCAACTCGGACAGGTTCTCTTCCGTAGAATAACCGCGTCTGTAAGTATCTTCCGTGCCCACCCACTCGCCGAATCCGTGTTGCGGGAAGATCTCGTCTCCCAGATGCCACTTGCCCATATAGGCGCAGCGGTAATCTTCGGATATGAGCTCGGCGATGGTGGGCGTCTCAGCGGGTAGCGGCACGTTGCAAGACGGCACACCGCTGGAATGCGGATAAAGCCCGGTCAACAAAGTCGCCCTCGACGGACTGCAGACCGGCTGGCTGACGTAGGCATTCTCAAAAACGAAGCTCTCATCGGCGAGAGCATTCATGGCCGGCGTTTCAATCTGGTCGTTGCCGTAACAGCTCATGGTGTCGGCCCGCTGCTGGTCGGTGAAGATGAACAGCAAGTTGGGTTTCTTCATTTCTTGCCTGTCTGTCGGAAGGTGACGATCACGGCGGGGTCCAAGACGGGCTGTGCGTGTCCCGCCTTGCGGATACTAAGAACACCGGCCGTCGAGTTGGCAAGACGTTGACACGTGTGACCTCATCGGTAGTTTCGAATGTTCTATGAGACGACTGCTGACTCGCACCTCTCTCGTTTTCGGCCTGACCGCTCAGGTGACGGCCATCTGGCTGTCCCTGGCTCCCGGGCTCGTGTTCTGCGTAGAGCAGGATGGCCAGGTCACTCTGGAGGCGTCGGGGGCAGGGGCCTCATGCGGCGGCGCGGCACCCGAGTCCGGTCCGGCTTCGAGCCGTCCATCCATCGCCGCAACGACGTCCCCGCACTGCATCGGTTGCACAGATGTGCCTCTGCAGCTGGCAGACCTCGCGGTTGCCCAGTGCCAGCGCGGCGTGACCGAGCCTCAGGTCTTCGCCACAGTGCCACACCCAGCTGTCCTCCTGCAGGTTCAGCTACATCGAACCCCGGTTCCCGCAGCAACCGCCCGCGCCCTGCGGGCTGCCGTTCAGCGCACCACCGTCCTGCGCATTTAGACAACTCTTCAGCATTATCCGCGTGAGGCGACGCGGGGCACCTGCCCTGTAGTCGTCCTGGCGACGTTTGCGTCCGAGTCCGGATCACGCCCGATCCGTGCCCGTCCTACTGTGTCAATGGAGAGTTTTCTATGTGTGTTCATCGAATAACATGCCTGCACATGATTATCGCTCTGGTGCTGCTGGGCTCCGTGCTGGTGGTGCGAGGCGAGGCCCTGACTCGCGAGGGTGCCGTCGCTCTCGCCCTGCAGAATAACCCGGAGATAATGGCGGCACGGGCCGAGTGGGATGCCGCCCGCGCCCGGGCCCGTGTCGCCTGGGCGCCCCCCGACCCTGTGGTCAAAGCGGAGTTTGAGGAACTGGAGCAGCTGAGTGACCCCGGGGACTTCACGGAGCGCAGCATCGGCGGCGTTCAGACCATCGAGTCTCCCATCAAGTGGTGGCTGAATCACAAGGCGGCGGACCAGCAGGCAATGGCCGTCCACGCAGCCGTCTTCCAGCTGGCCCGGCTCGACGTGGCCACTCGTGTCGAAGTCGCCTTCGACCGCGTCCTGTCCCGGCAGCAGGTGCTGACCTTCGAGACACAGCACGTGAGCCTGTTGCAGGATTTCGCGCGCCGAGTGCGCCTGCGCCATGAGGCGGGGGACGTACCCGAGCTCGAGATGTTGCGCTCCGGAGTGGAAGCCGGACGCGCAGCCAGCCGCGTGGCCGCCACCAGCAACGAGCTGTCGGTGGCGCGCAGTCAGTTGAACGCGCTGCTGGCGCAGGACAACATCACAGCATTGGAACTGCAGGGTTCACTGAGCCACAGCGACGTGAGTCTGCAACTGGAAGACGCGCAGACCCTTGGCCTGCTGCATCGACCCGATCTGCAGGGTGCTCTGTACGAGGTGGAGAGCCGCCGCTCCCGACGCGGTGCCGTGCGCGCTGGTCTGTTCCCCGACCTCAGCGTCGGCGTATTCCGCCAGACACTGCGCAATGCCGGGGCCGAGGAAGGCCGGTGGCGCCTGGCCGTCAACCTGGAGATCCCCCTGTGGGGGGGCATTCGCCAGCGGGGCAACCTGGCAGAGGCGAGGGCCGAAGTGGTGGGGGCCAAGGCCGACGCGGAGAGGCTTCGCCGCCAGGTGGTGCTCGAAATCCAGACGTCCTACCAGGACCTGATGACGGCGGCTGACCAGGTATCGCTGTTCGACGAGCGTATCCTGCACGGAGCCGAACAGGCACAGGCGGCAGCGGCGCGCAGCTACGACGAAGGCAAGGTGTCCTACCTGGACGTGCTCAGCACGCAGCGGACGTTGCTGGAGACACGCGTGGAATACGCCGACATCCTGTTCACCTACCGCGAGGCGCTGGCCGCCTTCAAGGGCGCCATCGGAGGGGAACTGCCAGAATGAAATCAGAACGAGGAACAATGAGAGAGATACACACCGAGCGACGTTGGGCCCATGAGATGGTGCTTGCTATTCTGGCTTTGGCGGCTGCGACGTGGGCCGAGGAGCAAGGCGACTCGCACGCCGGCGACGTACACGAAGAAGAAATCGTCCGGCTCAACGCCGATGAACTGCATGAGTTCGGCATCGAGGTGATCAGCGCGACGGGTGGAACCCTGAAGGTCTACCTGGCGCTGCCCGGGGAAGTCGTGCCCGACCCCGACTGCATTGCGCATGTGGTGCCACGCGTCCCGGGTGTAGCGCGGCATGTACACCGTGCCATCGGCGACGTCATTCGCACAGGGGACACTCTGGCGGTGCTGGAGAGTCGCGAACTGTCCGAGATGAAGTCCGAGTTTCTCGTGGCGCGCGCGCGCGCCTCCCTGGCGCAGTCCAGCTTCGAGCGCGAAGAAACCCTGTGGCGTGACAAGATCTCTTCCGAGCGCGAATACCTGGCAGCCCGCCAGGGGCTGGCCGAAGCACGGATCGAGGTGCGTGCCGCCGAACAGAAACTGCACGCCATCGGCTTCAGCGAGACCGACCTGGACGGGTTGGCCTTCCACGTTGACAGCTCCTTTCTGCGCTATGTGATCAGTGCCCCCTTCGGTGGTGTGATCGTCGAGAAACACCTCGCCCTCGGTGAGTTCGTGGACGTCGAGGAGAGCGCCTTTGTGGTGGCTGACCTGAGCGAGGTATGGGTAGAACTGAGTGTCTACCAGAAGGACCTGTCCCGTGTGCGCACGGGCCAGGACGTGCTGGTTGTGGACACACAAACCGGAGCCGAGGCGTGGGGACGGATCTCCTATATGAGTCCCATGCTGGACGAACAGACGCGCACGGCGACGGCAAGGGTCGTGCTGGCAAACGATGGGGCCTGGCGGCCTGGCCTCTTCGTCGAGGGGCGAGTCGCCGTCGAAGACCTGCCCGTGGAGGTGATGGTGCCGAAAGAAGCCCTGCAGACCTTCGAGGGGCGGACCGTCGTGTTCGCTCAAACCGACGAAGGATTCGAGCCGTTCCCGGTCGAAACAGGCCTGGAGAACGATACACTCGTCGAGTTGCGTTCCGGCCTCGAGCCCGGTCAACGTTACGCGGCGACGGGCTCCTTTACTCTGAAAGCCCAGCTGGAGAAGAGTGGCTTCGCCAGCGGCCACGACCACTAAGAGCGGGTCCGAGTATCCCATTTGGGCTGCGGCCGCGCCATTGCTGTCGCTCGCGGCGTTGCGCTCGCTCTGTGTATTCAACCAATACGCATCGATCGCGCGCCTTGCGATCGACCCCAATGGCACGGCCTCGCTGCCATAGCGAATACTCGGACACGCTCCAAGGAGCAGACGCAGATGCAACACCTGATTCACTTCGCCCTGCGCAGCCGCCTGCTCATGGTGGTGCTGGGGGGGCTGGTCCTCGGCTTCGGCTACTTCAGCTATCGCCAGTTGCCGGTGGACGCTTTCCCGGACGTGACGCCCGCCCTCGTGCAGGTGTTCACAGAGACCGAGGGGCTCGCCCCGGAGGAGGTGGAGCGTTACGTCACCTACCCCGTTGAAGTGGCCCTCAACGGTTTACCCGACCTGCGCGAGATTCGCTCCGTCTCCAACTTCGGCCTGTCGGTGATCAACATCTACTTCGAAGACGGCACCGACATCTTCTTCGCACGGCAGCTCGTCAACGAGCGCCTGCAGCTGGCGCGGGAAGGGATCCCGGAGGGATTCGGCGAGCCGGAGATGGGGCCCATCGCCACCGGACTGGGGCAGATCCTGTTCTATTTCGTCGAGGACGAGACGGGGCAGCGCAGCGGTCAGGAGATGCGGCAGATCCAGGACTGGCTGATCAAATTCAACCTGCAGACCGTTTCCGGAGTCACCGAGGTGCTGTCTCTCGGCGGCCACGTCAAACAGTTCCATGTCCTGGTGCGGCCCGATGCCCTGCTGCGCTACGACCTGAGTCTGCACGAGGTGGTCGAATCGGTGCGCGCCAACAACGCCAACGTGGGGGCTCAGTTCATTGTCAAGAACGCCGAGCGCTACGTGGTGCGTTCCGAGGGGTTGGCCGAAAGCATCGAGGATCTCGACAGAATCGTCGTCAAGGCGGTGGCCGGCCGGCCGGTGTACCTGTCGCAGGTGGCCGATGTCGTCATCGGCGGCGAGGAGCGCCAGGGCCTGGTGATCATGGACGGCCGGGGGGAGACCGTAGCCGGCATGGTGCTGAAGTTGATCGGCACAAACACGTCCGAGGTGATCACTGCGGTGAAGGACCGCCTGCAGGCGGTCAACCGCGTCTTGCCCCCAGGCGTGCGCGTGGAGACGTACTACGATCAGGCCACTCTGGTGGCCAGATGCGTGGCGACGGTGACCGATGCCCTTCAGGAGGGTGTTGTTCTCGTCGTCTTGGTACTGCTGGTGTTCCTCGGCGGACTGCGGCCCAGCGTGGTGGTAGCCCTGTCGATCCCGTTCTCCATCCTCTTCGCCTTCATCCTCATGAATGTCCTCGGTATCTCTGCCAATCTCATGTCTCTGGGTGGCCTGGCCATCGCCATCGGCATGATGGTGGACGGCGCCGTGGTCATGGTGGAGAACGTGGATCGCGTCCTGCGTCAGTCCGATGCCGACGAGCCGAGGGTCGAGGTGGTGGCCCGCGCCTGCGTGGAGGTAGCGCGTCCCATCGTCTTTGCCATCCTCATCATCATCGTCGTCTTCCTGCCCCTGTTCACACTCCAGGGCGTGGAGGGCAAGACCTTCCGCCCGCTGGCCTACACCGTGGCCCTGGCCATGGGCGGGTCCATGTTGTTCACCGTGTTCCTGGTGCCGGTGATCTCCTACCTGTTCATGCGCCGGCCGCAAGAAACGGTAGATGGTGGGGATCACGAGGACACGCGTATCGTGCGTTTCCTGCGTCGATGCTATCGGCCGCTGGTGGCGACTTTCGTACGTTCGCGCGCCCTGGCTCTGGGCCTGTTCGGCGGGATGCTGGCGGTCGGCGCAGGCCTGTTTCCCCTGCTGGGCTCGGAGTTCGTGCCGCGTCTGAACGAAGGGGACCTGATGGTGCGTGCCACCATGGCACCCTCCATCGACCTGGACGAAGCCGGCCGTGTCGTGACCGTCTTCGAGCGCCGGCTGATGGAGCGCTTTCCGGAGGTGGAACGCGTGGTGTCACGCGTGGGCCGTGGTGAGGTGGGCGCCCACGCCGACCCGGTGAACAACTCCGAGTCCTTCGTGTCGCTCAAGCCCCAGGATGAGTGGACGACAGCAGACACGCCGGAGGCGCTGTACGCGGCCATGAGCGAGGCCTTCGAGGATTTCCCTGGAGCCAAGTTCAACTTCACACAGCCCATCGCCGCCGCCGTGGACGAACTGCTCACCGGCACGAAGGCGGAACTGGCCATCAAGCTCTTCGGCCCGGACATGGACGTGCTCAAGGACAAGGCCGCCGACATCGAAAGCGTCATTGCCTCCATACCGGGAGCCGCCGACGTGCAAAAAGACCAGGTGACGGGCACACCGCAACTGCGCATCCGTGTCGACCGTGGCGCCATCGCCCGTTACGGCATCAACGTGGCTGACGTGCAGCAGATCGTCAGAACAGCAGTAGGGGGCGAGACGGCGGGACAGATTTTCGAAGGCATCCCGCGCTTCGACATCCTGGTGCGTTACACTCCGGACAGCCGGGACCGCGCCGAGGTGATCGAGCGTATCCTGGTGCCAACACCCGACGGGGCCCTCGTGCCGCTGCGAGAGCTGGCCTCCATCGACCAGATGGTTGGCCCCCGGCAGATCACGCGCGAGAACAACCAGCGTTTCATCACGGTGCAGTGCAACGTGCGCGGACGCGACATGGGAACCTTCGTGACCGACGCGAGAGATGCCATCGAGGAGCGGGTTGATCTGCCTCCGGGCTACCTGGTGACCTGGGGCGGCCAGTTCGAACTGCAGCAACGGGCCATGGAGCGGCTGTCGATCATCGTGCCACTTACTGTGTTCCTCATCTTCATCATGTTATTCTCGGCCTTCAACTCTCTTCGACACGCCGTGCTCATCCTGCTCAACGTCCCCTTCGCACTGGTAGGGGGAATCATATCGCTGTATATCAGCGGCCAGAATCTGAGTGTGCCCGCCTCGGTGGGTTTCATCGCCCTCTTCGGGGTAGCTGTGCTCAACGGTGTGGTCATGGTGTCGTACATCAATCAGCTGGTGGCTGAAGGCCGTGAGTTGGAGGACGCCGTGCTGAGAGGCGCGGAGTTGAGGTTGAGGCCGGTGCTGATGACGGCCCTGGTGGCAAGCTTTGGGCTCGTTCCGCTGCTGCTGTCGAGCGGGGTGGGTTCGGAGGTGCAGCAGCCGTTGGCGACGGTCGTGATCGGTGGGTTGGCGACATCGACGGTGCTGACACTGCTGATCCTGCCGTCGCTCTACCGATGGTTCGGGGGCGCGCCAACGCGATGACTCCGTCGGCTGGTTCAGTCGCGGGGTGGGACCGGCACCTACGGCCGCTACGCTGGTCGGCGCGACCCGAGATTCACATTCGGCGCTGATCCGGCGCCTCCGCTCGAGTTCGCTGCGCGAACTCTACGGTCAGTCAAGCGGCTCGGTCGACGCGCGACGTCGTGTCGCGCGCCCCGCCTGGGATAGCTTCTACAACTCCAACCTGATGCTGAACGTGGTGCGGGACATGGAGCGTATTTATCCGGAGGCCTGGCTGATTCAATCTGGCAATCCCGTGTTCGACGGGTGCACGCTGATAACGCGCGAGACGGACATCAAGGTGTGCGGTCTGTGCCATGGCCACTTCGGCTATTACACGATCGCGAAGGTTCTCGGGATCGATGTCAGTCGCATCGACATCCAGGCGCCCGGCGTCAACCATTGCATCTGGATGACACATTTCATGTGTGATGGAGAAGACGCCTATCCGCTCATCGATCGGTGGATCGAAGAGGAAGGGGAGAAGTACGGGGAGTCGCACATCGCGGAGGGCACCCACGATATCCAGATGTCACGCGGAGCGGTGCATCAGTATCACATATACGGGCGATTCACCTCGAAGCGGCGGCTGGTGGTACCACACCGATATCGAGACGAAGAAGTGGTGGTTCGGTGAGCCCTAGGGCGGTCCGGACACACATCTGCGCGGCCCCTGCACGTGAAGAAGCTGGAAGACCGGCTCGAACAGATCCGCAAGGCCAGCCAGGATCCGTCGGCGAGGATGACCGATCTGTTCGGCAAGACCAGGACGCGTGAGCAACAGGTGCCGATCATCGATGCGCTGACGAACAACGTCGAAGGTCAGTTCCAGGTGAACGTGCCGAACAACGCGATCGACGGCATCGACGACGATGTCGTGGTGGAAGTACCGGCGATCATCAACGGCAAGGGCATCCAGCCGCTCAATGTCGGCAGGCTGCCGAAAAAGATCATGCTCGAGCAGTTGCTGCCGAGCATCCTGCGCATGGAGCAGGGGCTGGAAGCGTATCGGACGGGTGACCGGAGCATGCTGCAGTGGAGCGCGCTGGAGAACGGGCAGACCAGGACCTACGAGCAGGCATATGAGGCGCTCGAAGATCTGTTGTCCCAGGCGGGCAACGAAGACCTGGCTTCACACTTCAGCTATCCCTGGCCGGATGGGCACGAGTCGCTGTACGTGAAAAGCTAACCTCGGCTGTGTTGCACCTGCGTCACGTCGCGTACAGCGCCTCGGGCGGCGCTTGTCGTCAACGCGGCGTAGGCCAGCAGCGCTGCCGACACCGTCCGCCGCCGCTTGCTCGGCAGCCAGGCTTCGGCACCGAGGGCTTCCATCCGTTCACGGCGCTGGGCAAGCTCTGCCCTTGACACGAGCAGTTCAATTTTCCGCTGGGGAATGTCGAAGCGGATCGCGTCGCCCTCTTCCATAAGAGCGATGATGCCCCCTTCGGCCGCCTCGGGGGAGACATGGCCGACGGACAACCCGCTCGTACCGCCGGAAAAGCGGCCGTCGGTGAGCAGGGCGCAGCTCTTGCCCAGACCCTTCGATTTGATGTAGGAGGTGGGGTATAGC
>JAYZCA010000039.1:0-6342 GCA_036339235.1 Candidatus Latescibacterota bacterium | reverse complement strand
TGCGAGTCGGGCGGCGACGTGGACGTGGCGGAACTTCTGGTTGGGGTCGAGACCGACCGTGTAGTCGGGCCCAACTGCGTCGCGCATGCGTCGAACCGTCTCGACGACGTTCCAGGGACGAGCCTTCAGCTTGTGATTGGTGAATCCCAGGCGGGCACCCACCTCGGCTTCGGCAGTGGTTTCTTCCGGTTCCAGTGGACAGGACCAGTAGGAGACGGGGACACGGTCGCGCACCTTCTCGCCGAAGAAACGGTGCAAGGGTACACCGTGAGCCTGGCCGGCCAGGTCGAGCAGGGCACAGCAGAACGGGTCGGGTTCGCCCAGCGCGTCGATGGCGAGGGGATCCCGCCCCTCGTAAGTGGCGGCCCGGTGCGCCAGGTCAGCGGCAGGGGCCGAGATTTCACCCAGGCCGACCAGTCCCTCGTCGGTACACATGCGCACGATCCCCAGCGTGAAGATGTGGGGACGGGTCCTGGCCATCGGTGCGAAAGGTGGCACGTCGAGGACGATGAAATCGACGTCGGTGATCTTCATCACATAGATTCATCCTCTGGGAACACAACCCTCGTTGCAGGCGTTGTGTCCCTTGGTGCAAGGTGAGACGATCCAAGGGGGTAGTTTAATGTTGAAGAAACCGCTGGCGCCACTGCTGTCACTGTTTCTGGTCTGCAACGCAGCCATCGCGGCAGAGCCGGAGATGGCGACGTTCGCAGGCGGCTGCTTCTGGTGTATCGAACCGCCCTTCGAGAAGCTGGACGGTGTGATTTCCGCGGTGTCCGGATTCTCCGGTGGCCAGCAGGAGAACCCCAGCTACAACGAGGTTGCCTCAGGACGCACCAACCACCTGGAGGTGGTACAGGTAACCTTCGATCCGGCCAAGGTCAGCTACGAGACGCTGCTGGCCACCTACTGGCGGCAGTTCGACCCCACAGACGACGGCGGCTCCTTCGTCGATCGCGGTCACCAGTACACGTCGGCGATTTTTGTGCACAACACCTCGCAGCGCCGCCTGGCGGAAGCGTCGAAGAAAGCCCTGGGAGACTCAGGCCGCTTCGGCGACGATCCCATCGTCACGCCGATCCGCGATTACGAGTCTTTCACCGCCGCCGATGACTACCACCAGGATTTCTACAAGACGCACACCGCGCACTACAAGCGCTACCGCTCCGGCTCGGGTCGTGACCAGTTTATCGCCAAGGTCTGGGGAGCGCAGGCTTCGTCGAGGTACAGCAAACCCTCCGACGAGCAACTGCGCGAGCGGCTGACCCGACTGCAGTACGAAGTGACGCAGGAGGAGGGCACCGAAAGACCTTTCCAAAACGAGTACTGGGACAACAAGGCTGCGGGAATCTACGTCGACATCGTCAGCGGCGAGCCGCTCTTCAGCTCACTCGATCAGTTCAAGTCGGGCACGGGCTGGCCCAGCTTCACGCGGCCCCTGGTAGCGAAAAACATCGCCCAGGATACGGATTTCAAGCTGTTGTATCCGCGCACCGAAATTCGCAGCCAGCACGGGGATTCACACCTGGGTCACCTGTTTGACGACGGCCCTGAGCCGACGGGGCTGCGTTACTGCATCAACTCGGCAGCTCTCCGCTTCGTGCCGGTGGACAAGCTCGAGGAGGAAGGTTACATCGAGTTCGCCGCGCACTTCGAGTAAGGGACAGACTACCGAATGGCAAAGGAAATACGCACGGAACAGTCTCCTTGTTCATCATAGGAAGTCGCGTTACCAGATCGACTGCATCTGCCAGGCGTCGAAAGACAACAGCCGGCTTGGTGCGCCCTGTGAGCGCATGATCACGCCGACACTGTCATCACGCTCAGGATACACGCGCACGGCGACACACTGGCGGCCGTTGACGAAGACCTCGACGACGCTGCGGTCGACGAAGACGCGCAGCTCCAACGGTTCGTCTTCACCCAGACACACCGGCGCCGTCTCCGGCGCGCGCGGCCTCACATCTGCGGCGAGGGATGCGCGTGAGGTGTCGATGGTGATCAGGCTCTGTCGCCGACGCTCGCCGGCGAAGGATTCATTCATGCCACGGTCGCGGTAGAAGGCGATACGCGTGTACTCCTCGCCTCCCGGCGAACGCAGCACATCCAGCTCGACCACGGGTGCTGCCAAGGGCGCGATGCGGGCGATGATCTCCAGTGCATCTCCCTGAACCCCGTCGATGACGACGTCGGTGTTGGCGGGCAACTCGACATCCTCGCGACGCTGGTGATCGCCGCGCAGAGACGCCACGTTCCCTGCCGGTTGTATCGACAGCACGTCGCCATCGACGGTCAGACGCCGCGGCAAGGTCATGATCTGGTTCCAGCCCGCCGTCGGTTTGCCCGGATTCATGTTGAAGATCACGATGACACCGCCATCACCGTCGGGAGCGGCGGACGGCGCGTGTACGCCGGACGGCGTCGACGGCCCGAAATTGAACTTGCCGCCGTAGGTCACAACGAACCGGTCGCGCGATGTGTCGTAGTCCCCCAGCAAGTACTGTCCCCCCGACATGTGGCTGAAAAACAGCAAGATGTCGCGGCCCTCCTGGCCGTTGCCAATGGGCCAGAAATAGGGGCAGGCGCCATCGTCGCCGACGAGGGTGTATTGATCGTCCTCGACGAAGGGGTGCAGGTACTCCCAGTGCTCCAGGTCGGCCGACCGCAGCAGGTAGTTGGCGCGTACCGGCTGCAGTGCCGGTCCCTCAGGCTTCGTACCCGCCGACAGCGAGTAGTAGTGGTCTCCCTTCTTCCAGATACAGGGGTCGAAAATCCTGGGCGGCCACGGTTTGCCTGCCGGTGCCGTCATCGGCACCACCGCCTGGCCGGCGACCTTTGTCCAGTTCAGCAACAGCGGATCGGAAGAGGTGGCAACCATGTTACCCACTTCGGTGCCGTGGTACATGGCGATGACACGATCCTCTTCCACCAGCGTGGCCCCGGAGAAGCAGCAACGTTCCGGATCGGGGTAGATGCAGTAGGGCAGGTCGCGCCAGTGGATGAGATCGTCGGACACGGCGTGGCCCCAGTGCTGGCGGGGGTCCTCAGGCGGGTAAGCCTGATAGAAAAGGTGCCAGGAACCTTGCCAGAAGCACAGGCCGTTGGGATCGTTCAGCATCGCCTCGGGGTTCACATAATGGTACAGCGGGCGATGCCGGTCGCCGGCGAAGGCAGCACGGGCGGCGTGCAGTCGTTGCAGCAGCGGGTTGACCGCCAGCGCCGCTTCCTGCGCCTTGATGGTGTCGGAAGGGAAATCGTACTTGGGTACTAGAGACGTATAGTCAGGCACGTGTGGAACTCCTTTGGATTTTCGGGAGCCGCTCACTCCCGCTGGCGCAGCGGCAGACGGATGATGACCTCGGTACCGACGCCGACTTTGGAGTGCACGTGCATCTTTCCGCCGTGCTCGCTCACGGTGTGGGAGTCGGCCACCAGTCCCATGCCCATCTTGACGCGAGCCCGCCGCCGGAAAGCGACATCGAACAGCCCGCCCAGTTGCTCGGCGGGAATGCCGACGCCCGAATCCCTGATGCCGACACAAACCCGGTCGTCCTCCACCCAGGTGCGCAGTCGGAGTGTGCCAGGGCCGTCCATGGCCTGCAGGGCGTTCGTGATCAGGTGCATGAAGACCTGGTTGAGCCGGGCCGGTGTGCACCAGATCGCCGGAATACCACCGTACTCTTTCTCGACGGTGATCTGTCCCTGCAGCTGCGAATCCATGAGGGCGACGGTGCTTTCGAGGCCCTCTTCGAGGCGGGCGATCTGCCACTCGGCCTCGTCGAGGTGAGAGAAGGACTTGAACCCGGAGAGGATCGTACCGAGCCGATCTGTCGCCGACTCGAGGGCGGAGGTAGCGCCGTCGATGGCCTGCAGGGCCGGACCCGAAGGGATGCCTTCGCGCAGCCTGGCCACGGCCCGCGCCAGGGTGTCTCGGGCGCTGCGGATCGCACCCACGGGATTGTTCATCTCGTGGACGATGCCGGCCACAAGGTGCCTGAGGGTCGACAGCTTCGCCGACTGCACTTCGCGTTCGTGCTCCAGGGCGCGGGCGGACAGATTACTCACCTGCTCGAGCTCGTCTTCCAGTTCACGGTTCGTGCGGCCCACGGCGCGCGCCAGGTAAACGGACATGCTCACCACGAGGATCAAAGTGCCATAGATGTACGGAAAGAACACGAAGGGGCCTCCGGGCGTCTCTATGACGGAGAGCTCCATCAGCAGGGGGATGACGAAGGCCAGGGCGCCGACGCCGACGCCGAGGACGCAGGCCGACTTGAACAGCCTCGTCGGCCCGCCGAGAAATTCGGTATAGAGGAACAGCAGGGCGGTGAGAGGCACTGCCAGCAAGGCCCACTTGAAGGTCAGCCGCAGCAGCATGAACTCCCGCAACGCGTGCACGTAGCCTAGGTGCAGAGGCGCGTAGATCAGCACGGAAACCGAAAGGGCAAAGAGCGCGTAGTAGAGGTGGCCCACCTGTCGGCGGTGGTAGAGGAACAGCAGCAGGTGGAAGATGCCAAAAGCGAGAGGCACGACGAACAGGGTCTGGTGAAAAACGCTGGTGTAGACATAACGCTGGGCCAGCTGACCCCATTGCGACAAATCGACAAGGAAGGTAGCAAAGCCGAGTCTGTCCGGGCTGTCGAACACCGCCAGGCTGTTGCGGTTGGAGAAGTGCACGGCGATGACGTGCTCGGCGCCCGGCGTCAGTGTCAGCGGCGTCATCCGCTTCACATCGCCCGTGAGATACACCTGCTCATCGGCCTGGCGGGAAGCGACGCGCCCGGATGTGTCCAGCAGCAGACCGTCGAGGTAGATGGCCAGCGCCCCGCTGTGTCCATAGAGGAGCCCCACCGCCCCTGCCGGCAGGCCCGGGTCGACGTGCAGTCGCAAACGGAACCAACCCTCACCCGTCCAGCCGATGCGCTCCCGTGTCGCCTCGGTCAGGGTGGTCTCCAGGGATTCGAGGACCATCCAGCCGCTGTCGTCGAAGTCCCGGGCAGCCCGGGCTTCGGCATGGCCTGAGCGGAATCGCCATCCCGCCAGCAACGGCAAGGCGCCAACAAGGGGCAGGTCATGGACGCGCGGCACCGAGACGGCATCGGCAGGTACCCGCACGGGATCGGCTGAGGCGGAACCGGCACAGATCAGCCAGCAGAGGAGCAGCGATAGCAGCATCATTGCTCAGTCCCCAGGTCGAGACTGCAGGAACTGGTTCAACTGATTGGCAAAAGCCTGCGTGTCCCGCGCTCCGAAAGTGGACGGACCGCCGCCTACCAGCGCCGCGTTGCGCAACTCGTCGAGCAGGTCGCGTGTGGCGAGGCGCTCCTTGATGTTGGCGGCGGTGAGCAGGGTGCCACGCGGGTCCAGGGCGGTGCCCCCCTTGGCCACGACCCGGTCGGCCAGGGGGATGTCGGCGGTGATCACCAGGTCGTCGGCCTCGACGAGCTCGACGATGCGGTCATCGGCTTCATCGGGTCCGGCAGACACGGCGATGCTGTCGATGTGTTCGGACAGGGGTACGCGGACGTATTGATTGGCGATCAGCGTCGTCTTGATCTTCACGCGCTGCACGGCGCGGAAGAGGATTTCTTTCACTGCACGGGGACAGGCGTCGGCATCTACAAGGATTTTCATGCCCTCAAAGGTGCGTGATCGGCGCCGGTTGTTCCAGACTGACGACGCTTCGCTTGCAAGGAGCGGCCCTCTACCCACTGTTTCCGCGGCGCCGATGGAACGTGGTTGCTGGTCCCCGGGGAGACAGTTAATTTGGTCAAAATGACAACCGGCACATACCGCGTCGCTGCTCTGACGTTGATCGGTGCGGTCCTTTCGCCCGCTCTGGCCGCGCTCAGCACCTTCTCCATTCCCAGCGACGAACTATCCTGGAAGGATGCTCAGCAGGATCCGCTGTCGGACGCGTTGTATCTCGAAGTGCTCGACTTCGAGCGCTTCGACGATGGCATCGTGCCCATCCAGCCATCGCTAACCATCGCGGTGCCTGCCATTCCGCTCGATGTCGTGGAGGAGGACCTCTCACAGGAAGACCTCGACGCCCTGTTCGACATCTCGCAGAACGTCGCTCAGCGAGATGTTGTCGCCCTTGAGCGCGTCGTCCTCGAGCCGGAGAGCCGCACGATCGAAGCCGGGCAGGTTCTGATCCCCCGATGGGGTACCTTTCCCCACCGGGCCCGGGAGGTGCAGATCCTGCTAGGCGCTGGCGTCACCCAGATCTCAGCGTTGATGAATGTAGCCGAATCCGATGCTCGTCCTCCGGTGGCGGAGAAGTTCAACAAGGGTCTCAGTCTCACGCCGCTAGGCATCTTCGAGCAGGGACTGAGGATA
>JAYZCA010000038.1:0-5767 GCA_036339235.1 Candidatus Latescibacterota bacterium | reverse complement strand
CCCAGGACACCACTCGACTTGCCCCACCGCAGACCGACGCCTGGGGCACTTTCGAGATTGGCTTGGTCATCGAAGGAGACGGCGGCGATGAAGGCAGACAAGTCGGCGCTGGCAGGAGCTGCCGTCAGGCAGGCAACGACGAGGGTGGCGCCCGTCAGGACGCGGTTCCAGTGTCTCATCGGAAGGAAGGAGTAACTCCTTGTTTGCGTTGCAGTTGTGGTAGTCAATATAAGGGTACAGATCCCCTTGCGTGTTTGGCAAGCGGACGAAGCGTGTCAGATGTGGTTCAGCGGCTGGATATGCAGGGGCAACGGTAGGATACCGGCAAGGATGCGGCGGGCCCTCTCGCTGATGCCCGCGTGGGCGCCGAAGCGCTCGTCGATGGGCAGACAGCCGAAGATCAGTTCCACCATTTCCCGCCGGTCGAGACGCAGGCGGTGGATAGGACCGTGCCCGCCCAGATCGAGGCTACCGCGTTGGCTGCTGCCGTCGTTGCCGGCCACCTGCAGGTCGAAGCGCCCACCCACGCGGTGCGCCGCCGCCCGACGGCGAAGCTCAGGCAGTAGCTGCTGCGCCACGCGCGCCACGTCGAGGATCTGCGTCATTCCGTCCGCCATCCGGAACCAGCCGGTACTCACCGGCCCCAGCAGGGCCTGCTCGTCGGCATTGGGACCGGCCACCACGGAGAGCACACCGCTCTCGGAGCGCGGCAGCAGCCGCCGGAACAGGGCCAGGGTCAGCTCCGCATCGCCACCGAATTCGAATATTGACGCATAGGGTCGATTCTGCCGCTCTGACCCGCCGGCGACGACATAGGCGAAACGTCGCCCCTCCTGGCAGAACCAGGTCTCCTTGCCGTTGCGCACCAGTAGTGGCTGGACGTCTCCGAGAGGACGGACGATGCCGAAGGGACGCGCCCCTGACAACTTCCGGACGCGCCGGCAGACGGCCGGGTCAGCATTCTTGCGCAGACGCTGCAGCCGTAGCGCGCGCTCTGCAGCCGTCGGTTTGCCGAGGGATCGCTCCGTCATGTGGTAGACGATGCGGACCCCCGCGTTCTCCCAACCGAAACGGCCGTAGCGCTGCCGGTCACCCGCCAGGACGGAGATCGCGTGGCCGGCGCTCCGCATACGCTGGATCGCCTCAGAGAGCAGCCGCGACATGATTCCCTCGCCCCGACGGTCCGGGTGAGTGCCGACGATGCCGATGCCGCCGACGCTCACCCGCGCAGCTCCGAGTCGTAGCGTCATCGGATGTACGGCTACACAGCCCACCAAGTCACCGCCGTGTCGCAGGATCAGCAGACGCCGGGAAAAGGCGGCGCCCTCGCGGTAGGCGTGAGGGTACTGCCGTTGCACGATGCGACGGCCCGTCTGGCCGGGCCGAAAGACGAGGTCCGTGAACCGCATCGCCTCGCCGAATTCATCGGGCCGCGCGCGTCGCGGTCCGTCCCAAGCGTTCATCGGGATCTTCCTCCTGGGCTCAATCACGCACCGCCACCTTCCCCCGGCAAGACCGCAGGTCGGCGCACGTGTACGAACCACCAGAGGACGACCGCCTCGATAACGAAGCCGCCCAACAGGGCCGCCACGCCGCGTGTCGCCCCGGACATCCACGTTTCCGGCAAGAACACCAGGACGGTGAGGATCGCACCGATACGGGCGGGCGCGCTCGGCGCCAGGGACGGCGTGCGCCGCTCGTACAGGGCGACGCCGTGCAGGTAGGAGCGCAGCGCCACAGCCAGTGGAAAGAAGGTGAACAGAATGAGGGGCGTGTGACAGCGTTCGGCGACTCCCAGCGGCAGAGCCAGCAGGTCGAGGAGCAGCAGATCGCGCACGCCGGACACCCAGAAGGCACCTACCATCGCCATGAAGGAAAACGCCCCGCAGCCGCAAGCGAACCGGCGGATTCGGCGCAGACCTGCTGCGCCGTACTCGTAGAACACCGCCGGCAACGACTTCAGTTCGTTCAGCCAGCCATACGGCAGATGTGCCAGTGTGTAGACGACGGCCAGCGCCGCCAGCGCTTCTTGCCCGTCGGCGCCGCGTGAGACGAATAGGTTGATGAGCGGCCGGCTCAGGCCCTGGATGGCCATGATCAGCGCCAGGGGCCAGAAGAACCGTCCGAGGTAGGCGAACGTGAGGTCGCGTGCCTCATAAAACAGCGACCCGTCTTTCAGTCGGGGGTGTACGTAGCGGACAGCCCCTGCCCAGAGGACGACGATGTTGGTGCCGAGACCGGCGTAGGTCACCAGCAACGGCAGGGCAATCGGCGTGTCGCGCACCAGCCCGGTGGGAACGGCGACCAGGACGCAGAGCAGACTCACGCCGATACCGCACAGCATGCCGACACTGACGACCTCGGTCCGCCGCACGCGCATCAGCAGACCCGACATCCAGCGCTGCAGCGCCTCCAGCAGCGGATACGGGATCAGCAGCAGCAGCGCGAAGCGCACGACCCGGGCCAGGTCTGGTGATGTGTCGTGCAGGTCCTCGACGACGTAGCGCCCCGCCGGGGTCAGGGCCAGCAGCGCGAGGATGGCAGCCAGGATGACGCCACAGACGCCGACGAAGCGCAGCACCTGCAGCGCCTGTCGCTGGTCGCCGACGAGGACCAGCCCGAGCTGGCGGACCTGGGACAGCGGGCTGGCGATGAAGTTGGCCATCCCCCAGGCCAGTACGTAGGCGGCCAGGGTCTCGGTGGGCCGCCCGCCACGGGCGATACCGCCGGCGAGGAACTGCGGCATCAACTCGGAGACGACCATGGTCACCACGAGGGGCAGCAGGAAGCGGACCAGCCGCAGGTACGGCAGAGCGCCCGCCATCAGCGCTGCCTGTCGCAAACGGTCAAGCCAGCGGCAACGTCAGAGTCGACGGTCGCTCGTCGTCATGGAAGAGGCGGGTGCAGGAAGTCACGAAGAAGGGGTAGGCGAAAGTGGAGTTGTAGTTGGCCACCACGAGGCGCAACCGGGAGCCGGCAGCCAGTGTATGGTGGATGGTGGCCAGCCTCACGTCAGCGACTCGATGCCGGCCGGCGACAGCCGTGCGGGTGCCCTGATGGCCGCGGCTGATCAGCGTTGCCTCCCCTTCGGGGGATACGTCGTAGACTTCGGCATGGACCTGCACTTCGGGACGGTTCGGCAAAATGTGCAGGCGGGCCGTCGGCGCCCCCAGGATCGACAGATCCGCATCGAGGGGATCGCTCTCAAACACGACCTCTTCTCGTGTCAGCGCGTCGGCGACACCCTCCATGTCGTCGCGCAGGGCCTGCGCCAGACCGTAGGTAGGATCGGTGGAAAAGTTGTTGATGTTCGACGGCACCGTAGGGCCGTCGGGCGCCTCATCTTTGAGTCCACCGTCGACGCGCAGATGGTACACGCGACACGTCTCTCGCGTCAGGCTCTGCAGGCTCACGTGATCCCAGCCGGGCCGGCGCGCCACCGTGATCGGCGCCTCGTCCAGGATCCCCGACTCCTCCCCTTGCAGCCAGTGATCGAGCCAGCGATCGACGAGGCTCTCCCGCAACTGTTTGGCATCTTCATGTTCGACACCGTCGTGACCACCGGCACCGAGATAGAGTTTCTTGGGCACCTGCAGCCGTTCGTACATCTCCACCACCTCGTTGGGTGGCATGCCCACATCGTGCCAGCCGTGTACGATGAACACGGGGCAATGGATGCGGTCCGCGAAGTTCAGCGGCGAGCGCTCGTGCATCCAGGTGCGCAGCAGCTCCCACTCCCCTGCCAGTGCCCATTGGCGTGTCAGCTCCTGGAATCCCGCCGTCATGATCCGCCGACGCATGGTCCGGGTGAAGAACCAGCGATTGAGACAGCCGTCGCGGACCACGAAAGAGGCATAGTCGGTGAACACGTTTTCCGGTACGACGGTGGCCACCTGCGGACAGTGGATGGCCGCCATGTACGCATGCCATCCGCCTTGTGACGAGCCGCACACGGCGAGTCGTTCCGAATGGACGGGACAGTCGCTCAGAATCCAGGCGACGACATCCTGCAGGTCGAAGATCTCCCGCGCCCCCATGTGGAAGGTCAATCCCTCCGAAGCGCCCTGGCCGCGGACACTGTAGGCGCCGACGACGTATCCGCGTTGCGCCAGATGTCGGGCCCGCGGCAGACAGCTGGCCTTGCAGCCCGTGTCACCGTGACCGTGGACGAGCAGCACTGCCGGCCACCCGTCAGCCGGCGCCCTGCCAGCCGGCACCAACACGGAGGCGTCGAGGCGGACACCATCGTTCATGGCCAGCCAGGTCTGCGTTTCGGTGTAGTGCTCTTTGTCCAATTCTTCTACTCCCGTGTACGATAACTTCGTTGACACACACAAACACCGCGTCGAAGTTGGCCACCCAGCCAACCGCAAGACCTCATATCCCGGTGTCGTCCGTCATCAACCACGCTTCCGACTGTCATGATCGGCCCGCGCGGAGCCGTGCGACCAAAATAGACATCCCGACAGGGGCGTGCAGATGGATTGCAGCGGGTTTCGCAGGCCTGCTGTGCCTGCCGGGGACTCTCGGCGCCGCGGATGTGATCACCGGGATCGACGTTCGCGGCAATACCCGTACGCACAGAGAAGTGATCCTCCGGGAACTGCTCTTCGAGCCGGGTGATACGCTGGCTTCCGCCGCCCTCACCGAGAGCGAACGCAACCTGCGGCGCCTGCTATTTCTCGGCCATGTGAACATCTACAGTGAGCCCGTAGCACCGGGTTCCGTCGCCGTCGCCGTCCTCGTCGACGACCTCTACGCCCGCACCGTGTCACCGCTGTTCTCCGGCGACGATGAGGAAGTCTCCTACGGGGCCGTCGCCGTCGACTATAACCTCCTCGGCCGCGGCCAGACCGTGCGGCTCACCGCTTTCGACGACGCCCGATCCGGCCGCCGCTTCACGGCTCAGTACGGCGACCCGCGGCTGCGCGACACGCATTTACGGCTGGCCACCCAGGTGGGCTGGGCCGAGGAGGGCCACACACTGGGCGTGTCGCTGTGGCAGCCGTTTTTCGCCCTGGCAACACCCTGGGCTTTCGGCGCGACGACATCGAGTCACGAGGCTCGAACCCGGCTCTACAGTGGCGGCACACTGGTGGCTCTGTATACGGACCGGGCCCACGCCGCCAGCGCCTGGCTGGTTCGCTCGTACGGGGACGAGGTGAAGTTCCGCCCCGGGATCCAGGTCTCGGTGAGCGACCGCACCTTCGGCGCACGCTCGACCTACACCTACGAACCCGACAATCGACGACGCGTTCTGCCGAGCGTGGCCTTCACCATATGGCAGCCGCAGTACGTGACGGACCGCTTCATCCGCGACCTCGGCCCGGACGAAGACTTCCAGGTGGGCAGTTCAGCCACAGTGCGCGCGGGCCTGTCGTCGCAGACCTTCGGCTCGGACCGCGACTACCCCTTCGCGGCAATCACCGTGTCGCCGCGGTTCCACTTCGATCGTAGCTGGTATCTGTTCACCTCGTTCTCCGCTCGCTCCCGGTGGAACGACAGCGGCTACGAGAGTCTGCTCACCAGCAGCTCCGCCCGTCTCTACAGCCGGCTGCCCGCCTGGCCCTGTTCGCCGACCCTTGCGGTACGCCTCGACTACGAAACCCTCAGTCGTCCGGAAGATGCCGGCAGCCAGTACCTGCTCGGCGGCGACAGCGGCCTGCGCGGCTACCTGCCCCGCCACTTCGACGGCGACCGACGGCTGACAGCCAGCGTCGAGCTGCGCCCCGTGTTCCTGCGTCACACCGATTGGGCTCTCGGTGGC
>JAYZCA010000037.1:0-7204 GCA_036339235.1 Candidatus Latescibacterota bacterium | reverse complement strand
AAAGATTTGGATTCTTTGAGGGCAGTCCGTTAATTACGGTTGCTTTTATTGATTCGCCAGTCGACGAGTCTTGCTGCGGTGACGTCCCTAAGGTGCCCAGGGGGCGTAACGGAAGCAAGGCAGGGTTGCAGCACTTGTCGCCCACACGGTGCGCGAACTACGAACTAAATGCGTAGGCTGCTGAGCATCGATTGTCATTACCCAGCCTGAAAGGGGGTGAAGGCGACACCGAGGACAAACGCCAGAGGCAAGTAAACGAGCCACTGGATGGCGGGGGGTCGCGTCCCTGCCACCAACACAAGAAAATGTGAAATCACCATGACGTAGTTTTTACGCTAACCGAATGAACCACCCACACGTCTTACAGGAGGAGCTTTCGATGAGACGTTTTGCTATCCTCGCTCTGGCTGCCGCTTTCGTTTTCGGCATGACCAGCGCTACCAGCGCCCACATCGGTGGCCTGGTGTTCCCGATCTACGAGGTTCCGACCGGCGATCTGCCCGATCTGCGTGACGGAACCCTCGAGGACTGGGAGGATGTCCTTCCCGGTACGTCGCTGGATCACAACTCGTTCGAGCCACTGAACGTTGCCGACGGTGCCGGCATCAATCCCGAGGACCTTGCGTACCGGGCTTTCATGAGTTGGCATAGCGCCTCGCAGACGATAGCCATGGCCATCGAGCGCGTTGACGATGTTTATGTCAATACGTACGAGGGCGGTGACCTGACAGGTCTGTGGCGCTTCGACTCGATCGAGTTCATGGTCGACGGTGACCACACCGGTGGCTCGTACAACGGCTTCTCGGCGGACGAGTACACCGCCGACGAGATCAAGCTGCTCAGCAACTTCCATGCGCAGCAGTACGTCGCTGTCGCTGAATCGCCTGACGGTCGTACCCTGGGTTACCAGGGCTCGGGTCAGGGCTGGGTCACCCTGCCTCCGTACGCGGACGGCGGTGGTTTTGCCGTCGGCGAGTCGCCGAACACCTCCGTCATCGAGCTTTATGTGACGGCTTGGGACGAGTTGAACTGGCAGGGCCCGGAATTGTCGCGCCGTACCAGTCTGGCCGCCGGCACCACTATCGGCTTCCAGATCTCGGTGCCTGACTTCGACACCGAAGCCGGTGCGTATCACGGTTTCCACACGCTGTCCGGTCAGCCGAACACGTGGCGTATGGCCGAGAACTTCGTCGATGGCGAGCTCGTGGGCTGCGACTCCGGTGACTGCGGTTCGGCTCCGTTGCCGACGGCCGTCGCCGAGGACAGCTGGGGCCGGATCAAGGCCAGCTTCCGGTAGTTTAGTTTCGGAAGCCACTTGATGTCGCTCGCTCGCTCCTTCTGGGAGCATCGAGCCCGGAACCCCCGGTTCCGTGTCCATGTTGTACCCTGAAAGAAGGGGGGGGGTTTCCCCCCCCTTCTTTCTTTGCTCCTACCGGGTCGGTCAGAGAAGGGAATGCACGAATGTCAATCCACGAGCGTCAGGCCTGTTGCCCGGTTGGGGGCCGTTTCACAGCCTGGATCGGTCTCGGTGCACTGCTGACGGCACTGCTGGCCGGTGCACCCGCCTTTGGCCAGCTGAGCGCGATCCAGCTTCCGGGTAATCTCACCTGGGAGGACGCCCAGCAGCCGCCCTTCAACCCCGTCAATTTCTTCGAGAGCGTCGACTTCAAGATCGACGGAGGCATCGCCCCTCTCGATACGACCAAGTGGTTTGCCCTGCCCGAGATCCCCGAAGAAATCGAGGTCGCCGACGATTTTGATTTCTTCACTCGACAGACTTTCGATGCCTTCACGCGTCACGTCTCGCGTGACAGTGTCTTCGCGTTGTCCGCCGTCGTCGTGGATGGCAGCACCCTGGTTCCCGAGGGGGACCTGCTGCTGAGCCCGCTGGCCGACTTCCCGCACACCGTGGCCGCCGTGCGCCAGTTCCAGGCCGCCGGCATCGACAGCCTCCGGGCCCTGGTCAACCTGGGTCACGCGGTGCTGGGGCCGCGGGATCCACAGGTGCGTTTCGAAAACTGGCTGCGCTCGCCGACAATCTACGAGCGCCAGCTCAACAATCGTCAGAAGCGCGACCTGCTCGAGGCCCTCATCGACGAGGACCCCATCAACTCTTTCCGCAGGGTGGACGGCCAGAACCGGCCCGTGGAGAAGCGGGCGGTCGTCATCATCATGGACCTCACGCGCCAGTTTCCGATCGGTCTGATACGGTTCTATCCACGTCCCGAGGACAACCCGATTCCGATCTCCGGCTACAAACTCGAGATCCACGACGGGGTCACCTACAAGCGCGGGCAGGAAGAGGAAGTCTCTCAGGGACGTGTCGGCGCCAACTACCTCATTCTCGGCGGCCAAGTTACCCTCAAAGAGGGTTCGATAGCCGTCTTCCGGCAGTTGGCCATCGAGCAGAGCAACACCGTCGACACCGTGGCCTTCGCCATGGACCCGCCGCAGTACATGCAGCAGTTCAAGTTCCGCTCCCTCACGGGCATCGACTTCGACATCGCCGAATTCGAGGTCTTCAACCAGGGCTATCCACCGACGGCGGCGTACCTGAGCAAACCCCTGCCTCTTGATCCGGCCGGCATCGACGCCATGCAGAGTTATCTGGAGGGTGATCTTTCCCGACGGCCCGAGCTCGATCGGTTGCAGGGGGGCACCCTCGGCAGGATCACATGGGATGAGGAGAAGATCGGTGATCCCGAGGCCTCATCGGTGACGGTCAGCATCCAGACGGGGTTCACTCCCGAGCCGCTCATCCTCATTCGCTTGAACTCCAACGGGGACCAGGTCGAGTGGCGGCCGAACGCCATCGTCGTCGATCATCGCGAAGGCAGCACGACGGAGGGAACCGAGATCAACCTGGACGATCCACTGCTGCGCGCCGCCGCCCGCGACATCTGGAACGCCCTGTCGCCGCTGGAGCGCGCCGACGCCCAGACGACCTTTCCCGAATACAGCGATCCGACGATCGTCGCCGCCGCCAACAAGCGCGACCGGCAGAGCAACGACCTGCCGCGCCTGCCGGACCCGGTATTCTGGAGTGGCTACCAGCCGGTGCAGAACGGCCGCCGGATCAACGTGCCGGGAGAGCGGCCCTTCTTCCAGTTCCGGGTCGAATTCACCAGCACCGATCCCGCGTCGGCCACCTCCATCTCCAATCTGAGGATCGAGCAGCTGTTCCCGCCGATCCTGCAGGCCGTCATCGCCGAGATCGTCCCGGCAGCCGAGATCGCCGCCGGGCGTGATACGGTGTTTACCTACGCCCTGCGTCCCTTCTTCAGCCCCGGGGACCCCGGGTTCAACCGGATCCGCATTCCCACGCCGACGGCCGTCTCTGAGGTGCTCGGCGTCGAGTTTGCCTACGGGCGCCAGACCATCGAGCGCTCCGAAGCGGTAGCCTTCGAGACTATAGCACGTAATGAGAAGCTCCTGGTCCTCGGCATCCCCAGGGTGCAGCCGTCGATGTCGCAGGACGACTCGCTGGTGGTCCTGGTCAAGTTCCGTGGCCGTGTCCTCGATGTGAAGACGAATTTCACCGGCCACGTCTTCCTCGACACGGTGGGCGCTGGCCCGAAAACCGACTACAGCAGCATCATCTTCCTCACCGACCCGAATGAGGCAGGCGGCGTCGACACGATGGCGACGATCCTGCCGCAACGGGTCCTTGAGGGGGACGTACTGTCCTTCACCGAGGACATGGCGGACCGCAACACGCTGGACGTGGTGACCAGCGTGGCGCTGGCCATCGAGGCCGTCGTCAAGAGGGTGAGTGTCGAGCCCAACCCGTTCACACCCAACGGTGACGGCATCAACGATGCGGCGCAGATCACCTACGACATCCTCAGGGTCGTCGAGCAGATTCCCGTCACGATCGAGATCTACGATCTGTCCGGCCGCGCGGTTCGACGCTGGACGAACGACCGCGCCGTCGGCAGCTTTTCCGAGGCCTGGGATGGCACCGACGACGAGGACAATCTCGTCCCGCCGGGCCTTTATCTGATGAAACTTACCGGCAACACCGACGACGGCGACGTCGCGTCCACCCGTGTCGTGTCCGTCGTCTATTGAGTGTCGCTTGTTGCTCTCTGTACCCGCTGAGAGTCTCGGCGGCCCGGTGCATCAACTGCAGGAGAGGTAGATCATGAAGAGGCTTCTTTCCGCAATAGTCCTCGTCGGTGCCACCTTCGGCCTGGCCGAGGCGCAGTCGGACGCCTTCCAGTTCAATTCCGCCGGCGACCAGATCAGCATCGATCGCGAGTCCAACTGGCGCAACTGGGTCTATCAGAACAACTTCGTGCGCGAAGTGTCGTCACCGATGGATTCCACGGGTCTCTTCGATTTCACCTTTCTCGGCGTCAAGCCGAAATACTTTGCCGCCAGTCAGAACCACGTTCTCGGTCGTGACAATTTCAGCTACGTCGACGATATTCGCTTTCGTGGTCTCAACGTTACCGTGCAGGGCGAGATTCAGGCGCTGTCCAACAATCGGTTGGCCGAACGTGTCGGCGACGGCGACTTGACCACCTTCTGGGAGCCGGCGGATGCCGACTTCAACGACGACGGCCTTCGAAACTGGCAACTACTGATCGATCTGGGTCGGGCCGTGTTCGCCGACAGCGTCGTCATCCAGTTTCCACCCATCGAGTCCGGTGGCCAGCAGACAGTGCCTGTCGTTTCCGCAGATGCCGGGGCCGTCTCCGATCTGACGCCGGAACTGCAAGCCGCCATCGTCGCTTTCTCACGGCGTTCGAGCCTGAACGACATTCTCGCGCCCGCCGACCTGCTCGACGAGGACGGTACCGTGGTGGTCGCCGCCGGCGATACGGTGGTTGCTGCCGGTCAGTCGTTGCCCGGCACGTTATCCGGACTGCGCCGCCTCCAGGATCTCGGCATCGCTTTTGTCGAGGTCGAACAGACGGAAGATCTGGGTGACGCCCCCAAGTTGTTCGCCGTCGAGGCGTCCATGGGGAAGCAGGCCGGTGACACATCGTCCAAGAACTACCGCTTCGATGTCATCGGTCGAGCCTCGGTGTCCGGTAATCAGAGGCGCTTCGTCTTCAGCCTCGAGCCGCTCGACGCTGCCGATGCCGACCTCGACGGTTCCCCCGACTTTCCAGGCACCTTCGTGCACTTCGTACGCGTCACCATTTTCGACAGCGATTTCGACTCCAAGGAGCTGGTCGGAGAAGGCCAAGTCGGTGAGGCGGCGTACGAAGAGCTGACGCCGGAGCGCCGTGGTCTGCGCTTCTACCAACGGTTGACGGCGGGGGGATTCGTCAAACGGATCAGTCCCATCATCGACGATGGGGGCGACACTCTGCAGACGGCGGAGCAGGTGTATGGGGGCCTGACCGAAGCCGAGCAGGGTCCGATCCTCTACTTCAAGCGCGAACTGCCGCGCATCTCCGAGGTCGAAGTCTGGGGTCCTGGCCCAAACGTCGGGTACCGTCCCGAGAGGCACGCCGGCACCGCCTACGAAGATGGCGGCAACGGCACACCCCTGCTGGCCATGGACGGAGTCTACCTGACAAAGTGGTATGGCAATGCCTGGGACCTGAAGTACTCCAGTGGGTACGCCGGACACGACCAACTCGTCTGCTGTACGATGTGGCTCGACCTGGGCGCCACTTTCTGGATCGACCGCATCCTGTTGGGCATGGTGACCACACGTGAGACCAGCACCGAAGGATCGATTTTCGGCTGGCACCTGCAAGGCTCCGACGGCACCGTGCTGCGCGCCCTCGACCTGCAGACAAAGGAGGACTTCATCCAGCTCGAGAACGGGCTGTCGTGGACGGACCTGGTCAGCGAGGTCTACAAAGACAACAACACGCCCCGCGTGCGCATGATGCAGGAGACCTTCGACCTGCGGAAGTTGCGTTTTTTCCAGCAGCGCAACGATGACCCCACCGGGGCAAGGTCAGGCGCCTACAGCGCCCCAGGTCACTTCAATGAGCTGCAGATGTTCGGCCGCGGTTACCCTGCCGAGGTCAGCTTCGTGTCCCCCGAGATCGTCCTGTTGCCCGGCGTCAGCGCCGCTGACGCGATCAACGTGAAGGAACGCCGCGTGCTCTCCGAGATTCGCTGGGAGGCTGAGGCCATCGTACGCGAGGTGGACGAGCTCACGGGTCAGGTCATCGAACGGGTTGAGCCGCTGTCCGAGCACCCGGAGGTCGATCTGCAGATTCAGACGCGTTCGAGCGACACCATCGACTCCTTGTTCGCCTATTACAAGGTGACGGGTGCCGGCACAGGAGCCGAGCGCAGTTTCGAGATCGATCTTGTCGAGTACGAGGCGATCGTGGATCAGTGGACCCGGTACACTACGTGGGATGCCCTGCCGGAGACCGAGACGTTCACCCTGCTCGCCCACACCGACGGGGACGACGACGGCGACCGGCGGACCAACGAAGATCCCATCGATGGTATAGACAATGACGGCGACAGACGTATCGATGAGGACGGTTTTGCCGGTGACATCGGTGGTCCCCAGCAACTGCGTGGTCCCGGCCTCGTGACGATCACCAAACATATCCGCAAGTCCGACGACGACGGCGACGGAGCCGAGGACGAGGATCCCATCGATGGCATCGACAACGACGGCGACCTCCTCATCGACGAGGACGGCAAGAAAGTGGCCAAGCCTCGCAATGATCCCAGCCTTATCATCACGCCATTCTTTGCTGGCTGGAGTGCCTGGAGCGAGGTGTACAAGCCGACACGGGGTCAGAACCGTGCCTCCATCACGTCTCCGAGTCCGCGCAAGTTTCTGCAGGTGCGTGTGACGGTCCTGTCGGAGGCCCCGGAGGTGACGGCCCGCATCCGCTCCCTCCGTATCGATCTGGCGCCACCGATCAGCACCGACATGGCGGGCGAGTTGGCGCTGCTCACCGACGAAGGCCTGGGCCGGCCGCTGACGGACCTGATCCCGACGCGCCTGGATTACGATCCGCCGCTGAACATCGAGCCCCTGCGACATACGCCGTACGTGTTCTTCCTACGCGCCGCCGGACCCGATCCGAACGCCCCGGAAGCGTCCGGGGGCTTCGACGAGGTGCTCTTGTTGACGCCCTCTCGGGCCCGGCCCACGGGTGTGCGTGTCGGCACTGTGAGTGTCGAAGATCCCGAAGGTTCGTCCAGCGCGGCAGACCGTCGCGCCGTGACGACGATCTTCGAGCGGGCCTACGTGCCTGCCGCCGGT
>JAYZCA010000036.1:0-14510 GCA_036339235.1 Candidatus Latescibacterota bacterium | reverse complement strand
TCAGAAGACCCGCTTGCGGAACCTCTGCGAGTTGATGCCCAGTTGCACACGATACTTGGCAACCGTGCGCCTGGCGATGCGCAATCCGTCCTTCGCCAGTACGTCGGCGATCTCCTGGTCGCTCAGAGGTTTGTCCTTGTCCTCGCCGTCGATCATGTTCGAGATGTTCTCTTTGACGCTGCGCGCGGACACATCCTCGCCGTCGTCGCGGGACACTTTACTGTCGAAGAAGTATTTGAGCTCGCGTACGCCGTGGGGCGTCTGCATGTACTTGCCATTGCTCACGCGGCTGATCGTCGACACGTGCATGCCCACGGCGTCGGCCACGTCCTGCAGCACCATGGGCTTGAGGAACGCCGGCCCGCGCTCGAACCATTGCAGCTGCGCACGCACGAGATAGTTGCCGACCTTCAGCATCGTCGTGCGCCTCTGATTGATGGCGTTGATCAGCCAGCGCGCGTCGTTCAGTTTCTGTGAGACGTAGGAATGCACCTCGTCTTTGCGACCCCGACCGCCCTTGGCCAGCTCTGCGTAGGAGGCGTTGATGCGCAACGAAGGCAGGCTGCCATCGGTAAGACTCACGATCCAGTCCTCCTCCGCCTTTTCGACGATGAGATCCGGCGTGATGTAGTTCACGCTCGTGTCGAGGGTGAGCAGGTTGGAACTGGAGAACGCGTCGCCCACGAGAGCCCCCGGGTTGGGGTGCAGCTCCTCGATGATTTCCATGGCGCCGCGCAGGTCATCGTTCTGAATGCCGAGAGCACGAGTAATGCGGGAGTACCGGCGCTTCGTCAGGTCTTCCATGTGCGAGCGCACGACCTGAATCGCCAGTTCGAGGTCGTAGTAGTTCTCCTGGCCTTCCTTCTGCCGTAACTGAATGAGCAGGCACTCCGACAGGTCGCGGGCCCCGACGCCTGGGGGATCGAAAGCCTGGATCACTTTCAGTACCCGCTCGATCTCCTGAACCGGAACCTCGATCGCCTCCGAAATCTCTTCGATAGGGCAGGTGAGATAACCGCGGTCGTCGATGTTGCCGATGATGAAATCGGCGATGTCGACGTCATCCCCCCTCAGATGGCTGACCATCAACTGCTCTTTGAGCAATTCGATCAAAGGCGGCATGGTCGTGATCCGGTTCTCCTGGGGCTCGCGATCCTGCTCCCAGTTCGGATCGTACTCGGTGGTCTCGTTGTTGTAGGAGTTCTGGTCGAGTTGATCGTCGAGCAGCGCATCCCAGTCGACCTCATCAGTCGGCTCGGGAACCTCCTCTTCCTTCAACTCCTTCTCCTCGAGAGTCGCCTCCTGCTCCGGTGTCTCGACTTCGTCGACGTCGGGGTCCGGCTCGGGATCGGCGTCCTCCTCCAACTCCTCCATCTCCATCGATTCCTCGAGAAGAGGGTTGATCTCCATCTGCTGTTTGATCTCGAGCTCCAGTTCCATCGTCGACATCTGCAACAGCTGCAGCGACTGGATCAACTGCGGCGCCATGCGCTGCTGGAGGCTGAGATTCTGTGACAGACGAAGCATCGTCACGAGGACGTAACTCTCTCTCTAAGAAAGACTTGTATTGTACTATCTCGACCGGCAATGGCTAATATAGAAGTGCCGTCGGGGAGTGTCAAGAAGAAAGGCACAGCATTTGCTTTGCTCAAGAAAGCTGGAACCGCTCTCCCAGATATAGGCGGCGAACGTCCTCGTCTTCGGTCAGTTCACGCGCCGTTCCAGAGGTCAGGATGCGGCCGTCCACCATGATGTAGGCCCGGTCGGTGATCTGCAGGGTCTCCAGAGCGTTGTGATCCGTAATCAGGATGCTCAGACCCTTCGCCCGCAGATCCCGGACGATGGTCTGGATATCCTGTACCGTGCGCGGGTCGATGCCGGTGAAGGGCTCGTCGAGCAGCATGTAGCGGGGTCTGGTGGCCAGTGCGCGGGCGATCTCGACGCGACGCGTTTCGCCTCCGGAGAGCGTATCGGCCCGCTGCCCGGCCCGCGGCTCGAGGTTCAGCTCAGCAAGCAACTCGGCCACCCGGTGCTCACGCTCCGCTCGCTTCACCCCCCGCACCTCGAGTACGGCGGCGACGTTCTGCGCCACCGTCAGGCCGCGGAAGATCGACGTCTCCTGAGGCAGATAGCCGATTCCGAGCCGCGCTCGTCGGTACATCGGCAAGCGCGTCAGATCGTCATCGTCGAGTCGGACCTGGCCGCTGTCGGGTCGCACGAAGCCGGTGATGCTGTGGAAGGTCGTCGTCTTGCCGGCGCCGTTTGGCCCCAGCAGACCGACGATCTCGCCAGAGTCGACGCGCAGCGACACGCCATCGACGACGCGACGACGACCGTAGGTCTTGACGATTGCCTTGATCTGTAGCGCCATGTTAGTGTCCTAGTCCTTCTCTTCGGGCATGAACCGGCCCTCGATGGTGTCCAGTACGCGAACAGCGACGACGGCGCCGCCAACGAGATCGACCTCCAGGCGCTGGCCGGTGACCTCGTTGAAGGACACCCCGCCGCCGGGCTCTTCACCGTCCTGCGGCAGTCGTGTCCGCACGAGGGCGTCGCCCTCAGCGTGCACCCGATGCAGAACACCGTCATCGCCGTAGTTCAATTCCATCGACGCCGCCGTGAAGCGGCTCAGCCGTCCCCCTGTGCCACGGTGCGTCACTTCGACATCTCCCTGCAGAGTCAATCGAAAGAGCCTGCTGTCGGCCAGATCAGCGTGGCCCGCCTGCGCCTTCAGCCACGACGTCTGTTGGGCATCCTCGAGTCGTCCCTCCACGGAGCGCGGCCAGTCGACGGCGACCGGCTCGCCCTCGACGAGGATGACGTGGCAGGTGTCAGCAGACAGTCGGCTGCTGGAGCCGTCGGCCTCGTAGAGAAACTCGGCGTGGCCCGCCAGAGTGGCCGTGTCCCCCGACGTGAAGTATATCCCCTTCTGAGCCCGCAGACGCACCCGCGGCGGCGAATGCAGAACGAAAGCTCCCGTGCCTGTGAGTCGCCCCTCGTCCCCGTCGAGTCGAAGCGTGTCCGCCGACAAGGTGAGATCCTCTCCGTTGCGTGCGCGCCTCAGGTGCGCGCCGCCCCACAGAACCACACGCTCGCCACCGCTGGTGGAACGCAGGTGGTCGGCCTGCAGCGTGCCCTCTACATCGGCGGCGCTGACACGAACGGTACCGATCGCGTCGAGCCGCTGGCCTAGACGGATCAGCAGAAGGGAGTCGGCGTGGATCGAGCGATCGCCCTCGATGGCGCTGACGCTGCGGCCGGCGGCGACTGTGTCCATATCTGCGGAGAGTGTGATTCGCCCTGCCTCGAATCGTCGGTCATCGGCCTCGAGCCGCACGGGGCTGCCCGTCACCGTCCAGCGCCCGGATTCGTCCTCGCGCAGTTGCTCGGCGTCGAAGCGCAGATCCCCGGTGGCACGGAGGGCGCCGCTGGCGGTGATGCGCCGCGCCGACAGATCTAGGGCTACGGTGTCGGCTCTGACATCGCGTCCCGAGTCCTGCACCGTCACCGAACCGGTGAGCGACAGCCTGTGGGCATTGCCGTCGTAGCGGGCCTTCCGGGCAACGACGTGGCGACCTCGCCAGAACGCCCGGACGCTGTCGAAATCGGCGATGACGGCGACACTGTCGGACTTCACGCGTGCCGTACGTCCATCGATGCTGACCTCATCCTCCATCCTCAGCGTGTCGCGGAAGGTGCTCTTTACATTCTGCACCGTCCATTGCGCCAGATCGCTGCCCCCGGACAGGCTTGTGGCTGCGAGTCTCCCTGTGGACAGGGTTACGGAGGCAGCCTCCGGGACCTCGAGTCGATCTGCCGTCCGGTCCCAGATCATCGTGTCCGCCCGTATCGAAACCTGGCGGACAGAGGAACGGGCCAGGACGCTGCCAGCCAGAGCGACGGTATGCGCTCGGTGATCGACGACCAGTCGATGGGCACTGAGACGGGTGATGATCGCACCCGTGGAATCGGCGAGGGTGACCGTCACGCCACTGTCAGCGCGCGTCTGCTGGGCGTCGATGTGATCGGTCACATACGGCGCTTCCACGGTGACCCGTCCTGAGGTCGTGGAGTGCAGCTGCAGACGTACGTCCCACGACTCGCGGTCCCGATCCTCGGGGGCTACCGGATCGACTGGCGGCGGCGAGTCGGCAACACCGCAGCTGAGCAAAATAGCCAGCAGCAGGGCCCGTGACACGACCCGGGTGAGCCGGGGCAAGATCTGGTGGATCCGCCCTCGACCGCTCAGGTCGTCGCGGTCTGCGCCGCGGCCACGCTCTCGGCCTGGTGGACGAGAGCCGCCTCGACGAACCCGGAAAACAGGGGCGCCGGGTTGTCCATCCGCGACTTGAACTCCGGGTGTGCCTGGGTGGCGATGAAGAAAGGGTGGCGGGCGAGTTCGATGAATTCCATCAGACGGGTGCCGTCAACGCGCCGGTGATGGCCGGAGAACACGAGGCCCTCCTCCTCCAGCAACTCGACGAACCGCGGCGAGATCTCGTAACGATGACGGTGACGTTCAAGGACCACCTTGTCGCGGTCGAGCATGATTTCACCGACGCGGAAGGACTGCTCGGGATTGTCGAGGAGCTGGCGGATCCGCGCTGCGTCCTCGTTGATGCGTCCCGCCTTCTCGTAGAGATCGAGCACACGACTGTCCTTCTTCAACACCGCCGCATAAGCGCCCAGACGCATGCTGGCGCCGTAGCGATTGTCCTGCAGAACCTGCTTCTGACTCTCCTGGACGGCCACTACCTGATAGTCGGAATCGTCGGAGATCTCTTCGGACGTGGCCCGCTCGATGCCGGCCACGTGCCGGGCGAACTCAACGACGGCCATCTGCATACCGTAACACAGTCCGAGGAAGGGCATGCCCGTCTCGCGCGCGAATTTCAGCGCCGCGATCACGCCCTCGGCTCCGCCTTCGCCGAAGGCGCCGGGAACGATGATGCCGCCATAGTCGGCCAGAGACTCGACCTCGAGGTCACCGCGCTCGAAGGAACGGCCGTCGATCCAGGTGATCTCCACCTTCGTATCGGCGGCGACACCGGCGTGCAGCAGGGATTGGTTGACGGAGATATAGGAGTCGGTCAACTGGAAGTCGCCTATCTCGACGTACTTGCCGACCAAGGCGACGCGCAGTATCCGACTCGGGTTCTTGCTGCGCTCGAGCAACTGCCGCCAGCGGCTCCAGTCCGGCTTGCGCCGCGGCTCGAGGCCCATCTTCTTCAGCAGCTTTTCGCCGAGCCCCTCCTCTTCGAGACGCACGGGAATGTCGTAGATCGTCGCCATGTCGGGGGCCGAGATGATGTGGTCCATCGGCACGTTGGCGTTGACCATGATCTTCTTCTTGCGCACGTCGTCGAGAGGTGTCTCGGCGCGGCAGACGATAAAGTCCGGAAAGATGCCCTGTTGCGACAGCAGCCGGATCGCCTGTTGCGTCGGTTTGGTCTTCATCTCCCCCACGTGCTGCGGGATCGGCAGGTAGGTGATGAGCACGTAGACAAAGTGTTCTTCGCCGATCTCCCGTTCCATTCCCTTGACGGCGAACAGAAACAGTTCGTTCTCGTAGTCGCCCCCGGTGCCGCCGATCTCGATCAGGACGATGTCGAATCCCTCACCGGCTTTCATGATGCGCCGCTGGACCTCGTCGGTGAGGTGCGGGATGGGCTGCACCGTCTGCCCCAGGTACTCGCCGCGCCGCTCGCGCTGGATGACCGTGTAGTAGATCTGCCCGGTGGTCAGGTTGTTCTGCCGCGGCAAGTCGATGCCGAGGAAGCGCTCGTAATTGCCCAGATCCTGGTCTATCTCGCCGCCGTCATCGGTGACCCACACCTCGCCGTGTTCGGTGGGCCGCATGGTGCCGGCGTCGTAGTTGATGTAGGGGTCGATCTTGACCGCAGTCGTGCGGTAACCGTACTCACCGAGGATGCGCCCCATTGACGCCGTGGTGAGCCCCTTGCCGACGCCGCTCATGACACCGCCTGTGACGACGACGTACTTCGGACCTGTGTATTGGGTCATCTACAGTTCTGCCCTATGACTGAAAACCTAAAAGAGACGCGGCGGCATCTCGGCCGCCGCTCGTGTCATTCTAGCACTCTTGGGACGCGGTAGTAACCATCGCGTCGGTCCGGCGCCTGGGCCAACAGGTCGTCAATACCGGAGAAAACCTCGGATTCGTCGGCGCGAAACGCGCCGGACACCAGGATCGGATGCGCCGATGGGGACACCCCATCGGTGTCGAGTTCGTTGAGCTTTTCCATGTACTTCAGGATGCGGCCGAGTTCGTCGGTGAGCCGCACCTCCTCGTCCGTTGACAGATCGAGCCGGGCCAGGGCGGCAACACGTCTCACGTCCTCTGTGGTGACTGACATCCGATCGGTCTCCCCTAACGGCGCCTGCAAATAGGTCGCGAATGCGCCCCTACAGAACGAGCACGGCTCGGTAGTCCTCGGCCAAATATGAAGGCCCCTGGGTACACACGCAAGAAGTGTGTCTGTCTGTCTGGCACCCCCAGCATGTGGTAGCTATACTGACCCCATGGCGACACACCGGGCATTCACCGTCGAGGCTGCCAACCAGCTGATCCCCTGGGTGGAGTCCGTGTTCTTACGTCTGGACGGGCACCGGCAGCGCTCTCTGAAGCACAGCGAGGGCACGCAGATCCTCGAGGTCATGTGGGGAGATCGCATCGGCTCACCCGACAACCCTGACCACGATGAGTACCTGCGGCACCGTCGCGTCATTGAGGAGGTGGCGCGCGCCGTCCAGGGCGTGATCGAGCAGGACCTGATCGCCCGGGGACTACGCCTGCCGGCAGGCGGCCTCGAAAGCGGCATCGTCGACTTTCCCACTACCTTCGAGGGGCGCTGGGTGTATCTGTGCTGGCAGCGGTCAGAACCCCGCATCACCCATTGGCACGAGCTCAACACAGGGTTCCGCGGCCGGCAGGAGTTGATCGACGAGCACGCCATCGTCATGGGTCTGGACGCCGAATTATCGGACGACCCCGACCTCGACTTCTGAAGCTACCCTGCTGGTACCCCAAACCAGCGCCACACCGGTTCGACTGCATCGGCGGCATCGTCAAAAAACTGATCCTGGCCGCGGGCAGCCGCGCCAGACGTGTAGCACAATCGCTGCACTGCACCCCGCCTACACCTTCCAGATCGAAGCACTGTTCGAGGAGACATCGTGCCGACTCCGCCGGCCCGACCTTTGATGACGGGACAACCCGTACGCCCTCGGCTCTGCGGGGAAACAACAGGCCACATACGGGAACCGCGCGCGGCAGACCGGTGCTCAAGGTGGTTGGTGGCAGATGGCGGTATCCCCCAAAACACTTGAACCCGGGAGACGGCGGCAGCCCGCCCAGAGTTCGGCGCGTGCCTTCGTGCAGGATGAGATCGCGCGGAAAGGGGAATACGGTCAGATCCGAGGGGCGCACCGGAGCTATGTCGTCGGACAGCAGCGTCGCACCGGAACGTGCCAGGGCGCAGGCGAGGCTCGTTTTTCCTGCGTCGTGGGCACCGATGACGAGAAGTCCCGCACCGTGTCGCGCCACGGCAGCTGCGTGCAACGGCAGATACCGCTGACGAAGACGCTCGAGGGCCGCCTCGGTGATCTCCATCTCGGCGTCCTGAAACAGCTCGCTCAGGGTGTGTCGCGCGGGAGAGCTCTGGCCGGCGACGGCGACAACGTAGCCGGCAGGCGTCCTCAGCAGGTTGAGACGTACCCCTCTATGTTCGCCATGGGGTGCGTGGACGTACAGGTTCTCACCGACAATCCGCAAGCCGGGGTCGCTATAGGACAGGTCGACGTCGACAAGCCGCAGTTGGCGACGACTGGCGAACATCAATGCTGCCTGCCTACGAGCCTGTCCGAGTATTCGCTTTGCGGGCGGGGTCTCGTCGTTGGTGTCGCTCACAAGGCGCTTGAGGGATCTGAATCGAGGGATTCAGAGAGCGAGAGCAACGCAGTGACCGGTGCCAAGGGCGTGGCCGCATCCCAAATGGGATGCTCGGACAGGCTCTTGGGATCGTCAGGCGACGATGCGGTCGGTCCGGGGCAGGCCCGCGCGCAGCTCTTCGAGACGCTGGTGCTCCCTACGGATGTCGTTGCCGATGAAGGTTCCACGCACCTGATATTGACGCAGGCGGCGGCGGGCGCCGTTGAGTTCCTCGCGCACGCTGGTGAAACGCGTTTGCAGCTGGCGCAGATCTTCGTCTCCGCGCACGAGGCGCAAGTGCAGCTGACCCATGTGCCAGCATAGGAAATATCGAAGGCCGAGAGGGACCAGGAGCAGAAGGGCGATGGTGAGCAAGAGAGAGTCCTTTCTCCATATTACGTACCACTATGTGGTCTCTCTCTGTATATCGACAGGCCGCCCGATCTCTGCAGGTTCTTAATGGTCAATCTATCTCCAATCTCTCGATTTCGTTGAGCAGCATGCGCACGAGTCGACGCTCGCGGCTGTCCATCGCGGCCAGTAGTGCCAGAGAGAAGTGAAATGTGTCGCTGGCACCGAATTTCTCTGTCATGTCCTTCACTGCCTTGCGGCGATCATCCGACAGTTGCTCGAGGACATCGGCGAGTAGATCGTTGAGCGTCATGGAGTTCCAGCGGGTTTCGGGATGCGGGCAAGGTAGTCCGGAAGGGGGAGATGTTCAAGGAATTCTTGACCATCAGGTCCACATCTGGTATTCTTTCATCGCCCTGCCCCTATCTGTTGTGCTCTAGGAGATCTGCGATTGCGCCTGACCCACGTCGATATTTTCGGCTTCAAGTCTTTCATGAACAAGACCGAGATCCCCTTCGGCATGGGGATCACCGGCATCGTCGGTCCCAACGGGTGCGGCAAGTCGAATGTCGTCGAAGCGATTCGCTGGGTACTGGGGGAACAGCGGGCCAGCGCCATCCGTGGGCACAAGATGGAGGATGTCATCTTTGCCGGCACCCGGGCCCGTAAGCCCCTGGGGATGGCGGAGGTGTCACTCACCATCGACAACGCCGAGCACGTCCTGCCCATCGACTACACCGAGGTGACCATCACCCGGCGACTCTTCCGTTCCGGGGAGAGCGACTACCTGCTCAACAAGGTTCCGTGCCGCCTGCTCGACATTCAGAACCTGTTGATGGACACCGGTCTCGGTCCCGGCGCCTACTCTGTCATGGAGCAGGGCATGGTGGATGAGATCATCAGCGAGAAGACCGAAAACCGCCGGCGCATCCTCGAGGAGGCTGCGGGGATCACGAAGTACAAAGCCCGCCGCCGCTCGACGTGGAACAAGCTCGAGTCAACGGAGGCGGACCTCACGCGCCTCGAGGATATCATCGCCGAGGTCAAACGGCAGGTCGACTACCTGAGCCGACAGGTGGGCAGGGCGCGGCGTTTCCAGGAACTGAAGACCGAACTCGACGACCTCGAGCTGCGCTTCGGCCGGCACCAATTTTTCAGCTTCGGCACGCAGTTGGAGCCCCTGCAGGTCGAGTTCGACGAACTGTCGCGCGCGTCGGAGTCTGGTCTGACGAAGTTCACCGCGCGCGAAGCGGAACTGGAAAAGCGCCGTCTCGCCGTCACCGAGGCCGAACACGCCCTGCAGGAAACCGGCATCGCCCTGAGCCGCTGCGTCGAAGAGATCCACGAACTCGACAATCGCCTCGTCTCGTCGCGCGAGCGCCGCGAGGCTCGGGAGCATTTCATCGAGCGCGCCTCTGGACAGCTGGAAGAAACCCGTCGCCAGCTTCAGGAGGCAGAACGACAGCTCACCGAGTCCGGCAACGGCCTCGAAGTGGTCACTGCCGAGGTTGAATCCAACACCGCGCGTTTGCAGGAGCAGGAGGAGAGTTCCTCGGCTGCCGACGCCGAGTACGAATCGAGCCGGTCCGGTCTGGATTCTGAAAACCACCGCCTGCGCGAGTTGCTACGCGAGAAGGGCGAGCGCTCGGGATCACTCGCCAAGCTGCGCACCGAGCGCGAGACCCTGATGCAGGTACAGCAACAACTCGGAACCGAACTTGAGACCGTCGATCAGGACCTGGCAACCGCCCGCGGCAATGCCGGGAGAGCCGAGGATGAGATCCGGGAACGCGGCACGCGGCTGCAGGCTATCGAGACCGATCTCGAGGGAGCTCGATTACGACGTAGCGCCGCCAACGCCGCCATCGAGGCGAGCAACCAGCACGTCGCCGACTTGCGCCGCGGCATCGAATCGGAGCAGGCCCGCATACAGGTCCTCGAACGCGTGCGCTCCGGGTACGAGGGATATTCGAGCGGCGTCCGGGAACTGCTCGTCGATTCTCCGTACTCCGAACTGTTCGAGGGCGTACTCGGCGACCTCATCGAAGTTGAACCGGGGTGGGACCAGGCCGTCGAGATCGCTCTCGGTGATGCCGTGGAGGCCCTGGTGGCCAGTGACGACGACAATCTCCTCGAAGCCATCGGCTATGTACGTGATCGCTCGGGCAGGGCGGGTATCTTTCCTCTTGGTTGGCAGGTGCCGCCGCGCGATCCTGTCGTCGACCTAAGCGGCGTCGCCGGCATACAGGGCCCCCTGAGCGGCCGTGTGCATACCAACGGTGCCGTGAAGCCTCTGATTGACCGCCTGTTGCACAACACCTTCATCGTCGACGACCTCGAAGCGGCGCTGGACGTTTCGCGTCGACATCGTGGTCTCTCCGTGCGTCTTGTCACCGCCGACGGGCAGGGCGTCGACATCGACGGCCGCCTCGCCGGTGGCGCCCAGTCTGATCACGACGACAGCGTGCTGGGGCGCGGTCGGGAGATCCGGCAGTTGCGCTGCGATGTGTCGCGCCAGCAGGCGCGGCTGTCGGCAGCACAGTCCGACGCCAGAGCCGTACACACCCGTCGCGCCGTCCTCGACAGCTACATGTCCGACCTAACGGAGCTTTTCGAGGTCGAGCGTGACGCCGAGCGAGAAGTGCGACTGCGCCAGCGGTCGGCACAAGAGGAGGAAGGCCGCCAGCAGTCGCGCCGCACGCAGCTGCAGCAGCGCCTCGAGCAGTCACGCCAGCGGCTGGCGCAGCTGGAGGACGGCGGCCGCGGTCAGGAGGAACGGCTGGCGACGATCGAACGTGACGCCGTCGAACTGGAAAACCGTCTCCAGGCCCGCGAGGAACGCGTGCGCCTGGCTGAAGAGATTCGCCGTGAGCAGATCGAGGCTCTCAACGCCCTGCGCATCGTCAGCGTCCGCGCCGCCGAAAAGGCCGACGCTCTGCGACGCGAGGTAGGACGCCTTACCGGGCTGCAGCGCGAGCACGGGACGACGATCGAACGCATCGAACACGAGGTGAACCAGGCCGAAGGCGACCGGGCGGCGCTGGCCGAGCGCGAAGCGGAAACCACCGCGCAGCTGGCGAAAAAGCACGGCGATCGCGACCGCCTCAACGAGCAGCGCAATGAACGCCTCCGTCACCAGCAGGAAGTGGCGGTGACCTCGCGCGAACTCGACCAGGAAATCTCTCGATTGCAGCGCGAGTTGAGCTCGCAGCGCGAACGCCGGCACCAACTCGAGTTGAAGCTGGCCGAGCTGAAAAGCGAATCGGCGCGTATCAAGGAGAGTCTCATCGAGGAGTACGAAGTCGACGTGGAGACTCTGGGCCCGCTCACTGAAGAGGGTTTCGATGCTCCCGCTGCCGACACCCGCCTGGGTGAGCTGCGTCGTGGCATCGCCCGTCTCGGCAACGTACACGTTGGCGTCCTCGAGGAGTACGAGGAGCAGAAGGAGCGCTACGACTTCCTCGTCCAGCACCGCGACGATCTGACGGCCGCCGCCGAGGATCTGCGCAAGACGCTGCAGCACATCGACCGCGTGGCGCGGCGGATGTTCCGCGAGACCTTCGAGGAGATCCGTGGGAAATTCCGCGAGACCTACACACGCTTCTTCCCTGGCGGCGAGGCCGACTTGCAGATCGAGGCCGACGTCGATCCCCTCGAGTCAAACATCGAGATCATCGCCCGCCCCCGAGGCAAGAAACTGCAGAGCATCGGCCTGCTGTCGGGCGGTGAGAAGGCCCTCACGGCGATCGCCCTGCTCTTCGCCATCTACCAGGTGAAGCCGAGTCCCTGGTGTATCCTCGACGAGGTCGACGCGCCTCTCGACGATGCCAACGTTGAGCGTTTCCTGCGCGTGGTCCGTGAGTTCGCCAAGACCACGCAGTTCTGCATGGTGACGCACAACAAGCTATCCATGGCCTCATCTGACACCCTGCACGGCGTAACCATGCCGGAGGAAGGTGTGTCGCAACTCGTCTCCGTACAGGTCGTCGAGGAATTGCTTGACCAGGCGGCTGGCTAGGAAACGGGCATACAAAAAAGCCCCCGACGCGCTTTCCACGCGTCGGGGGCTTTTCCTTTCAGTCTTTCAGTCCGAGGCCGTAATGATCCTCGTCGACGAGCAATCGGGCCCGTCCGGCAGTGCGTGAATCAGCCGAGGCCAGAGCCGTTTCGAGGAACGCCGGGTTGGCCTGCAGGAAGCGCTTCATGGCCCCTGTGGGATCTTCGAAATAGTCGAGCAGGAGGGCGTGCTGGTCGGTGTCGATCAGGCCTCGCTCTAGCAGGTCACCAAAGAGTCCCTCGTCGACACGCAGCAGAGCCAGACCGTCGACGCCGGCCGCCCCGATGACATCCATCCCTCCCTGGGCACGGTCGATGACATTGGCCGCCATCAGCATGTCCCCGCCCCGGTCGCGAATGGCTGGGATCCAGGCGCGGGCGTAACTCGAAGCCTCCGTCACCAGGTCGGCGACGTGCGCCGTGCGCTTGCCCGTTAGATCGTCGATGGCCGTCGTCGCACCGCCGTCAGCCAGAAATGTGCCGCCGTCCTTGTAGATGTAGAGGTGGGGCAGACCCATCCTTATCGCCACGGGGAGGGAGAAGAACCAGTCACGCCGCTCCCCACCCGAGATCCAGTCGAGATCGCCGGCGCCGGGGTGGGCGCTGATGGCAGCTGCGAGGGCGTCCGTCACACCGCAGAAGCCTGCGTCTGCATCGAGGCGGGCGCGGACCCGTTCACCCAACCGCTCGTGGAAGTCAACCGTGCGACTGTCGCTGTCGATGAAGGCCAGCAACTCCTCGGCAGGCTCCGGGCCGCCGAAAAGGAATTCGGTTCTCACGTAATACGGCCCCAACGTTCCCGACGTGTACCAGTACACCTCCCCCGGCGGCGCGATGCGCAGAGCTTGCGTTTTCACGAGAGCCTCGAGCAGGTCCATCGTCATGGCAGGACCGCTTCGTCGAGGTCGGCCAGGGACGGGTTTGTGGCATCGCGGTCGGAAAGTACCGGCTGCAGGCCAGGAGACAACCCCCAGTCGAGACCGAGAGCCGGGTCGTTCCAGGCCACGCCGAGTTCGTCGGCGCCGTCATAATAACTGTCGACGACGTAGATCAGCGTCAGATTGGTGACGCTGAAAAAACCATGCGCCACGCCGGGCGGGATGAAGATGCCGGTGAAGTCCTCACCCAAGACGTCGAAGGTTTCCCCCGTGCCGCGGGTCGGTGACTTCGAGCGCAGGTCATAAAGGCCGACGCGGATCGTGCCGGCCAGGGGATGCCAGTAGTCGGCCTGCTTGTGGTGGTAGTGCAGACCCCGCAGGATGTTGGCCGACGAGTGCGACCGGTTGACTTGCACCTGGCCCCAATCGCGTTCCGGGAACCACTCATCACGGAACATCTCCGAAAAGCGACCGCGATCGTCGCCGAAGACCTCCAGATCGATGGTGAACACACCGGCGATCGACCGCTCCCGTCTGCCCTTCATCCCTTTCATGCCCCTTTTCCGTGGCACTTCTTGTACTTCTTGCTGCTACCGCAGGGACAGGGATCGTTGCGTCCCACCTTCGGTTCCTCGCGTCGGTACGTCTCAACTTTGTCCGGCAGTAGCCGACCACCTTCCAACATCTCGGAGGGTCGCTTGCCTTCGAGGCTGTCGCGCGGTGTCTGCAGCCACTCCTCGTGGGCGGTTCGCATCATGCCCTCGTCGGCGCCATCGTAGCCTTTCTCCTCACAGAAGGCACCGAAGTCGGCCAGCATCTGCCCCCTCGGCGTGGCCAGCATCTGCTGCATCTGGCGGGCATCGATTCCGGGTGGCAGGGACTGGGCGAGGGCGGCGAACTGCGCCTCGGCCGACAGCTCCGGATCGGTATCCGCGTCCTCATCGACGGGCTCGGGTCCCCGCAGGTCGGGCGCCAGAATGGTGAGCAGTTCTGTGAGTCGAGCGGTTACTTCCGGTCTCTCGTCGGCGGCCTGCTCAGCGACCCACCCGGGCTCCTCTCCGTCGGCGAGCAGCTCGTGGATCTCCTCCGCCTGCAGGCGTCGGATCTCGTTGGCTCCGCAAAATGTCCGGATTTGTTCAAGGGGTGAGAATATTGATGAATCGTCGTGCATACAGAGAAGGCGCCGTCCGCTATTCGTTGATTGTGTCTACGTTCTGACCTCGGAGTGTCAGATGTATGTCAGATGCTGGCAAGTCTGATCTGCTTATCGAAGC
>JAYZCA010000035.1:0-24331 GCA_036339235.1 Candidatus Latescibacterota bacterium | reverse complement strand
CCGCTTCTAGCCAGGCTAGGGCGGGTTCCCGATGCATCGAGAGGGAAGGAACACGATGCAAAAAGTCCCCGTCGAGTGGATAGAGCGTGCAGCTCGTGTCTACAACAGCAACGCCGACGCCTGCAGAGCCCTGGGAATCGCAGGGGGCACTTTCGGTCGCCTGTGTCGCCAGTACGGCATCGAAACGCCCTTTGCCCGCCAGCGAAACGCCCGCAGCAGAGCGCGCAGGATAGCGTAAGAGTGGCGGATCCGGGGGCCGGCACAGCAGCCGGGGCCCTCGGTCCGGCGCTACCATGAATCTGGAAACTGAAATGACTACGAGATCACTGGAGTCGGCTCTCGCCGAGGTAGAGGCGCGGCTTGCCGCTATCCTACCCCAGGGTGAGGACCTGCTCGTGCTCGTATCGGCGGATATTGCCCCTGACGGTGCGAGCTACGGCGAGCGCTGGGTGGCGATGACGCCGGGTTGGCTGGTCGTGATGACTGCCGACGAAGAGCCGCTGTGCGTGCCCGTCGACGAGATCCTGCGGGTCCACACCGAGCCCCTCGTGGGTGGTGGTCGTCTCGAGGTAGAGCGCCTCAATGCGCCGACTGTCAGCGTAACGTACACGCAGTCTTTGAGCGACAAGTTCTCAGAGGTTGCCCGCGGACTCGAGCAGTTGCGTGTGGCTCAACCCTTCCGCATCGATCCCGTCCTCGAGAGCATGCGTTGTTCGTGCTGCAATCGACTACTGCCTGAGAAGGGCGGTATCTGTCCAGCCTGCATCCAGAAGTGGTCGACGCTGAAGCGCATTTCCGCCTACCTGACTCCGTATCGATTGAAGGCGGCGGTCATGGCATTGGCCTCGGTGGCCACCACCGGGGCCGAGTTGGCGCCACCGCTGGTCACCAAACATCTCATCGACAATGTCCTCGTACCGGTGCAGGACAACCCAGCAGACCTGGAAACCAGACTCCAACTGCTGGGTTTTCTCGTTCTGACCCTCGTCGCAATCCGCCTGGTCAGCTGGGGTGCTGAGTGGGTCCACGGCTGGACGGTCGTCTGGCTCGGAGCTCGGGCCACGGCCGACATCCGCAGTGAGCTCTACCAGCGTCTCGAGATCCTGTCGCTGTCGTTCTACGACAAACGCAAGGTGGGGGCGCTGATGTCTCGCGTCACGCGCGACACCGGCCGCCTGCAGGACTTTCTCGTCGACGGGTTGCCCTATCTCATCATCAACGCCCTGCTCATCTTCGGAATCGTCGGGTTCCTCCTGTGGATGAGTTGGGAGCTGACACTCTACACACTGGCGCCGGTGCCTTTTATCATGATCTGGGGCGTCGTTTTCTGGAAGAGAATGCGCCGCTTCTTCCGACGCTGGGGCGAGACCTGGTCGAACCTGACGGATCGCACGTCGGAAGCCCTCACCGGGATCCGCGTGGTCAAGGCCTTCGCTCAGGAGGGAAGGGAGATCGGCACTTTCGCCCGGCTCAACCGCAGGATCACCGACATCGGCGTGCAGACCAGCGTCAACCGCACTGTCTTCTTCGCCACCGTGACATTCCTGACGAGTCTGGGTGTCATGGCAGTCTGGTTCTTTGGCGGCCAGGAGGTGATCGGCGGCAAGCTGTCCCTGGGGACTCTTCTGGCGTTTTACTCCTACATGTTCATGGTCTATGGCCCGCTGGAATGGTTTGGCGAAGTGAATTCGTGGATGACCTCAGCCTTTGCCGGCGCCGAGCGTGTATTCGAGGTGATCGATACGGAACCCGAGTCGTTCGACGATGAGAAGGCGGCGCGCATGCCCAAAATGGAGGGGCGAATCACCTTCCGCGACGTCACCTTCGGCTACGACAAGAGCAAGCCAGTCCTGAAGGGAATCGACCTCGACGTGCGCCCCGGTGAGATGATCGGCCTGGTGGGCCGCTCCGGGGTGGGCAAGACGACGTTGATCAACCTCATTGCGAGGTTCTACGACGCCGACCACGGATCGATCGAACTCGACGGCGTCGACATCCGTCGCATCCGACTGCGAGACGTGCGACGCCAGATCGGCATCGTACTGCAGGAGCCGGTGCTGTTTTCCGGCACGATCGCCGAGAATATCGGCTACGGCAAGCCGGGAGCGAAGCTGGACGAAGTGATGGCGGCGGCGAGGCTGGCCAACGCCCACAACTTCATCCTGGCCAAGTTGGACGGCTACGAAACCCAGGTCGGTGAGCAAGGCAACCGGCTGTCAGGAGGAGAGCGCCAGCGCGTCGCGATCGCCCGAGCGATGCTGCACAACCCGCGCATTCTCATCCTCGACGAGGCGACGAGCTCGGTCGACGTGGAGACGGAGAGGCAGATCCAGCAGGCCATGCACCGCATGACCGAGGGTCGTACAACGTTCGCCATCGCCCATCGCCTGTCGACGCTGAGGGATGCCGAACGGCTCGTGGTGATGGACGAAGGCCGCATCGTGGAGCAGGGCACGCACGCGGAGTTGATGCGGCGCAAGGGTGTGTTCCGTGACCTGGTCAAGATGCAGCAGCAAGCCTCGAACATCATCGCCATCGCGGAATGAGGAAGCCGAGGTGACAACACAGACACAAATCAAGGTCAGCTCGGAGGGGCCGTCTCCCTTCCGCGAGGATCCACCGGACGTTATCTCGGCGGCGGTCGATGCCGCCATCGACGATGACGAGCGGGTGTGGATCTGTATCGCCACCGACATGGCCGACCTCGATGTGTTTTCCGAGCGCTGGCTCGTGGTCACCGACCGGCGGCTGCTGATCATGCATGTCAACGGGACACAGCAGGGCGCGGAGGTCCCCGCCTTGGCTGCGGCGCAGCAATTTCCGCTGAGCGATGTACGGGCGGCACGCGTCGAGCCACTGGTAGGCGGTGGCCGCCTGGAAGTGGAGCGCCACACGGGGGCTCCGGCACAGGTGTACTACTCCAACAGCCTGGCGCCCAAGTTCGCCGAAGTCGCCGAAACACTGCAGCAGGTGTCGGTGGGGGATGAGCCGACGCTGGCTACCAGTGTGGAGCGCAGCCGCTGCGAATGCTGCCAGCGCGTGCTGCCGGAGAAGGACGGCACCTGTCCTGCCTGCGTGAACAAGCTGGACACGCTGAAGCGCCTGATGGCGTATATGGCGCCATACAAAGCACGAGTGGCGCTGTTGCTGGGTATCCTCGTGGCCGAGACCGGGCTCGATCTGCTGCCGCCGTTGATCACCCAACACATCATCGACGACGTGCTCGTTCCGGCGACCAACTTCAATCTTCTGGTTTGGCTGGTGGCCGGCCTCTTCGGGCTGCGCGTGTTGGGGTGGGGCACTGCGGTGGGACGCCGCTGGGTGGGCGCCTGGATCGGCTTTCGCGGCATCGAGAAGATGCGCGCCGACCTCTATCGGGCGCTGATGTACCTGCCCCTGAGGTTTTACGACAAACGCAAGGTGGGAGCCCTCATCTCGCGCATGTCGAACGATTCGGACCTCGTCGAGATCTATCTGATTTTCGACATCCCGTACATCCTCAGCAACTTCCTGATGGTGGTCGGTATCATGGCAATCCTGCTGAGCATGAGCTGGGAGCTGACCATGCTGGTGTTGTTACCGGTGCCCCCGATCGTCTTTGCCTCGACCTTTATCTGGAATCGCATGGAAGCCCACTGGGTGCGCTGGTCGGCGAAATGGTCGCGTCTTTCATCCCACCTGAACGAGTCGATCCGCGGAATCCGGGTGGTCAAGGCCTTCGCGCAGGAACAGCGCGAGGGGCAGCGCTTCGATCGTCGCAACATGGACGTGCGAGACTCCAGCGTGTCCGCCGAGCGACACTGGATCGTGTTCTGGATGGTGACCAACTTCTTCATGAGTTCCGGCGTGTTCTTCGTGTGGTATTTCGGTGGTCGCAAGGTGCTGGGCGAGACCATGAGTCTTGGCGTGCTGATGGCCTTCATCACCTATGTCTGGATGCTCTACCAGCCGCTGAAGTGGTTCGGGGACTTCTATGGGTTCATGATGCGCGCCTACGCCGGTGCCGAGCGGATCTTCGAGGTCATCGACGCCAGGTCGGAACCCTTCCAGGATCCATCGGCCAAGCCTATGCCGGCGCTGCGAGGTGAGGTGGAGTTCCGCGATGCCTTCTTTGGCTACGACCCCGACAAGCCGGTGCTGAGATCAGCGAGTCTGTCGGTGCGACCTGGAGAGATGATCGGCCTTGTGGGGAAGTCGGGAGCGGGAAAGACGACCCTCATTCACCTGCTGTGCCGGTTCTACGACGTGACCCGCGGCAGCCTGCTCATCGACGGAGTCGACATCCGCAACATCCGTCTCGAGGACCTGCGGTCGAAGATCGGCCTGGTAGCACAGCAGTCGTTTCTGTTCGATGACACGGTTTCGGAGAATATCGCCTATGGCAAACCGGGGGCGGAATTCGACGACATTCTGCGGGCGGCACGAGCGGCCAACGCCCACGAGTTCATCATCTGCAAGCCGGATGGCTACGATATGCGTGTCGGCGAGCAGGGCAACAAGCTGTCCGGGGGAGAGAGGCAGCGTATCGCCATCGCCCGGGCGATCCTGCACGATCCCAGGATTCTCATTCTCGACGAGGCGACCTCTTCACTCGACACGCCGACGGAGGCCAAGATCCAGCAGGCCATCGCACGGCTGGTACAGGGACGCACTACCTTTGCTATCGCCCACCGCCTGTCGACGCTGCGCTCGGCGAATCGCCTCGTCGTGCTCGACGCCGGGCTGATCGTCGAAGTGGGCACGCACGAGGAACTGATGGCGCAGCAGGGCTTTTTCTACAAACTTGTAAAGACGCAGCAGGAATCATCGGCGATGACTGTCAGCGATGACAGCTGAGACGCCTTGCGGAAGCCGAAGCACTCGCCAGGTTGGGATTGAACAGAAGAAGGAAGAGGAAAGTGACTGACATAGAAGAAAAGAAAATCAAGGCCAACGGCGAGGTGAAGAAGCATACGCCGACGCCGATCACGGTCACCCATCCGGAAAACGTCGACGTCAGCAAAGTGAGGCTGTACCGCGAGCCGGCGTGGAAGCTGCGGCTGACGATCGAGGACGACCGCTCCTACACACGGGTCAAGGTGGTGCGCGCGTCGCCTCTGTCGCATCCGACGCGCTACATCTGTCTCCTCGACGCCAAGGACGAAGAGGTCTGCATGATCCCCGACATGAAGGATCTGGACGAGGACATGCGGCAGATCGTGCAGGAGGAGCTTGACCGGCGTTACCTGACTTCGACGATCGAGTCCGTCGTGTCGATCCGCAACGAGTTCGGCACGTCCTACTGGGATGTGGAGACGAATCGTGGCCCACGGGAGTTCGTCGTGCAGAACGTAGCCGAAAACGCCCAATGGCTGGGCGACCACCGGCTGCTTCTCGTCGACGTGGACGGCAATCGATTCGAGATCCCCAACCTCGGCGACCTGGACAAGAAAAGCCTGAGCCAGGTGGAGATGGTCCTATGAGTCCGGGAGATGGTGTCGCGAAAGTCGACCCTGCCGTACTTAAAGATCTGGCGCAGTTCGATTCGCCCACGGTGTTCAATGCCCTCGTACAGCTCGGCGGCCTGCCGAATGAGGAGTACACGGATCACACGATCCGGTGCCTCCTGCCGGAGCTGGGGCCGGTGGTGGGCTACGCCGTGACCGCTGAGATCACGACGAACGATCCAGACTCGCCGTCCCTGCCATGGGACGACTATTACGAGTGGCTCAACGGTCTCGAGGGTCCGCTGGTGACGGTGATGAAGGACATCGACTCACGTCCAGGCCGTGGGGCCAGCTTCGGTGACGGCATGGCCGGTCTGCACCGGCGTCTGGGTGTCGTGGGCGCCATCGTCGACGGCACGGTGCGAGACGTGCCGGGTATCGGGCGCGTAGGCCTGCCGATCTGGGCCTGGGGGGCCGTGCCGGGGCACGGCGTCTTTCACCTGGTGCGCTTCGGCGAGTCGACGACGGCGGGTCAGCTTCGGGTGCATACGGGAGACCTGATCTTCGCCGACGCCGACGGCTGCGTGCGGATTCCCGTGGCGCAGGCGTCCGAGGTTGCTGCGGCTGCCGCCGAGGTGCGCAAGATGGAAGCCGACATCCACGGTTTCGTGCTTTCCGACGACTTCACCTTCTCAGAGTGGAAGGCGAGAGCCGCGGCGCGCAAGTAGGAAACAGATGGGCGTCGAGTCGGGATTGCGTCGGAGTCCATTTTCCGCCGGACGTGTGCTGCGCGGCTCTATACACGGCGGCTGAGCAACCCTCACTCCGTGGTGGCGTCCCCCTCAGAGTCGGGCACCCAGGTGCCTGGCACGTCGAGTCCCCCTACCTTGATGCTGGCTAGGTTCGACATCCCCAACCGACGTTCTCCAGCCCGTGTGAGCGCTGCCGGCGCACCCTGGATCCCGGCGAGGGCCACGGCGAGGCGATCCACGGCGATGCCGTCGGGGCTGGCCAGAACCACGGGAGATCGGGGATGATCGCGGCCCAGCAGATCCAGCACGGTGTACTGCACCTCGGTCAACAGGGCCAGGTCAACGAGGCGCCCCGCCCGGTCGTCGGAGACTTCGCCTCCGGGGATTGAGGCGAGCCCCTCGAGGTTCGTCATGGCGCTCAGCGGGCCGTGGTAACGGGCGATATTGATGACGGCGTCGCATTCCAAAAGAACGATCGGCACGGGATAGAGGTTGGCCACTTCGCCGCGGTCAGGAACCTCGATGGTTTCGACCTCTTCCCGAGCCAGGTCCAGCACCTGCAGCTGAATCGAAGCCAGGACCTTCTCGTCGGCCAGTCCCCGCAAAGCCACCTCCAGGCCGTCCGGTGCGCTGACACCAGACCCCGGCGCGCCGCCCAGAAGGAGCGAAATCCGAGCCTCCGGCGCGATGTCGTGCAGCAGCACGACGACGGCCCGAACCACCTCCATGTGCTGCCTCAGGGCTCGCGCGTTCATCGGCGCGTGGCCGGGGCGCACCAGCACGTCGTCCGCGGTTGGGTCGATGGCCTTGTGCAGGCCCCCCGCCAGGTAGAAGGCGCCACGCACGAGATCTTCGACGGTGGGAATCGCCGGTGCACCCGGGATCGAGGTGCTGCCGGCGCCGACGACGGCGACGTAGCCGGGTGTCACGGCGGAGACGGCATCGACGCCAAGGGGATCCGGTGACCAGATGCCGAGACTCAGGATGGGGGGGACCGAGAGGACGGCGAGGGCGAGCAGGATGACGGAACGCAGACGATTCACGAGATATCCTTCGGCCTCGAAGAATCCAATGCCGGCGGCCGGGGTCCGCCGGTGGCCCAGTCGAGCAGTTCGATTGTATGAACTACCGGGGAGGCGATGGCCGAGGAAATCTGCTCGATGCAGCCGATGTTGCCGGCAGCCACAAGATCCGGTCGCAGGCTCTCGATGTGGTCCGCCTTGCGCTTCTGCAGGGGCTCGGCCATGTCGGGACGGAGTATGTTGTACGTGCCGGCGCTACCGCAGCAGATGTGGCCCTCCGGTACCTCGAGAACTTCGAAGCCGGCGTCGCCCAGCAACTGCCGTGGCTCGTCGTGTAGCCGCAGACCGTGCTGCATGGAGCAGGCATCGTGGTAGGCGACACGCAGGCGAGGCAGGTCGACCGTATCGCCCAGTCCAAGCTCATACAGCACCTCGGTTACGTCGCGCGTGCGCTCGCTGACGAGGGCTGCTGCAGCGGCGCGGGGTGTCCCGGCAAAGATGTGCCCGTAGTCCCGCACGGCGGTGGCGCAACCCGACGTCGTCAGCACGACAGCGTCGACGCCGTTCTCGAGCAGGGCGTGCCAGCCGTCGACAGCGGCTTCCATATGCCGGCGACTGTGGAGGCGCTCACCCATGTGGAAGGTCAGAGCCCCGCAACAGGCGACGCTCTCGGGGACGATGACCTCGGCGCCACGGCGCGTCAGCATGCGGATGGCGGCGTCGTTGATCGACGCGCCCAGCACAGACTGAGCGCAACCGGCCAGCAGAGCGACGCGCCGGCGCTGTTTCCCCACGGCGGGAAACACTCCCGGCGTCGCCAGGCGCGCCCGAGCCGGCATGTGTGTCGGCGCCATTCGTGCGAGCCGGCGCAGTCGATTCGGCAGCAGCGCCGTGAGTGGGCGGGCAAGAACACCCAGGCGGATGGCCGTGCGGAAACGGTCCGCATGGGGAAGCAGCCGGGTGAGCACTGCGCGCTGCAGGCGATCGAAGGGGCGCCGCCGGTACGTGCGTTCCAGAAGCGGGCGACCGTGGTCGAGGAGTCTCGAGTAGTCGACGCCGCTGGGACAGGTGGTCTCGCATGCCAGGCAGCCGAGACAGTTGTCGATGTGCTCCGCCGTCGCGTCCGAGGCCTCGATATTCTCTTCCAGCAGATTTTTCAGCAAATAGATCCGCCCTCGAGGACCCTCCAGCTCGTTGCCGGTGAGCAGATAGGTGGGACAGGTGGCGTTGCAGAAGCCGCAGTGCACACACGTGCGCAGCACTGCCTCGGCTTCGCGCACGGCGGCGTCAACACGACTGGCTTCGGGAATGTCGGTGCGCACGGATGGCCCTTCCGTTCGAAGATGTTGATGAGCCCTCCGCCTGCGGCGATCTTCAACTCCTCGTATAGTTCGGGGACGTTTCGGAACCTACCGCCGGGGGGCCACGTTCACAAGGGATATCAGGGTCGGTGCACATCGAACAACACATGCCGCTGGCGCCGCTCACCAGCCTGCGTCTCGGCGGTCCCGCCCGTTATCTGGCGCGTTGTACCAGCGTCGAGGATCTGCGCGAGTCGCTGGCCTGGGCCGCGGAGCGTGGTCAGCCCACACATGTTCTCGGCGGTGGCAGCAACACCGTGTTCGCCGACGCCGGCTTCGCTGGACTCGTCGTCCACGTCCAGCTCCGTGGTGTGGACATCACAACCGAGGGTGATACGGCCCTGGTCACAGCCGCCGCGGGCGAGGACTGGGATCCCCTGGTTGCCCGCTGTGTCGCCGCGGATCTGACGGGCGTGGAGTGCTTGTCAGGGATTCCGGGTCTGGTGGGGGCCACGCCGATGCAGAACGTGGGCGCCTACGGCCAGGAGGTGGCCGAGTCCATCGTCGAAGTTCGCGCGATCGAGCGCGACAGCCTCGAAGAGGTCGAATTCGACAATGAAGACTGTGCCTTCGGCTACCGCACGAGCCGTTTCAAGGGAGTCAACCGCGATCGCTTCCTCATCACCTCCGTAACCTATCGGCTGCCTCGCTGCCGCCGGCCCGAGATCCGCTACCCGGAACTGGCGCGCCGTCTGCAGGCGGACGGTCTCGATCTCGACGCGCTGGACCCCGGCCGGGCGGCATCTGGCGCCGTGCGCGCCGCCGTCCTCGCCGTACGCCGCGGCAAGTCGATGGTGCTGGACGAGGCGGACCCGAACGCGCGCTCGGCGGGGTCGTTCTTCCTGAATCCGACGCTGTCGGATGTGCAACTGGAGAGCGTGAGACAGCGCTGGCGGGAACGGGGCGAGGACCCGGCGTCGGTGCCTGTCTTTCCAGTTGCTGGGGGGCTGCACAAGGTTGCGGCGGCATGGCTCGTCGAGCGGTCGGGATTTTCGCGGGGCACTCGTCGGGGTACAGCCGGGATCTCCGAGAAACACGCCCTGGCCCTCGTCAGCTACGGCGATTCAGCGACGGATCTGCTGGCTCTCGCGGCTGAGGTGGTCGCCGCCGTCGAGAAGACCTTCGGTGTTACCCTCGAATGGGAGCCGGTTTACGTGCCGAGAGCGTAAGCCAGCAGTCACGTTTCGCGTGAGTGCCAGATCTTGTGCGCGATGGCCTCAGCAACGAAGGCGGCGAAGTCACCGCGGGTAATGCGAGCGCAAAATCGTCGTCGACAGTCGCCGTGATCGCGTCGTGGTCACCTCCCCCCATCATCCCAGCTTCTTCCCCAAACATCCCTCCGAAGTCCGCACGATTGTCAGGATTTCTTCCATCGCCCACCGTGGCGGCACAGCCGTTTCTATCCGGCAATGATCGGTCGCGAAGATGCCTGCAAGCTTGAACAAATGTTTATGAAGCCACAGACTCCCACCTTTCATGCCCGCCGCCTGAACCAACCTGGCAACAGGTAGGATGTCGCTTGTGTAGCTGTCCCACGCGGCTCCACGATTGCCGCCCAGATGTTGCTCACACACCCGCTTGAAGGCGTCGATGAAGGCAGGATGGGGCATGGTGCCTACCGATCCGCGATCCAACTCCTCGATCAGCAGGGCGCCGTTGGACCCTCCAAGAATCGTCACCTCGCGATCCCCGGACAACGCATCGTCGAGTGCTTCCCTGACAATTCCCATCTTGTGAGGCGTTGCAGGACACTCAATCTTCAGGCACGCAATCGCCGACGCCTCGTTCACTGCCGCAACCAGATCATCCGCCGGTGCGTTCCCCTGTGCGTCCTGAACGACAAGAGGTAGACCGACCTGCTCGGAAAGATCCCGATACAGACCGATCATCCGGTCCCCTCTGAGCGGATCCGGGTTTACCATCGCCGCATCGACGCCGCAATCCATGGCGATCTTCGTCAGCGCAAGGACACCTGCAGGCGCCGGATGCGTCGTCGCCGCGATCAGAGGCACGCGGCCATCCGTGTGCCGTGCCGCCACCGTCCACGCCTGCTGCCGCTCTGCATCCGTCAGCAGGTGACTCTCCGTCCCCCACCCGAAGGCGAGGGCATCCGACCCAGCCTCGACACAGAAATCAATCTGCCGGCGCATACTTTCATCATCGATTGTGCCGTCGTCCTCGAAGGGCATCAACAGAACAGGCACCGCTCCTCTGATCGTCAGATTCACCGTGAGATCTGTCTCACTTCAGCTGTTCAGCAGCCGCTAGCGCCGCCTTGTGTCTGACGTACTGCGACGACGGCGGCGTCAGGATGGCAAGTTTTCGATCATCTGCCCCGTCCCATCCGTCGGCGTCGGACGGGCCGAAGAAGTTGGCCTCGCCAGAATAGGCTGTGTCCCGGGACGTGTACTTGTAGAACAGCGTCGTGCGCGTGTTCGGTACCGTCCATGGCAATGTGACATGTTGCAGCGCCTCGGTGAAGATGATGGCCGCACCGGCCCGAGCGGGTACGCGGGTCACCATCGGATGTACACCCCGCGACAGGTCGCGCCACGCCGCCGGCACGGGAAGGTGCCCCTTGTGAGACCCCGCCAGACAACCGAAGCCACCTCCATTGCAGACGGTGTCCTCCAACTCGTAGGCAACAGTGACAAGGCCATTGCTGTATGTATTGCTCTCCATGTCTCGGTCGAAGTAGTGGGTGACCAGTTCATGAGGCCGCGCCGGATCCAGCAGCCGTCCGTTGCCACCATGAATCGTCCCACCCGCAAGATCCTTATTAAAGACGCCATGGGTGTGTACGTTGATATGATCGATGCGGAAGGGTGGTAGACCCAGGGGCACTGTACCCCCGTAGATCTCGTCCAGGATCGGGGAGATCGTGGGCACATCCAACAGATCGAAGTAGGCCTGGGACCAGAAGCCACCATCGCGCCCCAGCTGCGAATGAAGACTCGGTCCCTTGTCGTCTGCTCCGGCTTTGAGTGACGCAACATGCGCAGCGGTGATCGCGTCTTCTACCACCAGAAAACCCCAGGTGTCGAAGGCGAAGCGCTGTTCCTCGTTCACGATCTGATTTCCCGCTCACGCAACGGTGTCCAGCCCCGCCCCGGGGACCGAGGACGGTTCTTTTCGTAGCGCGATCGAATTTCCTGAAACGTCGCCGACGTGCGTCACCTCACGCGAGGTGTCCTGCGGATATCTGATGATGAAGTCGGCCTCGGCGGGGTGACAGGCCATGGTGACAGGGTCGCGCTCCGGCGTGTACGACTCCGGGGCCTCGTCGACGTTGTGCGGGACGTCGAAGCTGTGATAACGGAGGTCGACGCTCCAGCGTACGATGTTCGTCTTGTTCGCGAAGGATGCGTGGGGCGTCAGGTTGGTCATGAGAAGGAGTCGCCGGCCCGCATTTCGCAGCACACCGGTTCTGGGCTCGGAAGATCCTCGGGTGCGATTTCGAGGAAGTTCGCGTGGTCGCCCGTGTAGTGTCGAAAGATTCCGCGGTGGACACCCGGGATGACATAAAGGCAACCGTTGTCGCGAGTTGCGTCGACGAGCGGGATCCAGCAAGTGACCATCAAATCCTTGTCGCAGTGTGCGAGTAGATATCCCGAGTCCTGGTGCCAGGGGACTTTGCTTCTGTCATAGGCGGGAACCTTCGGCCGAACACGATAGACGGACGAGCCAATGATTTCGACTCCGACAAGCTCCTCGATACAGTCGAGCAGCGCCGGATGGCGCAGGAAGTCGAGCATCGATTGCTCCTTGAACGCCCCACCTCCGCCTCCCGTGACCGCTCCGTGAGCCTCCTTTCCCGCTTCGATGTCCTCTTCGAACATCGCAGCGAGCTGGCGCTCAAAGCCCTTGTCTTGGTGTGTGGACGTAAGCCTGCCCTGTGGACCAGGCGCTCTCCAGCGGCGGTGACGGCGTTGCTCAGGCCGTCACGCAACGGCTGCAGGGCGGATTTGGGGTAGACACCGGGCTTGATGACATAGCCCAGCTCGTCAAACTGTTGGCGTTCCTTTTCGGTCAGTCCCAATCTGATTCCTCTTCACGGTTCCGATCCATCAAGATACTACCAGTAGCGCATCGCATCCTCGAACAACGCTGAAAGTTCCTCCGCACCGGCCTCCCGCGGTGACAACTTCGTCACGCGGTGTTGAGGTAGTGTGCCCTCAACAAGAGCAGGAATGTCTTCGGTCGTGTAGCCCAGCGCCTGCAGGCCGTTGGGTACATCAAGCCGTCGCATGAAGTCGATGATCGTGTCGGCCAGCACACGCCCTGCATCCGCCTCTGTCACATTTGAAACGTCGGCGCCGAGGACCTCGGCGGCATGCAGGTGCCGCTGTGGGTTGGCCTCACCGGTAAAGCGAAAGACGGCGGGGGCGTTGACGATGACGGCGTTGCCGTGGGGGACCATGGCGTGATCGACGTCGTATCCGGTGGGCATGTAGTCACGAACCATGCCGGCCACCGGGTAGGACATGCCGTGTGGCAGGTGCACGCCGGCGTTGCCGAAGCCGATGCCGGCGAAAGCCGCAGCCAGCAACATCTGTCCACGCGACTCGTCGTCGTCCGGGTGAGCGACGGCGCGGGGCAGGTACCGGGCTATCATGCGCAGCGCTTGCAACGACCACAGATCGGAGATCGGGTTGGCCCCCTGGTATGCCGGGCGCAGGATGGGGCGCTCGGGTCTGGGCCGCCGGTCGTAGGGTATGGCGGTGTAGGACTCCAGCGCGTGGCTGAGTACGTCGAGGCCGGTTGACGCAGCCACCGCCGGCGGCAGGCTTCTGGTATTGTCCGGATCGATCAGCCCCAGGGTCGGCTTCAGGCGTCGATGGGCGATGCCCGTCTTGGCCCTCATCTCCACGAAGTCGAAAATGGCAACCCCCGTCGTCTCCGAGCCCGTGCCCGCCGTCGTCGGTATGGCGATGAGCGGTTTGAGCGGGCCCGGTACCGGCAATCCTTTGCCGATGGGGGCGTTGACGTAGTCGAGGAAGTCCGTGGGGAGATGTGTGGCGTAGAGGTTGGCCGCCTTCGCCGTATCGATACTGGAGCCGCCACCGACGGCGACGTAGCCCTCGTAGTCGCCCTGGGTGGCGACGCGGATGGCGTCTTTGAAGGAGGCGTCGGTGGGCTCCACGTGCACGCCTTCGTAGAGGTCGTAGTCGACACCGGCGTCCTCCAGGGATTGACGCACGACGGCGACCGACTCGCTACCGGCCAGGTTGGCGTCGGTGACGACGAGGACACGGTGCAGGCCCATGTCGGCCAGGTCCATGCCGACCTCCGCAGTGATGCCGGCACCGTAGCGGATGCCGGAGGTGGCCATCTCGAAGGCGGTATCGCGCTCCACTAAGGACCGGGTACCCGGCTGAAGTCGCGGAAGAAGCGGGCAACCTCTTCGACGGCGACGGCGAGCAGCTTGTCGCCCAGTTCGGCGGTGGCGGCGGCAGGGTTGTCGGTGTGGCCCGGACCCTTGCCCCAGGCACCGTGAGTCTGGACGACGGCGCCGGTCAGGTCGACATCGAGACCCGAGACTTCGCCTTCCATGTCCGTTACGGCTGCGCGCGCATCTTCGTCGACCCAGTCGGGGCGCAGGGCGAGGATGGCAGACGTCTCGAAGTGGCCTGCGTGGCCGGGGATTCTTGCTGCGGGCAGCAGGCCCGCCTTCACCATGGCGGGCTTGGCGATGTCCCAGTAGTTGGCGGAGGCCACCGTTGCCGGTCGACCGAGGCGGTTGACGAAGTCCTGGCTCGCCATGCCCACCAGATCCTTGTTGCCGCCGTGGCCGTTGAGGACGATGAGGTGACGAAACCCGGTGCGCACGAGGCCGTCGAGGACCTCCAGAACAACACCGGCGAAGGTCTCGCTCGTCAGCGATATCGTGCCGCCGAAGGGGTAGTGGTGATGGGAGCTGCCGAAGGCCAGGGGCGGCGTGATGACGACAGGTACCGTGTCGGCCGCAGCCAGCGCCGCGCGCTCGGCGACGGTGGACACCAGCAGGGTGTCGGTGCCCACGGCCATATGCGGGCCGTGCTGCTCGGTGGCGGCAGTGCAGAGCACGCCGATCGCCTTGGGGGCGACGGCCTTGATCTGCTCTCGCGTCATCTCATGCATGTGAACGGTCATCGGATCTCCTGTCTAGATACCGGCCGCCTCGAGCAGGCGGCCGACGATGGGGATGGAAGCCTCGAGCAGCTGACGGCCCTCGTCGGCAGTAGCGTCGCGTGGGTCCTGGCCGCCCACTCCCTGGGGCCAGACGTCGCGGTCGGCGTCGAGCTGGCCCAGGTCGGCCAGTTCGGGCCGCAGGGCCATGACGAGGGAGGTCTCGTTGCGCGCCGCATGATCCATCTGACTGCGCCAATCGGCGCGCACATCGTCGGTGACGCCCAGCAGCCGCAGACCGAGGCGCTGTTGCCGCTCCGCCAGGTTGGCGACCCACGATCTGCGGGAGGGCCCGTGGCCGTCGGCGAAGACGGCGCGGAATCCGGCGCGCTGCAGCTGGAGCAGGATGGCGTCGACGATCTGCAAGAACAGCCCCATGCTTACCCAGTAGCAGCTGCCGTCCAGCTGCCGATGCGGGTCGGTGACTCTGTCAGCGGTGTCCATACCGAGCAGGACGCCACCGTCGGACTGCAGCGTGGCGCGGTCGGGGCCCAGATGTACGGGCGGCATGACGATGCCTCCGAAGCGCCGGGCGCACTCGCACATCAGCCCTTCGCTGATGATGGCGTCAGAGCCGAGGGGCAGGTGCTCGCCGTGCCATTCGAGGGTGCCCAGCGGCAGGTAGGCGACGGGGCGCTGCTGCAGTCTTTCCCTGAACTGATGGGGTCGCAGCTCCGCGTAGCGAACGGTCATCAGAAGTCCTCTCCGGTGTAGCCCATCTCCTGCCAGATCTCGCGGCCGCGGGCGAGACCCTCAGGGTCTGGCTCGCGGAAGCCACGGATGCTGGGCGGCGGTTGTCTCTCACCGGCGTCGCGGGGCCAGGGAGACCAGTGATCGGCCTCGAAGGCCCTGCGGCTGGACTCGTCGCGGAAGTCGGGCATGTCCACCGGAGCTCCCTCTTCCAGCGCACTCTTCCAGGCGACGATGCCTACCGAAGACATGGCGACGCCCCGGTAGACGTCGAGAAAAGGCGGCTTTCCGGAGCGGATGGCGTTGGCGAAATGAAAGGGGGTCCAGAAATCACCGCCGCCGTGGCCGGCCTTGGCCGCCAGGTCGCCATGCTCCGGCCACTCGGGCGTGTAGATGCGCTCCGCCTCCATGCCATCCGGGGTGTCCCACTCCTCGTGCCATACGCGCACGCCTCCCGGGCCGTAGTAGCCGCGGCCGCGGGTGATCTCCATGGCCCCCCGGTCCCCGTGCACGCGATACCAGCAACTGTGCCCGGGCAGAATCAGCCCGAAGAGACGGAAGACGGCGCCGTTGTCCATACGACAGAGGATGACGGAGCCGGAATCGGAGACGCGCGCCACCTCGCGCTCGACGCGTTCGCACGGAATGGACAGGGCGTTGACGCGGACCGGCATGGTGTCGGTGATGTACACCAGCGGCGCCAGCGCGTGCGTGCAGTAGTAGGTCGACGGCAGCCAGTTGCGCCAGTGATCGCGCCCCGGTGCCAGGCGCAGGCGGGACTCCTGGGCCATGGGATGGTTGTACTCTCCCTCAGCGTAGGTCACCTCACCGATTTCGCCGGTGCGGTAGAGGCGTCGCATCTCCTGATTGAATACGGTGTACGGGTAGTTCTCGGCGAACATGTAAGTGAGCTCCGTCTCCTCCACGGCGCGGCACAGGGCGACACCCTCGGCGAGGGTGCCATTGGCGGCGGTCTCACTCATCACATGTTTGCCGGCGTGCAGCGCCTTGATGGCGAAGGGAGCGTGCTGGTGGAAGTAGTTGGCCAGCACGACGGCGTCCATGTCGTGCTCAAGGAACTCGTCGTAGTCGGTGTACGTCGCCACGCCGAACTCGGCGCCGGCTTCGTCGAGCTTCTTCTCCCAGCGATCGCACAGGGCGACGAGCTCCATGCCCACCGTCTCCGAGGCGCCGCCGGCGAAGGAACGGCCGCGGCCTACACCAATTACTCCGACCTTGATCTTGCGCTCTGACATGCAGGCCAAGTAAGGGAATCACGTCGATCCCCACCAGCTTGCGGCCGCACGGAAAGGGTGCGTACACTGACCCCTATGTCCTCGACCTCCAACCATGGAATGCTAACTCTCGCCGACCTGCGGGAACGAGTCAAAACCGGCCAGGTAGACACGGTCCTCGTCGTCTTCCCCGACCTCTATGGCCGACTCATGGGCAAACGCGTAACCGGCACGTTCTTCCTCGAGGAGACTGCCGACGGCGGCATGCACGTCTGCGATTACCTGCTGACCGTGGACATGGAGATGGACGTCGTCGACGGCTACACCTTCGCCAACTGGCAGGGGGGCTACGGCGACGTTCACTGCGTGCCCGACTGGTCGACCCTGCGCCAGCCCGACTGGCTGGAGCGCTCCGCCCTGGTATTCTGTGACCTGCAACGTGGGGCGGCCCACGACCCTGTGGTGGTTTCACCCCGTGCGCTGCTGAAACAGCAGATCGGGCGTCTCGCCGAGGTAGGGTTGTACGCCCGCTGCGCCATCGAGTTGGAGTACTACCTGTTTCGCGACTCCTACGACGAGGCGCGTCGCAAGAAGTATGACGGTGACGAGCTGCAGACCTGGGGCGCCTACCTCGAAGACTATCACATGCTGGCCGGGACCAGGGCCGAGGCATACCACGGGGCCGTCCGCCGCCATATGAGTGCCTCCGGCGTGCCCGTGGAGGCGAGCAAGGGCGAGTGGGGCCCTGGTCAGCACGAAGTCAATTTTCGCTACGGCGAAGCCCTGGAGACGGCCGACCGCGCCGCCCTGCTCAAGCATGGATGCAAGGAGATCGCCATGCAGCAGGACTGCTCGGTGACCTTCATGGCCAAGTGGAGGACCGACCTGGCAGGCTCGAGCGGGCACCTGCACATGAGTCTGTGGGACGCGGAGGGGACGACGAACCTGTTCGCCGGAGGTGACGCAGGGGGTGTGTCGGATACCTTCCGGCACTTCCTCGGTGGCTGGATGACCCATGCCCGGGCCATCTCTCCGTTCTACGCCCCGTATCCGAACTCCTACAAGCGCTACGTGCATCAGTCCTGGGCGCCCACGGCGATCGCCTGGAGCCGCGACAATCGTACCGCCGGTTTTCGGGTCGTCGGTGAAGGTGAGTCACTGCGCATCGAGTCACGTATCCCCGGAGCTGACGCCAACCCCTACCTGGCCATCGCCGCGACGTTGGCTGCCGGTCTCGACGGTGTGCGCCAGCGAATCGAGGCGCCGCCGGAGTTCGTCGGCGACGTCTACGAGGGCGCCGACCTGCCCCGTGTGCCGGCCAATCTCAGCGAGGCGACAGTGGAGATGGCCACTTCCGGCGTGTTGCGCGAAGCCTTCGGCGACGAAGTGATCGAGCACTACGTCCATTTTTTCAAAACCGAGCAACGCAAATATGACGAGGCCGTGACCAGCTGGGAGCGGGCCCGTTACTTCGAACGCGGCTGAGTGACTCAAATTCCAATGGCCGCCTCCATCGCGACACCCGTCATCGGCCTGACCAGCTACGGTCGGGACCAAGCCGGCGCCTACGCCCTGCCCGTCGACTATATCGACTCGATCGTACGCGCCGGCGGCGCGGCCGTTCTGCTGCCGCCGGGAAAAGGTATGCTCGACGTCGCCGAGCGCCTTGACGGTCTCATCCTATCCGGCGGTGGTGACCTCGATCCAGCGCGCTACGACGGGGCGCAGCACGAATCCGTGTACATGGTCGACGGTGATCGCGATGCCGGCGAACTGGCCCTGGCGAACCACGCTGTGCAGCGACAGCTCCCGTGCTTGTGCATCTGCCGTGGCGCGCAGGTCCTGAATGTCGCCCTCGGCGGCACGCTCATCCCGCATCTGCCTGAGCGAGTGGGTGACGGGCTCGCTCACCGCGTACCGCCCCGTCGTCCGGCCTTCCACGAGGTCCACATCAACAGCGGCAGCCGGCTCGCAGGTGTCCTCGACGGCGATCACGCCTTCGTCGCCTCCTGGCACCATCAGGCCGTCGACGTGGTGGCGCCGGGGCTCACCGTCGTCGCCTGCGCCGCGGACGGAGTCGTCGAGGCGCTCGAGATGGACGGCCATCCATGGCTGCTCGCTGTGCAGTGGCATCCGGAGCTCACCGCCGCGCACGACCCGCAGCAGCAAGCACTGTTCAGGGCCCTGGTCGAGGCGGCGGCCATTCACTCTCTCGCCGACGTGGTGTCGCCATGAGCGGACGTCTGCAAGGCAAGGTCGCCCTGATCACCGGTGCCGCCAACGGCATCGGTCGTCAGACGGCACTGCGTTTCGTCGCCGAGGGGGCACGCGTCGTCGTCGCCGACGTCGATGACGAAGCCGGACAAGAGGTGGTGAGTCGGTTGGAGGAGCTGGGAGGACAGGCCCTCTACGTACATGCAGATGTGTCGCGGGACGCCGACTGCGCGGCCATGATCGAAGCGGCGGAATCGGCATACGGCGCGCTGCATGTGCTGTTCAACAACGCCGGCATCTCCCATATCGATGACGACGATGCCATCGCCACCGACGAAGCGGTATGGGACCTGACGATGGCGATCAACCTCAAGGGTGTGTTCCTGGGCTGCAAGCACGGTATTCCGGCTCTGCGCCGGGCTGGCGGCGGGTCCATCATCAACATGGCTTCTTTCGTCGCTCTCCTCGGCGCGGCGACAGCACAGCTGGCGTATACGGCGTCCAAGGGAGGCGTACTGGCCATGTCCCGTGAATTAGCGGTTGTCCACGCGCGCGAGAACATCCGCGTCAACGCCCTCTGCCCGGGGCCTCAGCAAACGGAATTGCTGATGAAGTATCTCAACACCGAAGCCAAGCGGCAGCGGCGCCTGGTGCACGTGCCCATGGGCCGCTTCGGCGAAGCCGAGGAAATCGCCAGCGCCGCACTCTACCTGGCCTCGGACGAGGCTGCCTACGTGACCGGCACGTCCTTCACTGTCGATGGCGGCGCTACGGCCGCCTACGTGACCCCCGAGGACTGAGTGCAGCCCGACGCAAGTCCGTTACCGTTTGACCGCCGATGCATCCCGGTTCGCTGCGTTGCGCTCACTCGACGGGTCGTAACGACCCGTCTCAATCGCGCGCCTGGCGCACCAGGCGCCTCGACGCTCAACCTTTGGTAACGTTCTCGCGCCGGGCTGCACCGCCGCCTGCCAGTGTGGCGGCGGTCATCTTCGACCTGGACGGAACCCTGCTCGACACGCTGGCAGACCTGGCCAACAGCATGAACGCCGTGCTCTGTGCCTCCGGGTACGCGACGCACCCGCAGGCAGACTACTGCTACTTTGTCGGCGAGGGCATGGAGACACTCGTGCGCCGTACCCTGCCGCCATCGGCACGCGGTGACGAGCAGGTTGCCCAACGGCTGGCGGACATGCGCGCCGAGTACGGACGGCGCTGGTCGGAGAAGTCGCAGCCGTACGAAGGGATTCCTGAGATGCTCGACGGGCTGACCGAGCGCGGCGTGCCGCTGGCGGTGCTGTCGAACAAGCCCGACGACTTCACGCGACTGGTGGTGCAGACGCTGCTGCCGGCATGGACCTTCGTCGAGTGTCGCGGCATGCGGGAGGATACGCCGGCCAAGCCGGATCCGGCCGGCGCCAGCGCCATCGCCAGCGCTCTGAATGTCGAGGCGGCGCGTGTGCTCTATGTGGGGGACACGGCGACGGACATGAAGACGGGGAGGTCGGCGGGTATGTTCACCGTTGGCGTCACCTGGGGATTCCGTCAGCGCGATGAACTCGTTGCCAACGGTGCGCAGCGGATCATCGACGCACCAGCGCAACTGCTCGAGTTGATCTGAACAGAAAAGACCGCCCAACCTCTGCTGCAGGAGAGACGAGAGATGAAGGAGTATTTCAAGGGAATCGGGAAGGTGCGGTACGAAGGCCCTGAATCGAAGAAGCCACTGGCCTTCAAGCACTACAACCCGAAGGAGAAGGTTGGCAGAAAGACGATGGCCGAGCACTTGCGGTTCTCCGTCGTCTACTGGCACACCATGAAGGGTGGCGGCACCGACCCCTTCGGTCCGACGCCGGTCTACGACCGGCCGTGGGATGCGTCGAGCGATCCCATGCAGGTCGCCGAGGACACGATGCGCGCGGCCTTCGAATTCACCACCAAACTAGGCGTGCCGTTCTGGGCCTTTCACGATCGGGACATCGCGCCCGAGGGCAGCTCTCTCATGGAGTCGAACGAGCGCCTCGACAAGATCGTGAGACTTGCCAAGAGCCTGCAGAAGGACACGGGTGTCAGACTGCTGTGGGGCACGTCGAATTGCTTCTCCAACGCGCGCTTTACCCATGGCGCCGGCACGAATCCCGACCCGCACGTGTTCGCCTGGGCGGCGGCGCAGATCAAGAAGGCCATGGAGTGCACCGTCGCTCTGGGTGGCGCCAACTATGTGTTCTGGGGTGGGCGCGAAGGGTATTCCAGTCTGCTGAACACGGATCTCAAGCACGAGCAGGAGCAGATGGCGTGCCTGCTGCACATGGCGGTAGCCTACAAGAAGAAGCTGGGATTCAAGGGGGCCCTCCTGGTCGAGCCGAAGCCGAAGGAGCCGACGACGCACCAGTACGATTACGATGCGGCCACAGTCCTCGGATTCCTGCGTGCTCACGATCTGCTGGATGAGTTCAGCCTCAATATCGAGGCCAACCACGCGACTCTGGCGGGTCACTCCTTCGAGCACGACCTGAGTGTGGCCAGCGCCGCTGGCCGGCTCGGCAGCATCGATGCCAACCGCGGCAACCTGCTGCTCGGCTGGGACACAGACCAGTTTCCCACCGACCTCTACAGTTCGACGTACGCCATGATGGTCGTTCTCAAACAGGGCGGCCTGAAGCCCGGCGGCGTCAACTTCGACGCCAAGCTGCGGCGCGGCTCGTTCGACGTGGAGGATCTGTTCCACGCGCACATCGGTGGCATGGATACCTTCGCCCGCGGCCTGAAGGTGGCCCAGAGGATCATCGACGACGGCGTCGTCGGCGACTTCGTCAAGCGGCGGTACGCCGGCTGGCGCCGGGGTATCGGCGCCAGGATCATGAAAGGACAGGCCAGCTTTCAGGACATGGAGGCGTACGTCCACAAGAGCGGCGAGGCGACCCTCACCAGCGGGCGCGAGGAGTGGCTGGAGAACGTGATCAACGGCTACCTGTAATGCCCCGGTCGCAACAATTCGTGGTCTTCATCGTCGACGATTCGCCGCTTGTCACGCGCGTCGTCGGGGCCGTCATCTCCGCCATGGGACACCACGTCGTTGACGACGGCTGAGACGCTGCCGCCGGACCTCGTATTCCTGGATCTGCACATGCCGGAAATGAACGGGTTGCAGGTGCTGGAACGACTGCGGGCGCTCCCCGGACTGGAGGAAATACCGGTAGTCCTGCTGACGGCGTCGCGCAGTCCCGAGGTAGTGACGCAGGCGGCGAAGTACGGGGTGCACGACTATCTCTCGAAACCGGCGCGCCCCGCCAGGATCCGCGAAAAGGTGGACAAGTACCTAGGCTAACGGGCGCTGCGGATGGTATCGGCCACGGCGGTGCGGATGTCGGTGTACCGTAGCCCCAGATCCCGTTCCACCTGCGAGCCATCTGCCTGGATGCTGTGCGCCAGGGTGCGGGCGACATCGACTGACAGTCCCCAGAGAGGCGGCCGGCCGGTGATCGTGGATAGTCCGGTTAGCACACGGGCCGTGAGCCGTGCCATCCAGTCAGGCATCTCGAGCCGTGGCGCTCGCACACCGCTGATCTCGCCGATCAGCTTGTTGATCTGATGCATTGTGAGACGGTGCCGGCCGACCACATAACGCGCGCCGGCGGAGTCATCACGCCCGAGGAGGCGAGCGATTGCATCAGCCACATCGTCCACGTGGACCCAGGTCATGACGTCTTCACTGAACACCGCCATGGGCAGGCGCCGGTGGACGATGTCGTCCACGTAGCGGCCCGACGACTTCGTGTCGCCAGGTCCGAGGACCGAAGCGGGGTAGAGAATGGCCAGCGGCAGGCGGTGGCTGACGGCGAACTGCTCGACGACGCGGTCGGCTTCGAACTTGGTGCGGGCGTACTCGCTGAAGCGCACCTGCCCGGGAGCACAACGCTCGTGGAAGGGGACTTCATCGGGGCGCCCGAAGACGACGACGCTGCTCACGTGGAGAAACAGATCGACGCCGGCCTCAGCCGCCGCCTGCGCCACGCGGCGCGTGCCTTCCACGTTGATCTGCCGGTAGACGGATGGATCGGGCTCCCACATGGAGTAGATGTTGGCCAGGTGTACGACGCGCTGACATCCGTCGATGGCGGTGCAAACGGAACCCCAGTCGGTGACGTCTCCCTCGGCCAGCTCGACGTCGAGGCTCTGCAGTTCGGCAGTGTCGCTGGTTGGCCGCACGAGGGCGCGCAGAGAGAGTCCATCGGCTGCGAGGCGGCGAGCCAGGTGGCGTCCGATGTAGCCGGTGGCGCCGGTGAGGAGGATGCGGTCTGTCACGTTCTTCGTACGAACTTCTGGAAGCGCCCGTCGGTCTGCACCTCACTGATGTAGAGGTCGCCGTGTGAGTCGGCCCAGATCCCGTGAGGGCACCCGAGGAACTCGCCGGGCTCGTCGATACGCTCGCCCCGGCCCCAGCGCGCCAGCAACTGACCCCCTTGGTCGAGAATCGATACGCGCTGATCGAGTTCGGCGACGTAGATGACGCCTTCCGCGTCGATGTGAATCGTGTCCGGATGGCGCAGGTCATTCCACTGCTGCTGAAACCGACCCTCGGTATCGAAGATCTGGATCCGGTTGTTGCCGCGGTCGGCCACCAGCACACGGTCGTCGGCGTCGATACGCACACAGTGGGGCAGGTCGAACTGGCCCGGGCGGTCGCCCGGTTCGCCCCAGGAGAGCAGGCGCTCCCCCTCGGGGGAGTATTTGTGTACGCGCGCATTGCCGTAGCCGTCGGTGATGTACAGACAGCCCTGGCTGTCGATGGCCAGATCGGTTGGCAGGTTAAAGGGCTCGCCGGCGTTTCCCGCCTCATGAGGTGTGCCGATCGTCATCAGCAGATTGCCATCCCTCGTGCAGCGGCGCACGCAGTGTGTCTCTCTCTCGGTGCACCAAAGGGTCTGATCGGTGTCGATGAACAACCCATGAGCATCTTCGAGGAACTCGAGTCCCCACGCCGAGACGAAGGTGCCGTCGCGATCGAGGACGATCATCGGCAGATCGCTGCGACTGTAGATGTAGACGCGGTCGTCTCTGTCGCAGGCGACAGCGGCGACCCAACCCAGCTCGATGCCCTCTGGCAACTCTCCCCAGCCTTCGACCACGTCGTACGTGAACGCCCCTGAACCGACACTAACCAAGGTGGGTCAAACCTTCCGCGATGGCGTACTTCGTCAGTCCTGCCACCGAGTGGATGTCGAGCTTGTCCATCACATGCTGTCTGTGAGTTTCGATGGTGCGCACGCTCAGCGTCAGGCGATCGGCGATCTCCCGGTTGCTGAAGCCGGCGGCGACCAGGGCCACGACCTGTCGTTCGCGGGTGCTTAGTCCGGGGGATTCATCCTCTTCGTCAAGGTCCTCGCTGCGGCGGGCGACCTCTTTCAATACCAGTTCCGTCAACTCGGCCGGATAACACAGACGTCCCTCATAAACCGCCTC
>JAYZCA010000034.1:0-6839 GCA_036339235.1 Candidatus Latescibacterota bacterium | reverse complement strand
GTCCGGGTGCAGTTGCCGTGTGCGACTGTCTCCGGCGATGACGGCGACGGCGCCGACGTGCGCCAGCTGGGCTCGGCCGACGATGGGTTCCGGTGTGGGGATGGCCATCAGCACCGCATTCACACCGTCGACGCACTCGTCGATGGTGGGTGTCATCGTCAGCCGGGGGACCTGCAGCCGCGGAGCCACAGCCACGTCGAAGGCGTCGCGGTTGGCGGCGGAGCGGCTCGTGCAGCGCAATTCTTCCAGGTCGAACAGGTCGTCGCAACAGAGCGCCAGGCAGCGAGCGATGCGGCCCGTACCCAGGATCCCGATACGGCGCACGTCGCTTCCGGTCAGGTACTCGATGCCAAGGGCGCCGGCGGCTCCCGTGCGCATGTCGGTGATGTGACCGGCGTCCAGGCGCACGCGCGTGCCGGTGCGCAGGTCCTCCAGTTCGATCCACGCCTCGCGTACACCGAGGCGTCCGGAGCCGACGTCGGATACCTCCTCGACAACCTTGCGGGCCTCGTAGCGCCCCGGCCAGGCGGCTGGCATGTCGAGGCGGAAGTGGCTCCTGCCGTCACGCACTTCGACGATCTCCTGGCGCGGCGGGTTGATGATGTCGCCAGCTCCGAACAGTTCGAAGGCACGGCGGCAGGCGTCGGTGAAATCGCGGACCGTGAAACGATCGCGAAAGTCCTGCTCTGATAGATGGATAGAGGCCACAGCGCTCAAAGTAGCCGGGATGGCCGGCGTGGGCCAGTGCAGCTATCTTGCTGTTCTACATCATGTTGAGTCCCCCTACAGACCACGCCCCCAGGCGGGCCGACCACCCGCACGCGAACACCCGCGGCCCGTCCTGTGTCGCCTTCGACGGCAGGGCGGACTGATGTCCCGGGTCCTCACCATCGGCGCCGCCCAGCAGGGTCCGGTGACTCGCGACGAGTCGCGAGCTGATGTCGTGGAACGGTTGCTCGGTCTGCTGCGCCAGGGGCACGCCATGGGTTGCGATCTCGTCGTGTTCACCGAAGTCGCCCTCGTGCCCTTCTTTCCGCATTGGCACATGACGGACGAAAAGCAGATCGATGCCTGGTTCGAGCCTGAGATGCCTGGACCCGACACACAGCCCCTATTCGAGGAGGCCCGCAAGCTCGGGGTGGGCTTCCACCTGGGTTATGCGGAGCTGGCCGCCGAGGAAGGTGAGATCCGGCGCTACAACTCCTCCGTCCTGGTGGGGCCCGACGGCAGCGTCATAGGCCACTACCGCAAGATTCACCTGCCCGGCTACGACAGCTACCAGCGGGGCCAGCCCTTTCAGAATCTCGAGAAGCTCTACTTCCGCGTCGGCGACCTCGGTTTCCCTACGTGGAAGGCATTCGGCGGCGTCGTGGGCATGATGATCTGCAACGACCGCCGCTGGCCCGAGAGCTACCGCGTGCTGGCGTTGCAGGGCGCCGAGCTGATTCTGATGGGATACAACACGCCGGTCCACAACCCGGCCAACCCCGGCGCCGATCACCTGGCGTCTTTCCACAATCACCTGAGCCTGCAGGCCGGTGCCTACCAAAACTCGTGCTGGGTGGTCGCCGTCGCCAAGGCCGGCGTCGAAGAGGGAGTCGAGCAGATCGGCGGCACCTGCATCGTCGCTCCCTCCGGACAGATCGTCGCCGCGGCGACGAGTCTGACCGACGAACTCGTCGTCGCTCGCTGCGATCTCGACCTTGCGCGGCTCTACCGCCAGAGCACGTTTGATTTCGCGCGACATCGCCGCACCGAACACTACGGATTGATCACGGAACGCACCGGCGCGGTGCCACCGGGAACTGAGAAGGGATGATCGAATCAGAACAGGAGATGGTCGCGCGCCTTGAAGAAGCGCGCCAGCTGGGACGGGTGGCGGTGGATACAGAACTGGTATGGGAACGCACGTTCTATCCGGCTCTCGGGGTCGTCCAGCTCGGCCTGTCGCGTGAGGGCTGCTACCTGCTCGACGCCGTGGCCCTCAACGGCCAGCTGGCCCCGTTGGGCGAACTGCTCGCCGACGCGAGCACCGTGAAGATCCTGCACGACGCGGGCCAAGATCTGACGATCCTCCAAAAGGCGTCCAGCAGCCCGGGGGCCCGCGTCTCGGCGATCAACATATTCGACACGCGCGTCGCCGCCGGTTTCGTCGGTCTGGCGAGCACGGTCTCCCTGCGCGATCTGTTGCTGGACCTGGTCGGCATCGAGCTGGACAAGACCGAGACGCGTACTGACTGGTTGCAGCGTCCGCTAGCGGAGACCCAGGTCGGTTACGCTGAGGACGACGTGCGCTACCTCGTGGACGCCCACGACGAGTTGCTGCGTCGGGCTCAGGAACGGGACGTGACCGAATGGTTGCAGGAAGAGATGGAGTCGCTGAACAACCCGGCTCTCTTCGAGGAGCGGGACCCGCGCGAGGAGTTTCGCCGGGTCAAGGGTTATGGCAAGATGCGCGGCCTCGACCTGGCGACGCTGCGCGAACTGACGGTGTGGCGGGAGGCGGCGGCACGTGAACTCGACCGACCCCGGGGACGGGTGGCCTCGGACAAGCTGCTGCTGTTCCTGGCGCAGCGGCAGCCGACGAATCTGGAGGACCTCGGCGCCGTGCGCAGCTTCCGCCGGCGAGATATCGAGCGCCACGGGCAGCAGATCCTCGACGCCGTGAGCCGCGCCCATTCCCTCTCCGAGGAGGAGTGGCCTAGCGGCCCACCGAGGCAACGACACGACCGCGAATTGGAGGCACGGTGCCGCGAGGCGATGGCGCGGATGCGGGAGATCGGCGAGGCGCGGGGTATCGATCCGGCGCTGGTGGGGACACGGGCAGATGTTAGGGGCCTCGTGCGAGAGGGGCCAGAGAAGGAGGCGCCGGCGAATCGGTTGACGCGTGGGTGGCGTTGGGGGTTTGTTGGGGAGGCTTTGGCGGGGGAGTTCTTTCGGGGGTGAGGTTTTTCAGCGTGTTTGGACGGTGGCCGGGGGGCTGCGCGCGTACGCCGGTTTTTCTTGGTGGTTCTGGGTCGGTGGTTGAGGTGAAGGTCTGTTCGGCTGGCGAGCCCTTCGGTCTCTGGGGGACGTGAATCGGGCGAAGTCGTGGCCGGCGTAATGCGTCTTCGCCCCCGGCCACCGCCCAGACGATGGACACCCGACCGAGGCTTGGGGGGAGGGGTGAGAGCGCGCACCGGCTGCGCCAGATCTTGCAAGGGGAGCGAGGTGAAGCTCTGGTAGAACGAGAAAACGCGGTCCGGGTAACCCGGGACCGCGTTTTTTCCGTATGCCCTTGAGGGTCCCTAAGGCGACCTTAGCGGCGCTTGTGACCGCGGCGGTCCAGACCCTGCTCGGCGAGGTGAGCGATGCGCTCTGCCTTCTTGCGCCTGCGAATGCTCTTCTGCAGATCGAGCTTCTTCTGCACGGAGGGCTTGGTGTAGAAGCGCTTGCGCTTGATGTCGCGCATCAGTCCGGTGCGCTTGGTCTTGGACGAGAAGCGCCGCAGGGCGCGCTCGAAGGGCTCGTCGTCGGAGAGCACAACGCTGAAATTGACGGACATGCTTGGTACAGACTCCTGAAATCGGTTGGGCGGCGCTATTGAGCGCCAAATTTTACTTGAACCTCCCAAGATAGCTGTCCACTCGAGAAGAGGCAAGGATGGGGAGGGCCTCAGGACCAGACGAAGACTTCCGGGTCGGCGGGCTCGTAGCCGATGAAGACGGCCAGCACGATGCGCGGATCGTCGCCGCCGACGGCGGGGACCTCGTGGATGAGCCGGGTATTGAAGAAATAGAGGTCCCCCGGCTCCAGTTCGACCCGGCAGTTGCCGATCTGCTGCTCGGCGGCGTACTGGTGAAACTTGCCCGCCGCCATGTAGGGTTCGACTTCCTCGGTCCACACGCAGTGGTGGAGCATGGCCTGCGTCGGCGACCGGGAACCGGCGTTCTGTACGCACAGGATCCCGGCGAACTGGTTGGTGAACCGTGAGACGGCGTAGTCGAAGCGTTTCTCGCGCAAGACGACGTGATCAATGTGCGGCCGGTAGGCGTGGCCGTCGTAGTGGATCCGGAAAATGGCCGGGCCGTAGCGGCGGCCGTCGGGTTCGTGAGCGGTGATGACCCGTTTGTCGCCGGCCAGGGCCTGCAGATTGTCGTAGACGCAGGTGACGGGGTCGGTGAAGTCGTCGAACAGGCCGTCGAACAGTTTCGCGGTGTCGACGGCATGCGTGAAGAAGGCGGCCGGGTCGGAGCCGCGGTTGCCCAGGCTTGTGCCGATATCGGTGCGTGAACGGGCGCCTTCCGGAACGGACGTCCGCGGATCGCGCATCAGGTCGCGTTCGATGAAGCGCTGCACGAGGCCGGCGCAGTCACCGGCGGGATAGGCGCCGCGCAGGATGATGGCGGGAATCTCCGCGTCTGCAAGCGCCCGTAGCGGGTCCCCCTGCGCGGCGAGGGCGCCGGCCGTGTGGGTCACGTCAATGGGAAGCCAGTCGCTCACGCGGGTTTCCCCGTCCTGGGCCAGACGAGGGGGTTCTGCTCGTCGTCGTCGAGGACATCGCCCACATGCAGGTCTTCGACAAGACGGTCTGGCAGCACGTTCTGCCTGCCGTTGAACGTGGCCCCGTCGGGCATGAAGGCACAGGTCATAACGCGTCGCGGGAACCGGGACATGTTGGCGGCGGCGGCGTGCACGGTCAGGCCGTTATGAAAGGAGCAGCCGCCTGCTGGCAATTCGGCGGCGACGGGGTCAATGACCGTCAATTCCGGGTAAGCGGTGAAGATGGCGTTCATCGGCGCCGAGGTGGGAAAGTCGGTCTCCAAACGGCGCCGGTGCGTGCCCGGCAGGAAGAACATGCAGCCGTTGCGTGCGTCGACTTCGTCGAGGGCGACCCAGATCGTGATGGCATGCTCGGCCGAGAAGGACCATTTGGTGTTGTCCTGGTGCCAGGAGGTGGGGTTGGCCCAGGGGTCCTTGTAGAGCGCCTGGTCGTGCCAGACACGGATGCCGTCGACGGCCTCCAACTCGGCGGCCATGCGCCCGATCGCCTCGTGCAAGACCAGGCGGCGTACGTCGGGGTGATCCATCCACAGATTGATGCGCTGGTAGAGAACGGTCCGGCTGGCGCCCAGTACCGGGTCGTCCTGTCGGGGGAGGACGGCGTCGCCTCTCGCCTCCATGGCCGACTCGATGGCGTGACGCCATGCGGCCAGTTCGTCCGTCGAGAGGAAATCGGGGACGAGGAGGAAGCCGTTGTCGCTATAGGATGTGAGTTGCGCGGGGGTCAGTGTGGTGTTCAACGGGGCGTCCGCTCGGTCCAGGGAAAAGGGCTCATAAATGTCGTCCTCCTCTCTAAGGTGGGCAAGCGGTTGTCGGACTCGCACACGGCCCGTTGATTGAGACACCAGGAGGACAATCGAGATGCCACCGATCACCGATGCAATGCCCGACGTGGACCGCGAGCTGCGCTTCTTTCCCGTCGACAACCTATCGCCGAAACACCTGAGCGCCGAGCAGGTCCTGCAGTACGATGAACTCGGCTACGTCTTTCCCCTCGACGTCTACACGAGTGCTGAAGCCGCCGCCAACCGTTGTTACTTCGACGAGTTGATGGCCAGGGCCACCGCCGCCGGCTGGGACGCGTATTCCATCAACGGCTGGCAGCTGCGTTGTGAGGGTATGTACGACATGATCGTCGAACCTCGCATTCTCGACTACGTGCAGGACCTGCTGGGCGAACACCTGGTCTGCTGGGGGGCGCACTTCTTCTGCAAGATGCCCGGTGACAGTCGCCGGGTGAGCTTCCACCAGGATGCCTCGTACTGGCCACTGACGCCGAGCAAGACGGTGACGGTATGGCTCGCCATCGACGACGCCGACATGGAGACCGGTCCCATGACCGTTGTGCCGCGGTCGCATCTGCGGGGCCAGATCGCCTTCGAGAAGAGCGAGGCGGAGGAACAGAACGTCCTCGGTCAGACGGTCGTCGACCCGCGGCGTTACGGTGACGAGCCCGTTCCCTTCGTCATGAAGGCAGGCCAGATCTCGCTGCACGCCGACCTGTTGCTGCACGGTTCCGAGCCGAACCGCAGTGACCGACGGCGCTGTGGCCTGACGATGCGATTCGTCCCCCCGGAGGTACGGGCACACAAGGGCTGGAACCGGAATGCCATCATCTGCCGCGGCAGCGACCCAACAGGTCACTGGTCGCAGAATCCGCGCCCCTCAGGGGACGATGTGCCGGTGAAGGCCTAGATGGCGAGGATTCTCCACATCGCCGCTCACAAGGCCAACCCTCGTGCCTGGACACGCCCATTCGTCAAAGGTCTGCGCGAATTCGGCGAGCTCCACATCATCACAGGTGGAGATGATCTGTCAGACGAGGAGGCAGCCGCTCACATCCGAGGGCACGATGTGCTGATCACCAGTTGGGGGGCTCGCGCCACGCCCGCGACGCTGGCGGTCGACCCGGGGCGGCTGCGCTACATCTGCCATCTCACCGGGGCCATGGGAGCCTACATCCCCGTCGAACTGATCGAGTCGGCCATCCCGGTGACATACTGGGGTGACGCGCAGTCACGGCCCGTCGCCGAGGGCGCAGTGTTGCTGCTGCTGGCCAGCCTGAAGGGTCTTCGCGAGCGCATCGACAATGTCGAGGCGGGCCACTGGAATCCACCGGTGCAGGGCTTCCGTTCCGCCATGTTGTGGGGTCTGGTGTTGGGGGTTTACGGTTTCGGTTTTATCGGCCGCACCTTCGTCGACATGGTGCGCCCCTTCGGCCCGCGCATTCGCATCTTCGACCCCTTCGCCGCCGACATCCCTGGCGACTGCGAGCGAGTCGAATCACTGGAGACGCT
>JAYZCA010000033.1:0-5608 GCA_036339235.1 Candidatus Latescibacterota bacterium | reverse complement strand
AGGTGTGTCGCTGCCCCCCGGGGCTTTGACCTCGACGGCGAAGCTATTGTCCGCCGTCAGCAGCCCGTCGTCGGCTGTGACCGTAACCGTTGCCGTGCCGACGCCGATAGGCGAGATCGTCAGATTCGTACCGTCCAGGATCGCCGTGGCAACGCCCGTGTCGGAACTGCCAGCCGTCAAGGTCAGCGAGTCGCCGTTTGGATCGACGAATACGGCAGGCGCCGCCAGGTCGATGGCGACGTCGCTGTCTCCGGCAGTGAATGTCAGGTCCGCCAGCGGGTTGATGACGCTCGGCGGCAGATTCTCCGCCGGCGAGTTAGTGCTGCTATCGTCGCTGCAGCAAGCCAGAGTAGTCAGCACAAAGTAGAGCACAAGGTTGCCTATTCGTCTTTCCATCTTGCCATCCCTAAAAGTTCATCAGGCCACCCCGGCGGGCCACCAGGGCGGCCAACTGGCCCTGTGCGTTGCGTTCCCGAATCGCCGTAGATCATCAGTGTTTTACGTCCAGCCGTGGCACGTCACCCTCTGGCCATGCGCTCCAGGCCGAAAAGTTGGCGGCACAGCGGCGAGCGCATCCGAATTTGCTCCGCGAACTCATCACTGGGGATGTGCTCGGGCTTCCGAAACATGCCGAAGTGAGTGTAGTTGTAGAGCAGTATCCGCCGGGCTTTGGTGTCCGTGTTGTCCATGGCGGTGTGCCAGATGGAGCCGCTCCACAGGATGGCATCTCCGGCCTTTCCCACCAGCTTGACGTGGTTCGGCATGTCCTCGAGGGGGTCGTATTGCGGCGTAGGCCCCTCGATCTTGTGAGTCCCTGGCACGACGCTGAAGGGTGCGGTCTCCTCGTCCACGTCGTAGACGAAGAAGAAGACCTTGACCTTCATGTATGGTGTCTCGCAGGCCCGCATCTGTTCCCACGCCCGTCGGTCATCCGCATTCCACTCGTCTGCCCGGTGATAGGGCCAGACCGTGGATCGGTTGCCGTCGATTTTCTCGCCGTCGCGGTGCCACTCACTGTGGGATCTGGTGCCGGCCGGCTTGACGTGCAGGGCATTGTCCTTCATCCGCACGTCTGGTCCCATGAAAGCCTCGAGTACGGGAATCGTCGCGGGATGCTCTAAAAGATCGATGAAGACATCGCCGTGCGGCACGACGGGCATGACTACATGGGCGGTTTCACCAATTCCGTAACCGTCGCGGTCGATGCCTTCCACCAGCTGCCTTCGCCAATCCTCGCGAGTTGCCTCCTCCACGCGAGTAAACTCCTCCTGCAGCTGCAACAACGCTTCACCATCGACCAGTCCCTCGAGCTGGATGTACCCCTGTTCATCGAAAAATCTGCACTCAACCTCGCTCAGCTGCACCGATTTCCCCTCATGACAACTTTCGATTTGCCCCTGCCAACGGTCCCAGGAAAGTAAACGAAGGATCGCTCATTTCGCTCATTATAAAGCCACTCAAGACCTACTTCGGTGAGGGAAACAAGTCGTTTGAGGCAAGTATAGCAAGTATTATGGATTTTGACGGTGACGGGCAACTGGGTCTGATGGATTTTTCACCATAGCCGATGCCGTGGGGAGGGGAGCTGCGGCCGACGAGTTGGCGGGAATCCGATCTCGACGAAGATGGAATACTCAGTGCGGGAGACATCCAGGTGCTGCTGCAGCATATGGCGCCAGAAATAGCGGCGAAGGTTGTGGCGCAACAGCAGTAGCCGTCGGCGTTGCGCTGCTGCCACCGTTTCCCAACCCTTTCCATGCTGAGACAACACTGGGCTTTTGCCTGCCCCTGGAGCAAGCAGTGCAGACCGATCAGGACAGGCTTGTACTTCACCGTGCTGTCAAGGCCGAAGGTCAGAAAGGTGGCTCGGCTGTTACTGCTCAGGCAGAGCGTCTAATTGCATGTCTGACACAGCTTGACCGCTCTCGAGCACCGCCATAAATTGTAGGCCAGGGGTACCTGGGGGGTGAATTCGGATTTTCTCCGATCGGCGATCGCTCGGTTTCAGTCAAACACCAGGGCCTCCCGGGCGGTTTCCCGGCCCAAACTCTCGACTCCATATCTTGCAGGCCTGTCCCTTGGTTTTCCCCGCGCGTCACTCGCGCACTTCCAGCCACGGCGAGCTGGGTCTAAACTGCCGGCGTCCCAACGGCCGCTGTCAGGGTAGACGGCCGCGCAGCCGCCACCCGGCCAATCGCGCCCTTCTCCTTCTTCTGCTATCCGGTCTGGCCTCCTGTCGCTCGTCGATCATTCCGTCCGCGACGGAAGAACTTGCGCCCGGGGTCTACCACCACTCGGTGACCCTGGCCGAGGGGCCTTGGGCGATCCACGTTCTGGAAGTCGACCTGCCGACGGCGTGGCGCGCCGGGATCAGGCTGCGCACGGCGCTGGCGAGGCCAGCCGCGGTCGAGGGACTGGAGCGGACGAGTGCGATGGCGGCCCGCGTCGACGCCATTGCCGGGGTGAACGGGGACGGCTACACCAGCGGCAATCCGGCGCGAACCCTGGGACTGCAGATCAGCCGAGGGGGGTTGCTGGGTCGGCCCCAACGGCGGTCCGCTTTCGCGATCACCGCGGACGGCGAGCCGATGGTGGCCGTTTTCCGCTTCGAGGCGGGTTTGGTGACGGCATCCGGTCAGTCCCTGCCGATCTCCGCTTTCAACCGGGACCCCGCCGCCGACGAACTCACTTACTACAACAGATACGCGCAGGCGAGGCGCGACTCGGTACGGGCGGAGATCGGTTTCCAACTGCAGAGCCTGGGAAAAGACTCCGTCATCAACGACACCCTGGCGGCGCGGGTGCTGCAGGTGAGACGACAGAGCTGGCCGCTCAAGCTGGCCGCGGGACAGTGGATGGTGGCAGCAGGGGCGGAGTTCCCCGAGGCCGAAGCCATCACTGCCGGTGACACGGTGAAGCTGTTCTGCTCGCTTTCCCCCCCCCGGGGCAAGCTGGAGGAGGCCATCGGCGGCGGGCCAAGGATCGTCCGGGACGGCAGGGCGTCCATAGAGTTCGAAGAGGAGGGACTGACGAGTGAGTTCGCCGCTCTGATCGAGAGGAATCCGCGCACGGCCGTCGGTTACTCCCAGGACGAGAAAACCCTGTTCATAGTGACAGTGGACGGCCGCCAACCGGGGTACAGCGTCGGCATGAGCCTGCCGGAGCTGGCGGAGCTGATGGCTCACAAGCTGGTGAATCTAAGCCGCGCGCGACGCAACGCTCACCAGGCGTTAAATCTCGACGGTGGCGGCTCGACCACTATGGTCGTGCGTCGGGAGGTGGTGAACCGACCCTCGGAGACGACGGGAGAGCGGCAAGTGGCCAACGCGCTGCTGCTGGTGGCCAATGCGCTCACCCCCGCTGAGGCGCAGGGCTTGTGAGCGGTCATTCCTCACCAGGAAGACCGCAGCGGTACCGAAGCGAGAGAGGGAGGAGAAAGGCGAGAGATGCGTGATGCCGACGATCAGCGCTGAGGACTTGAGACAGCTCGGGGTGCGTCTGTTCACTGGCGTAGGCGTGCCGCAGGGGGACGCCGAGCTGGTGGCCGATCACATGGTGGAGTCGGGCCTGCTGGGTCACGACAGCCACAGCGTGCTGCGGTATCCACAATATGTGAACATGGTGCGCGACGGCGCGGTAAAGCCGGGGGCAAAGCTGGAGATCCTTCAGGAGCTGCCGAGAATGGCGCAGGTGAGCGGGAACTGGAATTTCGGTCCGGTAACGGCCACGGCCGCGGTCGAGCTGGCACTCGACAAGGCTCGAGACGCCGCCCTGAGCGTGGTAACCGTCAAGCACTGCAATCACGTGGCGCGGCTGGGTCGCTTCGCCGCGCTGGCGGCGAGAGAGAATCTGATCGGCATGATATGCGCCAATGGTCACGGGAGCGACCTGGCGGTGGCGCCCTTCGGGGGTCGGGAGCGGCGGCTGCCCACCAATCCCATCTCCGTGGCCATTCCGACCGGCGCGCACGAGTGGCCGGTGGTGCTCGACATGACTACGAGCATGACCTCGGGCGGAGCCCTGCGGGAGTACCGCAACCGCAATGAAGCAGTACCTGAGGGCAGCATCACCGATGCCGAGGGCAAGCCCACCACGGATGTGGAGGATTACTACGCCGGGGGAGCGATCCTGCCCCTAGGCTTTCCAGCTACCGGCCACAAGGGTACGGGATTGGCGCTGGTCATCGACGTGCTGGCGGGAGCGTTGTCTGGAGCCGGTTGCAGTCAGGCGGATTCCACAGAGACGGGGAACGCGCTCTTCATCGCCGTATTGAATCCGGAGGCCTTTCTGCCCCTGGAGGAGTTCACCGCCGAAGTCGACCGCTTCATCGACTGGGTGAAGTCGTCGCCACCTGCAGCCGGGTTCGACGAGGTGCTGCTGCCGGGCGAGAATTCCCACCGCATCTACCAGGAGCGCAGTCGCCGTGGAATGGATGTCGACACCACCGCCTGGGAGCAAATCGCGGAGCTGGCGGAGGAACTCGGTGTCGAGCTGCCACCGGAGATCGACTGAGGGCGCAGGCGTGTCTGTCAGGTACATGATGTGCTCGTGGCGTCCCGGCGCGGAAATACCTAGGGTGTAGCGGAGCGGACCTCCGCTATCGGTCAGGCGCCGATGCACCCGGGCCAGGCAACGGGTTTTTCGCCCCGCTGCATTAACATCCAAAGCAGAGCTAGTGGGAGGGCAACATGCTGCAAGTGGGTATCGTTGGACTGGGTGGCATTGGCAACAATCACGCCCGGTGCTACACCGACAACCGCCACGCCAAACTCGTGGCGGTGTGCGACATCATACGCGAGCGCGCGGACAAGGCGGCGGCGGCGTACGGCGCCCAGGCGTTCTACAGCGTGCGCCAGATGCTGAAGAGCGGCATTCGGCTCGACGCCTGCAGCGTCACCACGGCTGGCATCGAGAACGGCGGTGATCACTATGCGCCGACGATGGAGCTGTTGCGCGCGCGCATCCCGGTGCTGGGTGAGAAGCCGATCTCAAACGACGTGGCCAAGGCGCGTCGCATGGTCGCCCTTGCCAAGAAGCAGCGGGTGCGCTACGGCATCAATCTCAACCACCGGTTCACGCCTGCCGCCGTCCGCGCCAGGGAGTGGCTCGACGAGGGGCGATTGGGAGAGCTCAACATCGTCAACATGACGATGTGGATAAACAATCCGAACGAATCGTCACCGTGGTTCCACATACGCGCCCTGCATCCGCACTCCCTCGATGTGATGCGCTACTTTGCCGGCAATGTCGAGCGCGTCCAGGCTTTTTTCAAGAAGGGCAAAGGGAGAAAAATCTGGTCGAACGTGCAGGCGAACCTCCTGTTCGAGAGCGGCGCTATCGGACACCTGACCGGCTCGTACGACGCCGGCGGCAGCTACGGCCTGGAGACGCTGGAGCTGGTGGGCTCGGCGGGGCGGGTCATCATCAACGAGGCCTGTGAGCGACTGGCCCTGTATCCGCGTTTTTCCAAGGAGGTGGAGGTCTACGAGCACCTCGGTGGGATGATCGGTTTCGCCGACACTTTCCCTTCGAGGATCGGCGCCTGGATCGATGACGTGCGCAAGAAGACGCCTCCGTCCAAGGTGGACGCCAAGGCGGAGGACGCCCT
>JAYZCA010000032.1:0-6837 GCA_036339235.1 Candidatus Latescibacterota bacterium | reverse complement strand
GACGGCCCCAACGACTCGGGCACCAGTCGCTACCACATCCTCGCCGAGGTGGAGAACAGCCTGCGCCGTCTGGACACCGACCACATCGACCTCTATCTCATCCACCGGGCCGATCCGGGTACGCCGATCCAGGAGACCCTGAAGGCTCTCGACCTCCTCGTCCGCCAGGGAAAGGTGCGCTACGTCGGCTGCTCCAATTTCTACGCCTGGCAGATCTGCGAGGCCCTGTGGACGAGCGACCGCCGCAACCTGGCATCCCTGTGCTGCGTTCAGCCTCTTTATAACATCGTCAACCGCGACCCGGAACTGGAGCTCTTTCCCCTCTGCCAACAGTTCGGCATCGGCGTCATGGCTTACAGTCCCCTGGCGCGCGGCGTCCTCACCGGCAAGTATGCTCGAGGACAAGCCTTCCCGGAAGGCTCCCGCGCCTCCCGCGGGGACCGACGCATCCAGGAGACGGAGTTGAGGCCTGAGAGCTTCGACGTGGCGCTGGAAGTGCAATCCCTCGCCAGAAACCAGGCCTGCACCCCTTCCCAGTTCGCCCTCGCCTGGGTGATCGCCAATCCCATCGTCACCGCCGCCGTCCTCGGCCCTCGCACCATGGAGCAATTCGAGGATAACCTGGGATCGCTTGGCGTGGAGATAGAGGCTGATGCCCTCGATGAGATCGACCGCCTCGTCCCCCCCGGAACCCACACCGGCGCGGAGTTCGGGGATCCGTCCCGGCCCGTGATGGGACGACCTCGGGCGTAGCCGTCGGAGGCATGACCTGTCACAGTGGTGAAAGGGAAGAGGACGAAATCAACCTGAAACAAGGAGCTCGAACATGTTGATCGCCTCCGAAGACCAGGTCTATTCCGCCACCCCCATCGCCAACGGGGCCGTGGCGCCCGAGCTGCGGCTCGAAGGCGAAACCGTTCGCGCAGTGCAGGAAGGCCGCGGCCTCTCGGCCATCTGCCTGCAGGGGGGTGATGTCGCTGTGCTGGAAAACGGCCGCACGCGCCGTCTGCAAAGCGGCATCGAGGGATCCGTGGAGAGCCTCGACATCCTAAGCGAGGATCCCGTGGAGCTGCTCATCGGCGCCGAGCCCCCTCACCTGTACCGTCTTGCCGACGGCGACGGGCCCGCCCGGGTCGTCGAGGGCTTCGATGCCCTCGAGTGCCGCGACGAGTGGGTCACCCCGTGGGGAGGTCCACCGGCGGTGCGATCGGTCGTCCACTCCGGCGACTGGGTGTATGCCGACATTCACGTGGGCAGCATCATGCGCTCGGCGGACCGCGGTGTCAGCTGGGAGCCGGTTACGCCCGACCTGCACAGAGACGTGCATCAAGTCGCCGTCTCTCCAGCCTCGCCGCAGCGGCTCTACGCCAATACCGCCGACGCCGTCTTCGTCAGCCACGACCGCGGACAGACGTGGACGCATCGGTCCGAGGGGCTGCCGGTGAAATACGGTCGCGCCGTCGCCGTGCACCCGCGAGACGCCGACTGCGTTCTCGCCACCGTCAGCAGGGGACCGCACCAAGACGTGGACGGGCAGCTCTACCGGTCCGATGACGGGGGGCGAAACTGGAGCCACGTGACCGACGGCTTTCCGGCCGCAACACCCGGCAACATCGACACCTTCCATCTCGCCTTCTCCGACGACGGGGCCGCCTGGGCGGCCGTCGCCCAGAAACTGTATCGCAGTGACGACAGAGGTGAGCACTGGGAAGTGGCGTGGACAGCGCCGGCTGCCATCGCCATGATTTCCTGTGCGGGGGCGTGAGAGTGGGGGTCGTTCAGTGACCGGGCGAAGCCGGGTCAGCGCGGCGCCGAAGCTAAGTGGAGTATGGCAATGCCACCAACCAGAAGATCCAGGGGCTGTAGGCGGACCGGGGAGCTGGCCGAGGCGCTGAGGGGATGGGGGAAGTCTTCGGACGCCAGTTTGCGGGATCCGGGTTCGGTTGATCGACGGCAACCTGGTGTCGTTCGACCAGCGGGACCGCAAGAGCCTCTGCCGCGGAGGACTTACCGGCATCATCCCCCGGCTGTTGGCGTGAATACAAACTCGAGCGTCGCCTCAGCCGGGATCACGACGCGCGCGATGCTGGCCCAACCCTCCGAGATACGGGTGTCCTCGGGAGCTTTAGCTAGTTCCACCGTGCCGCCGGGTAGGCGCACCCGAAGCTGGCGCGCGACTATATGCCGAGAGGCGTTCCTAAGCCTCACGCGGACACCCGCTTCGGCAAACTCGGCAGATACGCGAATCCCTCCTCGTCCGGCGAGATCGGCAAAGGCCACGCCTTCGTTGTGCCATGTTTCGGGGATGGCCGGAAAAACGATGATTGTGTCCTCGTCGTCGGCATCGAGAAGCATCTGGGTCACGTTGCAGATTAGCGCACCGTGTGCAGCAATCTCCGGAGTCTTCTTGAAGTCTTCCGGGCCATGGACGATTTCACCAAAGCACGTGTCGTCGAACAGCGTTACGCCCGGCCGGATCATGCGCTTTGCCCAGGCGTAGGACTCGTCGCCGTCGCGCAGCTTTGCAGCGTAGACTCCCATCCTCGAGTTGTTGAAAACGTAGTTGCCCGTAAGCGACTTGCTGATCATGTCATACGTCGTGCGCGCCAGGGGGGAATCCCCTGAGATGATGCCATACCACCACAATCCTTGTAGCCAGGACGCATCGCCAGAGCCTTCGAAAGGCACCACGCCAGGACCGACAGTGATCACCTTTGAACCGGCGAAATCCGCCGTCGGCAGGAGAATTTTGTCCTTCCTGCTTCTCCAACTCCGCGGCGCGACGCCGCGAGCAAAAGATTCGCGCAACCCAAAAATAGCGCCGGACTGCTGTACTGCGCTGATGACGCTTTTTGACAGAAAGCCATCTATATCCTCTTGCCATTCCAGGTCTTCCAGAGAAACCTGCGTAGTTCCCTTCAGGATACGATCGGCGATCCTGTCGTACTCTCCGTCCATGGCCCAGTCTGTATGCGCCAGCGCCATGGCGGCGGCATTGGCACCGGCATAGTTCAAGTAGGCACTTGCGCCTTCAGCTTCCGAAGGAGGCGCGGTGACGGTTCCATCGTAGCCCATGAGCGTGCTGTATTTTGCGCCTCCGGCGTACTTCACGTTGGTCTTGTGCAGAGTCAGGCCCTTCCTGGCGTACTGCTCCGCACGTGGCAGGACCCGCGCCAGCCAGCTGACGACTCCTCCTGATTCGGCAAGATGGTTCGTATAGAGCAGTGCGAACTGGCTGAAAGCGAGATCGAATTCCAGCCCTATGGCCCCGGCGAAACTCTCGACACTGGACGAATTACGCCCTGGAGGGATGTCCGTGTTTCCGAAGAAGACACCGTGGTAGTAGATCGACCTGGCGTACCATTTGGCCAGGCTCGGGTCCGGCAGTCGCACGGAGGACTTTTCGTAGAACTCCTTCCACCATTGCGCTGTCTCCACGCGCAGCGCGTCGTAGCCGCGCCGTCGTGCTCCCTCGGCTTTGGTCCAGGCCGCCTTTGTGGCCTTGGGGCCTTCATAGGACGAACCCGGAGCGATGTAGAAGGTAAGCGTCTGCCCTGACTCCGTAGACCCAAACACGCCCTTTTCGGCATCGACGAATAAGCCTTGCCCAGCGACAGCCACAGCGAGGGTTGCGGTGCACGTCTTCGGCCGTCTTGCCACGACTACGGCGCCGCTATCCTCTAAGGCTACCGCACGCGTCCACTTCGGGTGCTCTTTGTCGTATATGCCCAGGTTCAGGTATATGCGGACATCTTGCTCGACATCGACCCGCATTTGGAAGGGCGTACTTCCGCGTGAGTCCGTAACCCGTATGACCAGGACGCCGTCAGGTGTGACAAAGATCTCGCGGCGTGTATGGAAGACGTTCTTGCCCATCACATGGAGCCCTTCCCAGACCCGATCTGCCCGCAGATCCATGTCTATGGTCATGAGCCCTGCCTGAATATCCAGATAATGGCGAAACGAGGTGATCTGCCCCGGTTCGAGGTCATCCCCATAGCCTCCCGAAAGCTCAAAGGGGATATATCGATGCCCCTCCTCGTCCCACCAGTATTCGTACGCCAGGTACGGAACATGCTCCAGATAACCACCGGTCAAGATGCGAGGAGCGGCGGACTTGATAAAACCGTCATGCCCCACACGCAGGGTCGTGCCGCCCAAGCCGATGCTCTCATACTGGTAGTGCGGATTGTAGAGTCTCTGCAGCCCCTCCTTGACGAACGCCGCATTGTTGATGGTATCGTCCCAGCGCCCGGTCGTCGCTTCGTCGGCAGCCGCGTTCAACGGCATTAGGGTCAGCGCCACGACAATGTGTTTGTTTGTGGAATTGAACACAGTCGGCAGCTCCTATCGCGATGTCCGACCACGCTCCTGCCTGCGACGCATGCCTTCCTTCAGGAAGAGTTCCCGGTTGGGAAAGCCGTTGACCAGGGTGAACCCTCCATCCACGGCGATCAACTGCCCGGTCATATACGGAATCTGGGTGAAGGCATGGGCGGCGCAGGCTATGTCTTCGGCATGACCGATGCGCGGGATAGGCTGCGCGCCCCCTTCAGCCATCACCCCGTAGGTCTCGGCCACGGTGTACTCCTCGCCGCTGTCCGGATCGAAAACGCCGGACGGGCGGGAGGTGAGCGGTGTCTCCACCACCCCGGGGCGCAGGGCGTTCACGGTGATGTTGTGCGGCCCACCCTCAAAGGCGGCGCCCTGAACCGCGTGGTTTAGACCGGCCTTGCTGACCCCGTAGGGAATGCGCATGCTGTCGGGCGCCACGTCCGAAATCGAGCCGACGAAGAGAATGCTGCGATGCCGGGGCTCCTCCCCTCTTTGCCGGTCCTGTTCAGCCTGGTCCATCATGAGTTTGAGGGAGCGCTGGCACAGGCGGTAGGCACCCATCAGGTTGATGCTGAGGACTCGATCCATCTCCTTTGCGAGATGTTCGATGGGGGTCTCGTGAAATCGGTAGCGCACCGCCTTGCCGGCCTCGTCGACCACGAAGTTGGTCACGCCGCTGTTGCTTACGACCGTGTCGAGTCGACCGAAATGCTCGTGCGTCCTGTCCACCAGGTCGAATGCCGCCTCGGGCTCGCCCAGATCAGCACCCAGGGCGATGGCCTCGACGTCGTGTTCCTGGTGGATCTCATCGGCGAGGACGGTGGCCCGCTCTGCACCGGGTTTTTTGTGACTGCGGGGATCGGAAGGATCTTTCCCCGAGTTGTAGTGAACGGTCACGTCGTATCCCTGCGCCGCGAATCGGCGCACGATAGCGCTGCCGATACCGCTGCTTGAGCCCGAGACCAGACATACCGGGTTGTTCATGGATTTCAAACTCCTGGTTGTAAGAGAAGCGACGATTTCGGGATTCTGGCGGAGGATCGACGACCGAAATGGGCCGGCAGTGGGGAGGTCATGAAGGGAGAGGCGCGGAGATGTTCAACGCGGAAGGGAGGAACCTCCATCGCCAATCAGTACAAGATCAATACAATGCGGACCCGGTGCAACCAACCGATTGGAAGTGCGAGCGGCTCATCGGCGTCGGCTGCGATAATCGCTATTGCTGAAGGCATTAGCAGGATGCGCTGCTTGACTATCTGTTCGGTGCAGGTTAGGTACTTGGTATTATGATCATCGACACGCATACCCACTTCTACGATCCCCACCGGCCCCAGGGGGCGCCCTGGCCGAATCCGGACAACGAGTTGCTCTACCGCACGGTACTGCCCGAGCACTGGCGCGAACTGGCCGCGCCCCACGGGGTGACGGGCACGGTGGTGGTGGAGGCCAGCGCCTGGGTCGAGGACAATCAGTGGGTACTCGACCTGGCGGCGGACGATCCGAGCATCGTCGGGCTGGTGGGCCACATCGACCCCTGCACCGAGGAATTCGGCGGCCACATCGAGCGCTTTGCCGCCAACGAGCTCTTTAGAGGCATTCGCGTGGGCGGAGGCAGTTTTGGGGATATCGACAAGGACGGCTTCGTCGGCGACATGGAGAAGTTGGCGGACCTGGACCTGGAACTGGACGTACTCGGGGGGTACGACATACTGCCCGGCGTATGTCAGTTGGCGCGCCGCCTGCCCGAGTTACGCCTTGTCATCAACCACATCGGCAGTTTGCAGATCGACGGCGGCCCACCGGATCCGGTCTGGGTGGAGAATATGCGCGAGGCGGCTACCTGTCCGCAGGTCTACTGCAAGGTTTCGGCCCTGGTAGAGTATAGCTCCGTCAAACCGGCGCCGGCCGATGTGGCCTTCTACACCCCCATGCTCGACGTCCTCTGGGAGGCTTTTGGCGAGGATCGGCTGGTCTACGGCAGCAATTGGCCGGTGTCGGACGTGGGCGGGGACTACGCCCAGGTGTTTTCCATCGTCTCGAAGTATTTCGGTGCCAAGGGGGAGCAGGCTCGCGAGAAATACTTCTGGAGAAATGCCAAGGCAGCGTATAAGTGGATTGACCGGGGCTGAAGCGCTGGCGTGTCGAGGATTGACCGCCTCCATCAGCTGATCGGTCAGGACCCAAAAGTAAGCCGGAAGTAGACCGGAGCCGCGTGGTCACCAGCCGCTGGCGAGAAGGCCCCCACACGGCCGTTCTCCCTCGGAGGCGCGTGGTGAGATCCGGGAATCTCCGTACCGTATCCCTGTAAACTCGCCTCTTCCAACTCCTGAATCTCAATGGAGTCATCATGAAGATCACCGGCATCAAGACATTCCCCATACAAGCGGGGCGCGACATGTTCGTCATCAAGGTGGAGACCGACGAGGGGATCTACGGATTGGGTGAGGGGGGGTGCTCCTCGAGAGAACTGGCCGAAGAGGCCGCCGTCCAGCACTTCAGCCG
>JAYZCA010000031.1:0-10888 GCA_036339235.1 Candidatus Latescibacterota bacterium | reverse complement strand
CCTCACTTCAGCAGCACGCCCTGCATCGGTGGCAACATCTGTGTCGCCTCCGGCGGCGCCGGGGCGGGAGGAGGCGGTTCGGTCATTGGCAGCAGAACCAGCAGCAAGAGCACCGAGCGGACCGACCACGACGCCGTGCGGATCCAGTTCGTCGAGACCAGGCGGTCGACACTGCCGGCGGCCACGCCGCTGGCCAGACTGCGGTGCAGGGGTGACTGCAGGACGAAGGTGGAACCCCAGATGATGGCGAGCAGAACGGCGTTGGCCAGCAACAGCGCCGACTGCACGCCGACTGGCGGCGCCAGTGCGAGCCACACGCCGGAGCCCAGCTCGAAGAGCATCATCGGCGCCACCACGGGGCTGGTGCGGCGTGTGTGTTCCAGTTCGTAGCGGGAAAAGCCAGCGGTGCCGACACGATGCAGCAGCGGGTAGTGGACGATCTGCACAAACCAGACCAGTCCGGTCATGAACAGCGTGGCGGCGACGTGCAGGACGAGCAGTGTCATGGACCTGCTCCCTAACCGCCGCGCACCAGCTCGACGAGGGCCTCGTCCAGCGTCGGGTGCACGAACTCGTATCCACTCTCGCCTAAAACCACTGGTTCCACGCGCGTGCTCGACAACAGCAGCGTCTCGCCCATCTCGCCCAACACCAGCCGCACCAGAAATGCCGGCAGCGGCAACAGAGTCGGACGTCGCAGCGCCCGGCCGAGGGCCTTGGTGAACTCGGTGTTCGTCACCGCCTGTGGCGCCACGGCATTCACCGGCCCGTGCAGTTCGTCTCGGTGGATGATGTGGTCGATGACGCGCACCAGGTCATCCAGCGTCACCCAGCTCATGTACTGGCGACCCGAACCGACGCGGCCGCCCAGTCCCAGACCGAAGGGCAGCATCATCGTCGCCAGCGCGCCGCCGCTGGGGCTCAGAACCACGCCCATGCGCAGATTCACCACACGGATCCCCGCCTCTTTCGCCGGCGCCGTCGCCGCCTCCCAGTCGACTGTGACAGCGGCCAGGAAGCCCTTGCCCGGCGGGCTCTGCTCCGTGCATACCTGATCGCCCCGTTCACCGTAGTAACCCACCGCCGAGGCGCACACCAGCACCTTCGGCCGCCGCTCGAGCCTGGCCAGCGTTTCGCTCAGCAGCCGTGTGCCATCGACGCGGCTGCTGCGGATGAGCGCTTTCTTGGCTGGTTTCCAGCGCCCGGCGATGCTCTCTCCGGCCAGATGCACCACGGCGTCGACGCCCTCCAGCTGCGCCGCCGGCAGCAGCCCTGCCGATGGATCCCACTGCACCGTCGGCTCCCCCGCCGGTGCCGGCGAGCGCGACAGCCGCAAAATCTCGACGCGCGACGCCATCAGGTAGTCGATCAGCACCCCACCCACCAGGCCGGTTGAACCGCCGACGAGGATCTTCATGTGGACCGTACTCCCATCGTGTCGCGTAACGCGTCGGCGAAGGCAGCGCGCTGCGGCGGTGTGCCCACCGTTACGCGCACGCAGCGATCGCCCGGCGGCTTGCCCGGCATACGCACGAACACGTCGCGTTCCAGCAGTCCCTCCAGCGTCGCCCGCGCTTGCTCGCTTGAACCCATGTCTATGTTGACGAAATTCGTCGCCGACGGGACATGCGCCAGGCCCAGCTCCGTCGCCAGGGTAGTGTAGTCGCGTCGCCCCTCTTCCACCTGGTGCACGACATCGGCGATGAATGCTGAATCCGACAAGGACGCCAGGGCCCCCACCTGGCCGATGCGGTTCACACCGAACTGGTTACGCACGCGGTTGAGGGCCGCCACGACCTCGCTGTGAGCAACGGCGTAGCCGACACGAGCCCCCGCCATGCCGTGCGCCTTGGAGAACGTCCGCGTACGCACCAGGCGCCGTTGTGTCGTGTCCATCGACGGAATCGCCGCCGCGGGTGCGAAATCGGCATAGGCCTCGTCGAGTACGAGCATGCAGTCGCCGGGCAGCCGGTCGAGCAGATCCAGCACCTCCGTCGCAGCCCGCCAGGTCCCCATGGGGTTGTCCGGATTGGCCAGGTAGACGATCCGCGCCCGTTGCGCCTGCGCCGCGCGCGCCAGCCCGGGCAGATCCGTGTGGTCCTGCACGTACGGCACCTCCACCAGCGTCGCGCCGTAACCGCTGACGTGGTAGTTGAACGTCGGATAGGACCCCAGGGACGTGACGATGGCGTCCCCCGGTTTGGCGAAGATGCGCACCAGGTCCCCGAGGATCTCGTCGATGCCGGCGCCCACGTGCAGTTCGGCCGCCGACACTCCGTGGTGCGCAGCCAGCGCCGCCCTCAGATCGTGCGCTTCCGGGTCGTTGTACATCCAGATGTCCTCTATGGCCTCCCGTATCGCCACCGCCGCCACAGGCGATACGCCGAAGACGCTCTCGTTGGCGCCGATGCGTACCTGCAGCGGGCGGCCATTGCGCCGCTCCAGCGCCTCGGGACCGACGAAGGGTACGACGGGTGGCAGCTTCTTCACGATGTCGGTCAGCGGCAGTCCTGGGTCCACGGTTGTCTCAATCTCGCAGTGTCCGTATCTCTGAAGGCAGCCAAGCTCATGTCGACATCGCGCAAAGCTCAATCCGCCCCCCCGGAACGTCAAGCATTCGGCCTGCGCATCCCGCGCGCCTCCGATGCCCGGTTACGCGCCCTGCGCACCGCGTACCAGCCTGCACACCAGGGTTGGCGTTTGTGGAGCGCCACCTGGCTGCTGCTGTCCTACCTCGAAACACAGCAGCTGGACGGAGTTGATGTCCTCGACGTCGGCTGCGGCTGGGGTCTGGCCGGCGTCTACTGTGCCCGCCGAGGTGCGCGTGTGGTCGGTTGCGACCTCGACCCGGAGGTGCTGCCCATCGCGCAATTTCACGCAGAGTCCAATGACGTCTCCATCTCCACGCAGGCGCGCGGCTTCGACGCGTTGGGTGCCGACATGTTGGAGGGGGTGTCGTGGGTCGTGGGCGCCGATATCTGTTTCCGCGGCGATCTCATCGACCCTCTCTTCGGACTCGTCGAACGCGCCCGCGCCGCGGAGATCCGCATCGCCATCGCCGACCCGGGTCGCCCTCCTTTTCAGACGCTGGCCTGCCGCTGCGTCGACGAACTGGACGCCTGGACCGGGCCCATCAGAACACCCGAGCCCCTCGTCGCCTGGCCGGGCGAACGGCCCCTCGTTCACGGCCGCCTGCTGACTCTCGGCGCCGACCCACCGCAGCTCGTGTGATTGAAATAGCCACCCTTGTTGCGTCTGGGGCCGTCCTCGGATTCCTGATCGGGATGACGGGTGTCGGCGGCGGGGTACTGACAGTACCTGTGTTGATACTCATCATGCGGCTCGATCCGATTTCCGCGGTTGGAACGGCCAGTCTGTATTCGGTCCTGACGAAGATCTACGCGGCCTTCAGGCACCACAGGCAGAAGACGGTCAGTGTGCGCGTCGGCCTCCGCTTCCTGGTTCCGGCACTGCCAGGCGTGATCTGCAGTTCCCTGCTCGTCATGTGGGGCACGGCCTCACTGTCGCCGGCGGGCGTCGACACTCTGCAGAGTGCCATCAGCTACGTGATCATCCTGTCCATCGTTTTCTCCCTCGTCGTGCTGCTGTTCGATTCAAGCCGCTTCGAGGGCACGCCCTCGTCGCCCGGTCTGGGGCGAACGCTCAGCGCGTTCTCTGTTTTTCTCGTGGGGGCGATTATCGGAGCAACGTCGATTGGCGGCGGCATCCTCATCATCCCCGCGCTCCTCCTCTTCTATCGTGACTCTTCGAACTTTGTTGGCACGTCGATCTTCGTGGCGATTCTCCTGATGCTCGTGATGTCTGTGATCTACGGCGTCCTGGGACAGCATAGCGACTCCGGCGCCGTGAATCTGCGGGTCGCTGGTTTCATGGCATTGGGGTCGCTTGTGGGGACCCACTACGGGAGTGGTCTCTCGAAGAGGATCGAGCCTCGACGGCTGCGGTTTGTCATCGTGGGAGTCATTATCCTTGCCGCCGCGATGATGTTTGCCGACAGACTCGGGATTTTTCGTGACGCGTGAGGTTTACATCGTCGACGTCTTCGCCGAACGCCGGTTCGGTGGCAATCCTCTCGGGGTTGTGATACACGATGACGAGGTGTCCGACGCGGATATGATGCCCTTCGCGCGCGAGCTCAATTTCTCCGAGACGACCTATGTCCGGCGGACACCGGAGCCCGACGGCGCCTTTCAGGTTCGCATCTTCACCCCCACCGAAGAACTGCCCTTCGCCGGTCACCCGACCCTGGGATCGGCATGGGTGATTCGCGAGCACCTGCTCGAGGTACGGCAGGACGACGTGTGGTTGGAGATGTCCGCCGGCAGAGTGCCGGTTCATTTCGCCACGGAGAGCGACGGCGGCGAGATCGTCTGGCTGACGGCGCCAACCATCGAACTCGGCTCGGTCTGGTCAGCCCCCGACGTGTATGCGACTCTCGGAATTCCTGACGCGTCCCCCGTTGAGGGGGCTCCCGTCGTCCTGGCGTCGGCGGGTATGCCGATCCTCATCGTTCCCGTCGCCAGCCTCAAGGAGCTGAGGGCATGCGATCTCGACAGCAGGGCCTTCCGGGCACTGGCCTTCACCTATGTGCGCCAGCGCTTCGCCGACACCATCGTCTACGTCATCTGTGCGGAGGCGCGAGAGGTCGGTCACGGGTTGGCAGCCCGGATGTTCATCCCGCAGATCCCCCGGGTCGAGGATCCGGCAACGGGAGCCGCCGCGGCCTGCCTGGGCGCCTACCTGCTCGAGCATGATCTTGTCGAGCCCGACGACCTGTTGATCGAGCAGGGATACGAGATGGGCCGGCCCTCTCTGTTGCGCCTCCGCGCCGGGTCGTCAGACCAGGGTTTCCGGATTCAGGTGGGAGGCAAAGTGCGGCCTGTCCTGGGCGGACAACTCTGCTTCTGAAGGAATCTTTTCGGCTCATTGTCCACAAGTGATTGTAAATACATCACTTGGAAGAACTGTCGGGACGATTTTCCGCGCCCCAGCGCTCGACTTGGTCCGTCCGACCCTATTGCATTGGTAGGATGGACTACCTGACACGCAAGATTACCGACAGGCTCACGGCCCGCCAGGGGCACCTCCTGACCGATGCCGAGACCCGGTTTATCATCGCCGCTTCTCGCGATCAGAATCGCCAGACGGCAAGCTGCGACGTGGACCGCATGCAGGTGCTTCTGCGCCTCGAGCCCGGCATCCTGAAGACGGTCGGGCCCGCCGCCCTCCACAACGCCATCCAGTTTCGCGGTACGGAAGACGCTGTCCGCTTTCTTCTCGACAGGGGCGTACGCTCTTTCGACCTTGATCTCGGACTTGAGTATCCACTCAATGCCACCCTCCGCAACGACAATCTCGAATCACTCCGCCTGATCCTCGAGGCTGGCGTCGGCGATGCCTCCACCGTCACGGAACAGGCGAACTCGGACGGCCTCGCCAACGTCTCCCTTCTCTATTGGGTCGCCAATCTGGGACTCGACACCGCCTACGTCGAGTTACTCCTGAAGCATGGCGCCGACCCCGAACTGCCGCTCATCGGCAACGGCGAGCGCGGCACCACCGTCCTTCAGGAAGCCGTTGCCCATCCTCTGGCCAGTGACGGCACACCGACACCTGACCCCGTCTGGGCCTGGCGCAAGCTCGAAGTGGCTCGCGCCATCGTGGAACAGGGAGCCCGCTACGACATCTACTCCGCTGCCGGACTGGACGACCGCGACCACGTCAGAAAGCTCGTCGCCAAAGACCGGGACGCCGCCCACAGGCCAGGCGACGGCGGCATGACTCCTCTGCACTGGGCTGCACGAAACAACGCGACGAGGTGCGCTACCTGGCTCCTGAAGCGCGATGTCGACGCCAACGCGCTGAACCTGGCGCAGCGCACCGCCATACATCTGGCTGCCGAGTGGAACCACACCGACATGCTCTGGCTACTGGCCGCCGCCGGCGTCGACATCGACGTGCCCGACGCCAACGGCCGCACGCCGCTGCATCGCGCCACGTTCCTCGGACGGGTCGAAGCTGCTGAGATTCTCATCCTGCTGGACGCCGATACCGAAGCCTGCGACCTCTCCGGCAGAACGCCCTTCGACATCGCCCGCCAGGGTTGCGCTTTCCTCCAGGGTGCCTAGCAGCCGTTGATAGGGTTGCTCTGATGGTGACTGGCGAGCCCCTGTTTCGCGGCCGCACGTCGGAGATCCACCGCTGGCACGATGACCGTACCGTCGTCAAGCTCTACCCCGCTGGCGAACCGATCGAGCACGCCGAGCACGAGTTGCACAACACACGAACCGCCGCCGATCAGGGGGTCCGGGTCCCAGCTGTCGGCAATGTCGTCACCGTCGACGGCCGCCACGGCTTCACCATGGCCCTGGTCGCCGGCGACAGTCTCATGGATCGTATCGAGAACGGCTCGACCGGCGTCGAAGACGCGGCCGTCCAGCTGGCAGAACTCCAGGTAGAAGTCACGGGACGGTCCGCGCCGGGCATGGACCCTCAGCGACAGATCGTCGAGCACCGCGTCGCCAATTGTTCCCGATTGACCGCGGCAGAGCGCGCCGCTCTGCTTGCCGCCCTGCGCGAGTTGCCCGACGGCGAGGCGCTCTGTCACGGGGATTTCCATCCCCGCAACGTCATCGTCGATGGCGACGAGCTTACCATCATCGACTGGGTCGACGCCTCTTCGGGACCACCTGCGGCAGGCCTGGCACGTAGCGCCATCATCTTCCTGGGCAGCCGATCGCTGCCCCTCTTTCCAATCCGATGGCAGATAGAGTCCGTGGTACACGTCGGTCCCACGATGACTTTCGTTGACCTGTTTGACCCTCTTACCAGGCGCCGGTTCTCCGGGGGCAGAGCCGACGTGTGCAGATCTTGTGGAACGCTGCAAATAATGGGTGTATGCCCAGAGGTCTACCCCTCCAGTTTGCCTTCGCGCGAGCGTTCCTGCAGTTCGTACAGCGACGCCACTTCATCTTTGTAGCGCGGAATCGGGAAGCTCTTCAGGTTGAACCGCGCCATCGCAGGCCGTTCGCCGCGCACCAGGCGCGCGTGCAGATCGTGTTTCTCCGTCATCGGTCCGTTGTAGATCGGATAGGCATCAGCAGCCCGGTAGCTGAGGATCAGCGTGCGCCGGTTGCGCGTCGACGAGTTGGGCGCCGATGCGTGTGGCGCCAGGGCGTGCATGAAGATCGCCGTGCCGACACCCCCGATGATGCTCACCGCCCCCGACTCTCCCACCGGCTCCGTCACGCGCCCCTGAAAGAACCCGTCGACGCTGTGGTTCATCAGCGCCTCGTGATGCGCGCCCGGCAGAATCTTCAGCGCTCCGTTGCTCTCGTCGGTGTCGTCCAGGTAGAACAGGACCGCCAGCGAGTCGCTGTTCGTCATCGGGTAGTAGGACAGATCCTGATGCCACTCGACGACCGACCCGACCTCGGCAGGTTTCATGTTCAGCTTGCTGTAATGGAACAGTAGGTTCGGGCCGAAAAGCTGCTCTACGTTGTCGAGCAACTCACCCAGCTCGGAAAGCGCCCGCGACTGCGGGTAGTAGCTGCAGGGTTCGTAGAGCCGCCGCACTGCAGTCCCCTCCGGCGGCTGATCCGGCTCCATTTCCATACGCTCGCCGTCGTGGTGAGCGCGGGTGTTACCGGCGATCACTTCCGCTGCTTCGTCCAGCAGACCCTGTACCGTCTCGCCTTTCAGGAAACCCGGACAGACGGTGAAGCCGTCCCGCTCAAACGCGTCGATCTGTTCTTGTGTCAGCATGTCATTCTCCTGAGGCTCGCGGCCTGGTTTCCGCCCAGGGCGCCATCTCTTCGAAGGCCCGGGCAGCCCGCAGCACCGTCCGGTCCTGGCGAAAGCCGCCGATGATCTGCAGCCCCACCGGCAGACCGTCGACGAAGCCGCAGGGTACGCTCGCCGCCGGCTGACCGGTGAGATTTACCGGATAGGTGAAGGCCGTCCAGCCAAGGTAGGTCGTCTCCCGGCCATCGATTGTTCCAGGGTGATCGTCGCCGGCAGCGAAGGCCGTACACGGCAACGTCGGCGTCAGCAGCAGATCGTAGGAGTCGAGGAAGGCGCGCCATACCTCGTAGTACGCGTTGCGCTCGATGTAGGCTGCCGCCACGTCGGTGCCCTGAAAAGCCATCCCCTCGTCGACGATGGCTGCCAGACCGGGCGTGAGCTGCTCGCGCACCTGGTCGATGCTGTCGCGAAAGTAGGCGGCAAAAGCCGTCGACCACATGATGTGTACGAGGCGCCAGGGATCTGCCGCAGCGGGGTGGGCCTGCTCGACGGTGCAGCCCAGTTCCTCGAATCGTCGGGCGGCGGCAGCCACCTTGTCGGCCACGGCGGGATCCACTGCGGCGTATCCAAGGTCAGACGACCAGGCGACGCGCAGACCTTTGATGCCCCCTTCGATGTCGTCCAGCGACAAGGCCTCCGGCGGCATCGACGCACGGTCCCGCGCATCGGGTCCCGCCATGGCCGCCAGCATCAGCACCGCGTCACCCACCGAGCGTGTGATCGGCCCGGCGTGGGACAGGGTCTGCACGACGCTGGCCGGGTATTGGGGCACACTGCCCCACGTGGGCTTGAAGCCGAAGGCGCCGGATAACCCTGCGGGAATACGGATCGAACCGGCGCCGTCCGTGCCCTGTGACAGCGGTCCCAGTCCGGCGACGACGGCAGCTGACGCCCCGCCACTGGAGCCACCGGGCGTACGTCCGTGACGCCACGGGTTGTGTGTCGATCCGACGACGCGGTTGCTCGTGTCACCTTTCCATCCCAGCTCCGGCGTGTTCGTCTTGCCGAGCAGCACCATGCCTGCCCGCTGCAGGCTCTCTGCCAAGGGTGCATCGAAGTCGGGCACCCAGTCGGCCGTCAGCAGCGAACCGCGTGTCGTGCGGACGCCTTTCGTCGCCGTCAGATCCTTCAGCGATCCGGGGATACCGGCCAGTGGCGGCACCGGGTCACCGGATTCGTACTGGGTCTCGGCGACACGTGCATCGTCCAAAGCCCGTTCCGCCGTCACCGTGATGTAGGCGTTGAGCGACGGATTCAGTGACTCGATGCGACGCAGCGTCGCCTCCGTCACCTCAACCGGCGACAGTTCCCGTCGCTCGAACCGCTGCCGCAGGTCGACGGCGGACAGATAGCACAGGTCGGTGTCGCTCATATGTCCTCTGGCGGGCGACGCGGCGCGATGGGCTGCATGATCGTCCGCTGATCGTCGGTGAGCTGCGACAACAGTCGCTCCGACGGAACGTAGTGGAAGCGCGTTCGGATCCAGCGTGGTGAGTACCGATACAACACCATGCGGCGGTGGCCCTCGTTGGTGCGTTGTGCCGAGCCATGGGTGATGGAGTCGGTGAACATCAGCACGTCCCCCTTGTCGACGTACAGTTCTTTCATGCCCACGGCGGTTCCGGCTGCCTCGTTGCTGCGGTACACGGCGTTGACCTCCGCCAGTCTGGGGTGAGCCAGCGCTGATTTGTGGCTGCCGCGGACGATCGTCGTCGGCCCGTCTCCGGGCCCGATGTCGGTGAGAGCGGTGATCACGTTGATCTGACCGACCATCCAGGCGCCGGTGTTCGGTTGGCGGAAGGACATGTACGGGATCGACATGTGGCCGCCGCTGTGGATGCCGATGTAGCCCCCCTGTCCCCTGATGTTGAGCAGGGTTTCGTGCAGTGACAACCCGTTTCGAGGTGAGTCGACGAACCTTCGCACGTGGCCCGTCCAGGACGGGTGATCGATGTGCCGCTCGAATACCGGGCCGGCCTCGACGATGTTCTGGAAATTGATACCATCCGGGCCGCTGTACGTGTGCGTCTCGACGTGCCCGATCCACCGGCTGTCCTCGTGCCCTCGCTGCGGCTTGGCCTCGTCATGATGATGCTGATGGGCGTCTGCCCATCGGTTCATCTCGGCGACGTCCGCAGGCGCCACCGCCTCCTTGAGAATGAGGTAGCCGTACAGCTCGAAGAGATAGTCGATCAGCTGCTCATCCTCCCGGTCCTCGGGACGGATGATGGGGTCGTCGCTCATTTTCTCTCTGTAGGAAGAGTGAGAAAGGGCTACAGGGTGGCCCAATGTAGCTGATCAAATTGGCAGTGAACAGCACTGTTTGCCCACAGTTTGCCCACAGATCCAGACTCTTTGAAGGCCCTCCGATAATTAAGACAAAGGAGGGCCTTCTTCATGCGACCAGATCAAGACGTAATCGATAGTGACCTATCCATCAGCACCCACAGGATCACGGCCGCCATCCTTCGCGGCGATCCCGATCAGGCACGCCGTACGATCGCCGCCGAAAGCCGTGTGCTATTCCTGCTGGGCGCGGCTCACATCGACCGCGAGATGGGCAAGGTTCGCTCCCGTCGCCTTCCACCACCGTCAACGGACCGTGTGGTGCCGCTGTTGGCGGCGAGGGCTCAGATGGCTATGGATCACGCCGCAGCGCAGCAGGACGCCGTACACGCCGCGAGAACGGCTCTGGCGGCGACCCTGTGCCGTGAGGCTCTAACCCTTGGCCGTGCGACGAGAGCGCGTGAGCACGGCGCACAGCGGGCCACATTCAATGACAGGACCGTCGTGCTGGGTAGCGATTCCTACTATGAGTCGCTGGCGATGGGAGAGATGGCCACGTATGACCGATTATGCTTGGGCAACAACTTACGTCATCTCCGTCCGCGGCTTGGCCTGCGCGACGGCAGCCAGGCCAACCGAGGGGTCAGCCCAGCGCGTCCTGGATCAATGACTTCATTGCCTTCGACACGGAGTAGGAGGCGACGGGCATGATACAAGAGAGCTGTCGCTACTTCAGTAGCGCGCCCCGACGCGTCTCCATGAACTGGTCCCCCACACG